>CAXUNH010000123.1:0-9964 GCA_964252405.1 uncultured Acidobacteriaceae bacterium | reverse complement strand
GTACCGGGGACGATCCCCGGCGCCGCAAAGGCGAGACCGCAACTCGGGATGGCAAGAATGCTCGATCCGTTGGCCATGCTCATGGGCACGACGTTCGGCCGCTCGTTGAAGTAGCTGTCCTGCAGCGGATCGGTGCCGAGCGTGACGTTGTAAGGATTGCCGCTCTGCGCGATGGCGAAGGGGCTGAACTGGATCAGCCAGGGCAGCGTCACGGAGCCGCCCAGGAACAGGCGTTGGCGCGTGTCAAAGGTGGTGCGCCCGAAGTCCGCCTTGATGTTGTAGGGAATGGTGAGCGCGCTGCCTGCGCCGGAGCTGTCGCCCTTGGCGAAGTTCAGGCCGTAGAAGCCGAACAGCGAGATGCGCTTGGAGGTTTGGACTCGGCCATTAAAGAAGAGCTGATCCTGCTTGAAGTAGCCCTCGGAGAAGTACTCGTTGGTGACGAGATCCGGGGAGCAGGTGTCCGTCGCCGGATTGAAGTTCACCGGGCAGGCGATGTTTTGCTGTGCAAGCTGGTGAACACCCTGCGAGTGGATGTAATTCACCGAGAGCGTGCCATGACGGCCAAGCTGCTGGTCAAATCCACCTGCGCCCTCAATCAGGTATGGGGTACGTAGTGTGGGAGCAAACTGCCCGGTGGATTCGATGTAGGTCGAGCTGCCACCCTGCGCAGCTTCCGCCTTGCAGGCATTGATGTTGCTTGGGCTGCAGGCCGCCGTCGGCTCCTGGTCGGAAAGCAGGATCTCCGACAGACCGTTGTAGCGAATGGTGTTCAGGATGTAGTTGGTCCCGAACCGGTCGTAGAAGATACCGAAGCCGCCACGGACGACAGTCTTCGGCGCGCTCTTTCCGCTACCCAGACCGTACGCAAACGACAGGCGCGGAGCGATGTCGTGGTGGTCACCGGGCAGGTAGTTCTGGGTCTCGTACCGCAACCCGTAACTCAGGGTCAGGTTCGTCAGCGGCTTCCAATCGTCCTCGGCGTAGAGCCCAAGGTCCGTGTACGTGTAGTGGATATCGGTGTTTTGTAGCTGACTGAAGGTGAACTGCGTTGGCGTGCCCGTCAAGTAGCTGTTGTCCGTGGTCTCCTTGGTTGGATCGTAGGCGAGGTCCGCGTAGGTGAAGCTGCCGTTGGTATTGCCCGCGGCGTACTGGGCTTCGCGCGTGATGCGCAGACGTCCGCCGAAGCGGATGAAGTTCTTCTTCAGCGCAACCGAGGTGTAGTTCTGAATTTCAAAGTGGTCCTGGTGATCCGAAGTGTTTTGGATCGACGCGCCACCGGTGGTCAGTGTGCCCTGTACGGTGATCAACGGCGCGTTGCTGAGGGGAACGTTAGCGGTGCGGTCGCGCTCCCACTCAAAGCGGGTCTCATTGATGAGCTTGGAGTTGAAGGTCTGCGTGTCGCTGAGTTGCAACTCTTCGCTGCGTGAGGTGGAGTTGTACGCCGCCGAGGGCAGGGTGAAGTTCCCGATGCCGGAGTTCAGAATGTCGTTCTGGACGTACTGAAAACGCGCGGTCAGTACATTCTTTTCACCCAGGGCGAAATCAAAGCGCGGTGCAATATCGGTCCGGACCTGGGGGAAGTGCGTGAAGATCTGTGTCGGCGAACCATTCGCCACGCAGCCGGCGTTTCCTGAGCCTGGCGGACAAAGCACGCCGGGAGAGCCCGGAAAAGAGGCGATCGTGGCGTCGCTGAACTCGTTGTCCTCGATGTCGCGATGGGACCCGCCGACCGAAAACGAGGTGCTCTTGTTGATGGGCCCCGTCAGGCTGCCAAACATGAAGATGGTGTGGTAGGGCGGCTCATAGGCTGCGCTCAGGGGGTTCGGCGAGTTGAACTGTGAAGGGTTGCCGTTCACCTGGAAGTTGCCGTGGTACGTGTCCGTGCCGGGCTTCGTGAAAACCTCCACACGGCCGTAGCCCACGCGGTCGTACTGCGCCGAAAACGGATTCTGGTTAATGCGGATCTCGCGGATGGACGACTTGGGCGGGAGCTGGCCGCCGGTGAAGCCGTCCACATAGATCTGCCCGCCATTGGGCCCGGCCGCCGGTCCGGCCAGCGCCGTTAGCTCACTGGAAAGTTCATCCGGATCATCTGACAGCGCCTCCAGATCCTTGCCCTGAATTACCGTCGAGCTGGCATTCGCGTCGGAGTCCACCGACAGCGTAACCGCATTCGCATCCACGTTGATGACCACTTCCTGCTGGCCGATCTGCAGCTTGGCATCCACCGTCAGACTGGGGACGGGCGCGATCTTCAAGTTCTGCACGGAGTACGTGCTGAAGCCCTGCATGGAAACGACCAGGTTGTAGCTGCCCGGCACGAGCGAAACGCTGTAGTTGCCGTCCGCGCCCGAGGTGACCTTGCGCGCCGGGCCCTTTGTGCCGGTGAAGATGATCGTGGCGCCCGGGATGGCCGCGCCGTCAGGATCCGCGACCGTACCGTGGACGCGGGTGGCGCCGGTCTGGACCTGCCCCGAGCCGGTGCCGCTCGCGGCTTGGGTGGTCTGTTGCTGCGTTCCGGAGGTGCTGTCGGTTGGGGCGGGGGCCGTCTGCGCCGCGGCCAACGCCCCTGCGCTCAAAAGCAGACACACCGCACCGGCAGAACGTGATTTGGGAAGCTGCATTACTCTCCTCAAGCGAAAAAGCGATGTTCTTCTGGTATCTTCTGCCTCGACGTTCGGTGAACGAAATGCAAGGCAGGTTAACGTATGCCGGGACCGCCCGCAGCGCCCCCGCCTTCGGCGCCCTCACCTTCGCCCTGACCAGAGCCCAGACTCCAGGGCGAGAGCGTGGTCTGGCCGTTCGGCGAGGCAGCAAGTATTTGCTCGACGCCACTGACCATCGTGATGGCGGTCGGCCGGCCGGTCTCCTGATTGTTGGATGCGACGATCATGACCGCCTCGCCCGGCTTGAGGTCCGTCACCGTCTCGGCGGGAAGCCGGTTGAGAACCCGGGACAGATCCATGCGGGGCGCGGCTGGCCGGCTGGCAGCACCAGCCGCGGCTGAGCTTTGCGCACCGCTGCCCGCGGGCGGCGCCGTATCGCCGCTGGGATGACCTGGCGTCTGCCCGGGCGCTGTGGTCTGGCCCGCGCCGCCGGCCCGGGCAGCCATGCCCTGGGCGAACGCCGGGGACAGGTGCCGCAGATTGCTCTGGCCCGTAAGCGCCACCGTGACGCTGCGCTTGGAAGCAAGATCCTTCAGCGTGACCGTGCCCGCGGCCGGGTCCACCGCCGTAAGCAGGCCGGAGAAGTTGCTGAACGAACCCGTGACGATCTCCTCTGCCGTCACGGTGGCCCCGTCCGGCGAGCGCTGGCCGCGTGCCTGGATCTGGTCCCCAGGATGGATCGCGGCAACATCGCTCTTCACCGCGTCCTGGAAGCGAACCGAGCCCCCGGCATAGCGGCGCACAAGGGTGCTCCCGGAGGTGTTCACGGTCGTGGTGCGCAGGCCATTGGCCACCGTGATGGCGCCGGTCGCGGGGTCGACGGAACGAACGATGCCGCCCACGCTCCGCGCCCAGGCAGCCTGCTCCTGGGCATGCATCGCAGCGATCGCGCCGGACTTCAGCACGTACACCCGCGTTGCGGTAAGCGTCTGTCCAGTGTCCCCGGGGGTGCCGGTAACGATCACCTTATCCCCGCCCGCGATGTCCGCGATGGTCCCCTGCTGGGCGGATTTCACATCCTTGGTGGTAGGGTCGACAAGCAGGATGCGGGCGGTGCCGGAGAGGTTCACGGCGAAATCCTGGCCGGCTGACGTGGTCAGAACGAAGTCCTGCGGCGTCACCGCCTTCACCGTGCCGCTCTGTCGTGGAGCCGCGGTCTGCTGCGCGGCGCCCGCCGGCGGGGCTGGACTCTGGGCCCGCACGCTGGCGGGAAGAACAAGGAGGGCTAAAACGGGAAGTGCGGCTCGGGATCTTCGCAAAAGCATATGTTTCCTGGGCTGCGGAGAAGTTCAATCGCCGGATCGTCAGGAGCCCTCAGCCAGAGGCCGCCCGAGGGGGTGATGGGGTTACAAACCGCGCCGTGCTCCTGAGGTCCCCTGCGGGCTCTACAACCGGAGACGGCCCACACAGGCAAAAGTTTCCGGAAAAGGACCGGGGGAGACCGCAAGCGCAGCCGGATCGCCACCCGCTACGGCAGTCGGGTGGTCTCCGCCACCGGCAGCACGAGGTGCGACGGGTACTTCGGGGAATCGTAGATCGTGATCGTTTGCGCCCCGTACGCGGAGGCCGGCGCCGTCATGATGTTTGGCACAAAGGTCTGCGGATTGCGGTCGTAGAGCGGAAACCAGCTCGATTGGACCTCCACCATCATCCGGTGGCCCTTCAGGAACGTGTGATCCACGCCGTGGAGGCTCCACCTGTACTCGTTCACCTCGCTCGGCTTCACCGGCTTGGGGTCGGTGAGGCTGTCGCGGTAGCGCCCGCGGAGGATCTCCTCCGCCACCATGAGCTGGTAGCTGTTGTCCGGGTACACGTCGATCAGCTTCACCACCCAGTCGCCGTCGGTACCGGTGGTCGCAGCGAACAGATCGGCACGCACGTCACCCGTGACGGTCACGTCAGAGGCGAGAACCGGGCTCTGAAAGTTGGCCAGGTCCTTGCGGTCGGAGACGAAGCGCTGGTCCTCGACCAGCCACGTGCGCCACTGCGACTCCTTGCCATAGGTGGACTGGATCGGCCGGTGACGATACGGAACGGGATTCGCCGGGTCGGCCACGTAGGAGGCGGCCTGCGCGTTGTAATCGGCCTTAGGCTCAGCAAAGCTAAGCGTCTTTTCCGGCGCCAGGTACGCATTTACGGTCTTGAAGCCCTCGACAGGCGGCCACGACGAATAGCGATGCCAGACATTCTCGCCCGTGCGAAAGCTGGCCGTGTCCCCGAGATCGAAGCCTGGTTTGCCCTTGAGGTACAGCTCAAAAAAGGGCGCTTCGAGACTCGACCGGTAGACGGCCCCGGTAGGTACGCCGCCAAAGGTCACCTTGCCGAACTTGCTGGCGAGCTCATCTCCGGGACCGCGCGCCCAGCCGCCGTGATTCCATGGGCCGAGCACCAGAAAGACCTTGTGCTGCGCATCGTTAGGGTCTTCATGGGCGCGCAGCGCGGCGTACTCCGCCTGCGGCCCCCACATATCTTCCTGGTCCCAATAGCCGCCCACCTCCAGCGTTGGGACCTCCGGCTCCCCTAGCCGGCGCTCGACGGCCATGTCCTGCCAGAACTTCGTGTAGGTCGGCTCGTTCAGAAACTTCGCTGCGGTCGGCAGCTTCGTCATACCGGCCGTGGCAGCCGCCCCGGCAAAGTTTGTGTGCTCGAGAAAGAAGTTGTACTGATCCTCGGACGAGTCCGGGTTGATGTCGTTCTTCTGCCCCTCCAGCTCCTGCACGTAATCGAAGCCGTAGGTCTCACGGAACGCGCCGTTATGGAAGAAGTCGTCGCCCAGCCAGATGTCGGTCATCGGCGCCTGCGGACTGATGGCCTTGACCGCAGGATGCGCATCCAGCCCGGCCATGATCGCAAGAAAGCCTGGGTAGCTGATCCCGAGCACGCCCACTTTCGCCGAGTTATTGGGCTCATTTTTCAGCAGCCAGTCAATGGTGTCGCGCGTGTCGGTCGTCTCATCCACGGCCGTTTTCGCGCTGTGATCGACGATCGGGCGATTCATCACAAACTGCCCACCCGAACCGTAGCGGCCCCGGATGTCCTGAAAGACGAAGATGTAGCCGCTGGCCGCCAGTTCGGGCTTGCCGCTTTCGATGGCCCGGGCGCTCAACGTACTCACGCCATACGGGGTGCGCTGCATCAGAAAGGGCAGCGCCGGACCCGTCTTCGCGCTGTCCCTGGGCCGGTAGACGACGGTGTGCAGGCTGACCCCGTCGCGAACGGGGATCATCACCTCCTGCCGTACGTACAAGGGCCCGCCGTACCCCGCAGGGGGCGCCTCGTCCTGAACGCCGGAGGGATCCGGGATGAGCGGTTGCGGCTTTTGCGCGACCCCTGCCGCCCCGCCCAGACCAAAGGCGAGGACCAGCCCCGACGCACGTACACGTCCCCGTACCCCCATCGCGCGCGCTCCTTTACTGTCCCGTAAGGTTGCCCGGGCTGGCCATGCACTGCCATCCCTGCCGGGCGTGCGACCCGTCACAGAACGGGCGCTTTTCACTCAGACCGCAGCGGCAAAGACTGACCGCGGGCTTGCCGGTAAGGTCCCACTGCTGCCCGTCGGCGTCCTTGAGAATGATGTGCCCTTCTACCCGGAGCGGCCCGTTGGGACGCACGGTAATGACCACTGGTTCATCTGCCAAAGCGAAAACTCCTGGATTCGGTGTGTTGTAGAAGCTCAGCATAGCAGCCATGCTCCCTCCACTTGTCGGAGACCGCCTCTGCGCCCTTTGGCCCGGAGCCTCGGCCGGACCTCCGGGTGCCTCAAGGAAGATCCATGCCAACGGAGCGGGAAGCCGGCTTGCCCAAACCAGGGCCCTGCTCTCTGCGTCACTCCGCCGCCGCAGCGGCTCAGGACAGAGGCTCTCCCCTATACTGACCAGGATGTTTCCGGGTTTGCACAACAACAGCGACACCAGTGCCGTGCGGAGCGGGCGACATTGAGCCTTCCCGGGCATCCCCCGCCCCGGCGTTTCGACGCGTTCTCCACAAAGCTGGCGTTGGTGTACGGGCTGCTGGTCGCCTCCCTCCTTGGGATCGTGGTCGTGAGACTGCAGGGCGGCTTCAGCTACTCGCTGGATGACGCGTACATCCACCTGGCGCTTGCCCAGGAGATCGCGCACGGCCACTATGGCATCAACCCCGGCGAGCCTTCGTCGCCCGCATCCAGCATTCTCTGGCCCTTTCTGCTGGCTCCGTTTGGCTGGATGCCGCTGCACCGGTGGGTTCCGCTCGTCGTCAACGTGGGTTTCGGCTTCGCCGAGTGCGTTCTGCTCGGACGGCTTGCCCTGCGAACACAGTTGCTGGGCCGCACGCCCTCAAACGCCGCCCAGTGGATGGCCGCGGTCGCGGCCGTCGTGTCCGTCAACCTGGTCGGGTTGACGTTTCTGGGCATGGAACATGTGCTGCAGACCGTGCTGATGACGGGTTGCCTTTGGGCGGTCGTGGAGGCGTATGAAGGTCGTCCGGTGCCGACCTGGGCACTCTGGATGGCGGCGATGGCGCCCTCGGTTCGCTATGAGGACCTGGCGTTTACGCTCGCCGTGGCCCTGGCCAGCGGGGCGCAGCACCGCTGGCGCGCGGGGGGTCTGACCCTTGCTGGGAGCCTCCTTCCGCTGGGCCTGTTTTCGCTGTTCCTCCATCACCAGGGCCTGCCGCCGCTGCCCAGCTCCGTGCTGGTGAAGGGCGGGGTTGCCGGCGCTCATCCCGCCGGGGCGATCCACGGGCTGCTGCTGGGAGCCTGGCAAAACCTCATCACCGTGCACGACGGTCAGGTCCGCACGTTGACCCCGGGGCTGTTGGTTCTGCTTGCGGCGCTGTGGCTCGACCGGCGCTCGCCTGTGCGGCGCAATGCCCTGCTTTGTGCATCCGCGGCGATCGCGCTGCTCTACGTGTTTGGGCCTTACGGCTGGTTTTACCGTTATGACGCGGCGTTCCGGTCCTTCCTGCTCTTGGTGTGCCTGGTCGTGCTTCGGGGTCGAAGGTTTGGTCCAGCGACCTCACTTCTGCTGCTGCTCGGCTGGATCTCCTTTGACCTGCGACCGCTGATGCAGACGGCGGACGCGTGCACGGGCATCTACCGGCAGCAATACCAGATGCATCGCTTCGAGGACGAGTTCTGGCGAAAAAGCGTCGCGCTGGACGACCTTGGCTGGGTGTCGGTCGACCATCGCGATGGGGCGTATGTTCTCGACCTGGACGGACTGGCCTCGCCGGAAGCAGCGATGCAAAGAAACAAGGACGCCGCATGGCTTCGCGGGGAGGTGGCCAGGCACGGAGTCGGGCTCGCGATGATCTACCCGAAGAAGTTCGAGAGCATTCCCGCCGAATGGGTGAAGCTGGGTACGCTGAAGCAGACCCACCTCAACTACGGGCTGCTGGGCGGGAGAGAGGTGGACCTGTACGCGACCTCTCCGGGCAGCGCGCTCGAACTGGCGCCCGAGGTCGCCGCGTTCCGGAAGACGCTGCCGGGAGGCGTGTCCATGGATTGACGGAGAGCCCCCGGAAGTACGGGCCGTCACTTGGGGGCTGTTGAGTGCGGGGCTGACTTCGCCTATACTTAGAGGAGCAGACGAATCCGGTCTGCCGTGCAGGTTCCGTGAAGGCTCCGGAAGACGGCGGACGAGTTCAGTGGGCGAAAGCCCACTTTTTCTTTGTACGGGAGATTCGGGCGGCAGCAAAGTAGCTGAGCGGCCCGGCGGCTTTCTTCGGACGTAACTCATGGCCCTGCAAATTGATGCAATCCGTGCCACCGCCGAGCGTGTCGCCTCCAGCCTAGGGCTGGAGGTGGTGGATCTGGAGTTTCAGGGTGCCGGCAAGCACCGAGCGTTGCGGGTCTTTGTCGAGAAGGACGCCGCTGGACGGGCCCGGTTGGCCGAGGAGGCGGCAACGGAAGAGGGTGCTGCCCTGCTCCCGAAGGATGTGCCGGTCGAGCTGCTCTCCGGGACGACCCACGAGGATTGCGAGACGTTTGCGCGTGACTTCGGGACGGTGCTGGACGTAGAAGATCTGGTGCCGGGCGCGGAGTACACCCTGGAAGTGAGTTCGCCGGGGCTGGAGCGCAAGCTGAACAAACCGGCAGATTACAGTCGGTTTCGCGGCAGCCTGGTGAAGCTGCAGACGTTTACACCGGTGGAGAACAACCGGCACTTTACGGGGCGGCTGACGGAGTTCGACGGCACGGATCTGACGCTGGATCTTTCCGCCGTGAAGCAGAAGGGCAAGGGCAAGAAGGGCCAGGCAGCTGCAGCGCCCAGTGTTCGGGTCGCATTGACCAACGTGGAGCGCGCTCACCTCGTCGCGGAGATCTAAAACCGGGGATCAAGAGAGTTCGCCCGATTGAGCTTCAGGAATTTTCAGAAAACACTAAAGAACAGCCGTGGGCTGACGATAAGGAAGAGAAGAGATGGCAAGTGCACTGTACCAATCGATTGAGTTGCTGAGCCGCGAAAAGGGCATCGACCCGGAGATCGTGGTCGGCGCGGTCGAAGACGCGATTGCGTTGGCGACGCGCAAGTACTACAAGACCGTGGAGAACATGCGCGGCGAGCTGGATAAGGAAACGGGCGAAATCCGGGCGTACGTGTTCAAAACAGTCGTCGAGGGGCCGGAGCAGGTCGAAGACGAAGAGAACCAGTTGACCGTGGAGCAGGCGCGCGAGATGGCCCCTGAGGTGGAAGCCGGCGCGGAGCTGCGTTTCTACAAGGACACGACGCCGCTGGGGCGCATCGCGGCGCAGATGGCCAAGCAGGTGATCTTTCAGAAGGTGCGCGAGGCCGAGCGCGACACGATTTTCAACGAATATGGCGACCGTATCGGCGAGGTGTTGAACGCCACCGTCAAGCGGCTGGAGCCGATGGACGTGATCTTCGACCTGGGCAAGGCCGAGGCGCGCATGCCCAAGCGTGAGCAGAGCCGGCTGGAGTCGTTTTCCGTCGGCGAGCGCATTCGGGTGGTGCTGCTGCGGGTGGATCGCGCAGCCAAGGGGCCGCAGGTCATTGTGAGCCGGGCGGCGCCGACGCTGGTGCAGAACCTGTTCCAGAGCGAAGTGCCGGAGATCTACGACGGCACCGTGCAGGTGCGGGCCATTGCGCGCGAGGCGGGCGAGCGAACCAAGATCGCCGTGCAGAGCCGGGACAAGGACGTCGACCCGGTGGGCGCGTGCGTCGGCATGAAGGGCATGCGCGTGCAGTCGATCATCCGCGAGCTCCGCGGCGAAAAGATTGACATCATCGAGTACTCGGACGAGATCACGACCTTTGCGGAGAAGGCTCTGCAGCCGGCCAAGGTCAGCCGCGTGTCCA
>CAXUNH010000122.1:0-9971 GCA_964252405.1 uncultured Acidobacteriaceae bacterium | reverse complement strand
GCCCCCGCCGACGCGCCCACCATCCTTCGCTTCATCCGCGAACTCGCCGAGTACGAGCGCGCCCCCCACGAAGTGAAGGCCACCGAGGCCGACCTCCTGCGCGACGGCTGGGGCCTCGCCCCCGACGGCCAAACGCCCCTGCATCCCACGCCGCCTCCGCGCTTCCGCACCCTGATCGCCGACTGGCAAACCGCCCCGGACACCGCGCCCGAGCCCGCCGGCTTCGCCCTCTACTTCACCAGCTACAGCACCTGGGTCGGCCACCACGGCATCCGCCTGGAAGACCTCTACGTCACGCCGCGCCTTCGCGGGCAAGGCATCGGCAAAGCGCTCCTCCGTGAACTCGCCCGCATCGCGGTCCACGAAGGCTGCGAACGCCTCGAGTGGGACGTCCTCACCTGGAACATCCCCGCCATCGCCGTCTACGAGCGCATCGGCGGCAAAACCCAGGAAGACTGGCGCATCATGCGCCTCAGCGGCAACGCCCTGCACACACTCGCCAACACCTGATTGCAATGCTCCCTACGCGAAACCCGATCTCCTCATAAGTCAACGCTGGGCGACTTCGCCTTACTTACCACCGATCCCGTTTTCCCCGAGGATGGCGGACATGCCAAGTATTTGCCTAGCTTGAATCTCTATTACAAGCTGATGCCAGCATTAGGTTGAAAGCCCACGGTTTTCTTAACCGAGCACCCGTAAGTGGTCGCACCTGAGAAGTCGCAGTCACCCCCAAGATTGTCTTTCTTGAAGGTGCAACCGATGAACGTGCAGTCGACGAATCGTGAATCTCCGAAGCTTGTGCCTGCGAATGTGCAGTCCGTAAAGGTGCAGTAGATGAAGTTGCAACCGGTAAAAAGGCCCCAGTACCACTCCACTTTGCTAAATGAACACCAATTGAAGTCGGAGGATATCAAGCCGACTTCGCTGTAGAAGTCTGCAAAAGTGCAGAACTTGAAGTAGTTTTCAGCCCACTCCACCCCAGCCAGATTGTCCGAATTAATCGTCTCTGCTCGCACTTCCAGGCACCTTTAGCAGCTGCTGTCAGATTACTGCCGATCTACGCGCTTTGTGTCGCGATGTTGTGCCTTATGGCCGTTCCGTGACGTCGAGCTATCTGCACTGAGACGATTTGGTCCCCATAAACGCCGCTACCGCCACTTACCAAGACCGGCAACGCGACACGTCGGCCAGATGATCCCCTATCCTTAGTCTGTGAAACGAATCCACATCATCGGCGGCGGCCTTGCCGGCCCTGAAGCCGCCCTGCAAGCCGCAGCTCTTGGCTGCAACGTCATTTTGTCCGAGATGCGCCCGCTGCGCTCTACCGAGGCTCATCAGACCGCCGACTTCGCCGAGCTCGTCTGCTCCAACTCCCTCAAGAGCGAAACCGAAAACTCCGCCCCCTGGCTGCTGAAGCAGGAGATGCGCCGCGCCGGTTCCTTCCTGCTCACCGCCGCTGACGGAAGCGCGGTCCCCGCGGGCCACGCGCTTGCCGTCGACCGCGCCGAGTTCAGCCGCCGCGTCGCGGACCGGATCGCCGCCCAGCCCAACATCACCGTCCGCCGCGAAGAGGTCACCGCACTCCACGAAGACGACCCCGACACCATCACGGTCCTCGCCTCAGGCCCGCTCACCAGCTCGCCGTTAGCCGCCGAACTCCAACGCCTCACCGGCGCCGACCACCTCGCCTTCTACGACTCCATCTCGCCCATCGTCGACGCCTCCACCGTCGACATGGAGAAGGTCTACTTCGCCGCGCGCTGGGACCGCGGCACCGCCGACTACATCAACTGCCCGTTCACCAAGGACGAATACAACGCCTTCATCGACGCCCTCACCACCGCCGAGCGCGTCGAGCCCAAACGCTGGGAGGACATCCCCTTCGCTGTATGCGCAGCCGAATCGAATGTTGCCAACGCCACCGACCCGGGTGCCCCAGGTCTCGCGTCTGAGACCTGGGTGTCCAAGCCACCACAGACGTTCTCGGCAGATGAACCCCACTCTGATCTGTCATCTCGACCGGAGCGAAGCGGAGCGGAGAGACCTGTGGTTGAGACTGCCGGGGCTGCCCAAAAGCTCGCCTACTTCGAAGGCTGTCTGCCCATCGAAGAGCTCGCCCGCCGCGGCCGCGACACCCTGCGCTTCGGCCCCATGAAGCCCGCCGGGCTCACCAACCCCAAAACCGGCCGCTGGCCCTACGCCGCCGTCCAGCTCCGCCAGGAGACCCTGCGCGCGGACAGCTACAACCTGGTCGGCTTTCAGAACCACATGAAGTTTGGTGAACAGGCCCGAGTCCTCCGCCTCATCCCCGGCCTCGAAAACGCCAAGTTCCTCCGCTACGGCCAGATCCACCGCAACACCTACATCAACGCCCCCACGCTGCTCACGGAGACCCTGCAACTGCGCGCCCACCCCAACATCCTCATCGCCGGCCAGCTCTCCGGCGTGGAAGGCTACACAGAATCCATCGCCGGCGGCCTCCTCGCAGGCCGCTTCGCCGCCGCCCTTGCACGCGGCGAACACCCCATCCCGGCCCCAAGACAAAGCGCCCACGGCAGCCTCACCCACTACATCACCCACACCGAATCCAAACGCTTCCAACCCGCCAACATCACCTTCGACCTTCTCCCACCCCTCGAAGAAGACCTGCGCCGCCGCATCCGCGACAAAGGGGAACGCCACCGCCTGCAATGTGAGCGCGCTCTCGCAGCATGGGACGCCTGGCTCGCCCACGGGGCAATCGCAACGAGGGTCTTCAGCGCAGCGTAGGCCGGGCGTTCCCACACGACTCCCGAACCAGCGGTCTCGACTCGCGCTCATGGCAGCTCGCCTGCGCAGTGCGCCCATGTACCGGGCGAGCACTGGTTCGCTCGCCCGGTACACAGCCTTTACTGCCGTTGCGTGTATCGCTTCGCCGGTGTGCCGGTCTGCGACGCAGCCATCAGCGCGCCTGCCGCTGCCTCGTAGGTTTGCAGCAACTGCAGATCCTCCACGGAGGGCAAGGTCGTCGCTTCCCGCATGTCCAGGCCCTTTAATGAAGCCTCGACGCAGTCCTCTGCCGTCATCACAACCGACTGGTCGACTGTTGTGCTGTCCCATCCCTCGGTCGCTGTCCCTGCCGGCGCGACCAGCTGGATCCGGACCTTGGTCCCGGCAAGCTCCGCCTGCAGGCCCCGGGGGAACGTGCGAACGTAAGCCTTGGTGCCGCTGTACGCGCTGGTCCCGGGATACCCGTAGAACCCCAACACCGATCCGACGTTGACCAGGGTTCCGTGATCCCGCTGCTTGAAGCCGGGCAGCACCGCAAGGGCGAGCCGGGTCAGGGCCAGCACGTTGACCTGCAGCATATCTGTAATCACCCCAGCTTTGGCTTCGGCAAAAGCACCCATCACGCTAACACCGGCATTGTTGACCAGCAGCGTGACCGAAGCGTCGCCCTCGAGCCGCTGCGCGACCCGCTCCAGATCTTCCGGCTTGCTCAGGTCGGCAACAAGGCTCTCCACGCCGACGCCATGCCGTGCCTTCAGTTGTTCTGCCAGGTCCGAAAGCCGGTCGGCACGCCTTGCCACCAGCAGGAGGTCGAACCCCCGCGCGGCAAGCTTCTCCGCATAGACCTTCCCAATGCCCGACGAGGCTCCCGTGACGACAGCCGTTCCCATTCCCTTTGTTCCGCTCATGTGTCTCTCCCAGGCTCAAGCCTTACGGTCGTAAGGTTTGGCACTTCTCAAGCATGATGGATATCAGGCATAATGTCAATAGGGCACAGGAGGGGAGAACGATGCGCTACCCGGCAGCGGAGACGGCGGAGAAGCACACGAGGGCGTTGCAATCGGCCGCACGGCTCTTTCGTGAGCGAGGGTTTAGCGGCGCAAGCATCAGCGAAATCATGACGGCCACCGGGCTGACCCACGGCTCGTTCTATAACCACTTCGACTCCAAAGAAGACCTGCTTGCGGAGGCCTTCGCGCACGCTTCCGAACAGAGCCTGGCCGTTCTGGAGAAGTACGCCGCCTCCGAAGAGGGCAAGCAGGCCATGCTTCGCGACTACCTCAGTCCAGGACACCGCGACGACCCCGGAAACGGCTGCATTATGGCCGCGCTCGCGACGGACTTTCACACGCAGCCAAAGACCCGCGCGGTGATCACGCGTCACGTCCAGAGCCTGATCGAGAAGTTTGGCGAGAAGTTTCCCTGGTCGTCCCGGCGCAAGCGGAGAAAGCAGGCGATCAACGCTCTGGCCGCCATGGTCGGCGGCCTGATCCTCGCACGCGTTGTGGACGATCCCGAGCTCTCGGACGAGATCCTCGGCAGCGCGCTCGCCGATCAATAACGACCCGCTTGGCACGCCGGATGAACTCTATACCGTCAGCAGTCTGGGACGTCTCACTTCACTACCGGGAGCGCTTGCTCCCTCAACAGAGCGAGAGATCAGCAAACCGGGAATAGAGCTGCGCGCAGAAGCTAGACCCTTCCCGCTTGTCACGGGCACATTACCCGACCAACATCCCCAACACTCTCTCCAGCCCCGCCGGATCCTCAATATTCGCCGTGACCAGCCCGCGGTCGATCTGGCGATTCAGCCCTGTCAGTACCTTGCCCGGCCCCACCTCCAGGAAGTGGGTCGCCCCGCAGCTTTGCAGCAGTTGAATGCACTCTACCCAGCGCACCGGCCCGGTCACCTGGCGGATTAGTGTGTCGCGCGCATCGGGGCCGCGCTTCACGGCACGCGCGTCCACGTTGCACACCACCTCAAACTGCGGATCCTCAAACGCCACGCTCTCCAGGGCGCTCGCCAGGTTCTCCTGGGCGGGCTGCATCAGCGAGCAATGGAACGGCGCGCTCACCGGCAGCATCACCGTGCGCTTCGCGCCGGCCTCCTTGCACAGCGCTGCCGCCCGCTCCACGGAGGCCTTGTCGCCCGAGATCACGATCTGCTCCGGGGAATTGATGTTGGCCGGCGCAACCACGGCTGACACCCGCGATGCCGCTTCGGCGGGGGTGCTGGCAGGGTTTCCCGGGTCCGTTAGCGCCTCCCGCGCCGCCGCGCTCTGCTCGGACGGGTCTGACGGATCCTCCGGCGGGGGTGGGGTCAGTTCGTCCGACACCCGCGCACACAGGTCGTTCACATCGTCATACGCCAGCCCCAGAATGGCTGCCATCGCACCCTCGCCCACCGGCACGGCCGCCTGCATGAACTGACCACGCGCCCGCACCGTGCGTACCGCATCAGCGAAGGAAAACGTGCCTGCCGCCACGTGGGCCGAATACTCCCCCAGCGAGTGCCCCGCCGCAAAACAGACCTCCAGCCCACGGCTCGCCAGCTCCGGCTCCAGTGCGCGCCACACAGCGATGGACACCGTAAGAATCGCCGGCTGTGTGTTCTCGGTCAGCTTCAGCTCTTCTTCCGGCCCCTCAAAAATTAGCCTGGAAAGCGGAAATCCGAGCGCCTCGTCCGCCTCGTCAAACACCGCCTTGGCCGCTGGAACGCTGTCGCAGAAGGCGCGTCCCATGCCCACCGTCTGCGATCCCTGGCCCGGAAACAGCAGGGCAATCTTCGGTACCGGAGTTTCGTTGGTAGCGGGGTGTGCAGCAGGGGAGCCGTCGTGCGGGGTTACGTTCTCGTCACTCATCGCCTACTAGGATGCCAAAAGGCGAAGTGGATCACGACAGGCGGAGGGCGAAGCAGGCGCAACCTAAGTCGCTCCTGCCACCCTCGACTCGGCCCCTGGTTACTCAATCGAGGCGCTGGTAAAGGTGTTCTCCGCTTTTGCCGTGATCAGCCGGTAGAGGGCAAACTGGCGGCTGTTGCTGCCCCGCAGTTCAAACAGCAAGCTGGCGCGGTGCGAGGCGTCGGGATCCACGGCATCGATCAGGTGCAGCCTTGGCCCGCGGTCCAGGTGCAGGCTGTCCGTCACATTGCTCAACGCCACCTGCAACTCGCCGGAGGGTAGCCGTTGCGCAACAATCGTCACGAAGGCCGTCGGGTGGGTGGCAGAAGGGGGAAGATCCCCGGGTTGAGCCACCGCTGCCGGAGCGCTGGCCGTGTACACAAACGTGGGCAGTCCGCCGTAGCTCAGCGTAAAGCCGGCGATTTGCTCGTCCCGCAGCGTCAGTGGCGTGGGGGCCGGCTTGGCCGAGACCTTCGAGGCGGTATGCGGCGCGTGAGGTGACGTTTTCGTTGGGCCCGGCGCGGCGGTGGTTGCTCCGCCGTACTCACGGGGTTTGCCGCGCTCCAGCTTAGGCGGCGCGCCGGCGCCGTTCTCGGTGTTGGCGGCGATTCCTTCCTTGCTCGCCGGCTGGATCGCGCCGCTACTCGCCTGCACCGCCGACGGCACCAGCTTGTTCTCCGCCAGGTAGGCGGCTACCCGCGGCCGGGCCAGAGCCGCCAGGGCTGCGAGTGTGCTGGTGCGCTCCGCTGGGTCCTCCCATGGCCTCGCAAACGGATGCGGATCGCGCAGCACCGGGTCTGACACGGCAACGGCCTGATGCAGATCGGCCGGCATCCCCTTCAGCACCTCGGGGGACGAGGTGTCTGCACTCTTGTGACTCAGCGTAGGCCGGTCCGGGTCACTGCCCGGCGCGGGCCCCACGGCGGTCACGCTGGCCGTGCCGCGCTTGCCGCCGACAGCCTCTCTGCGTCGGGCGGCATCCTGCGAAGGGTCCCGTCGCGCCAGAGTGGGCCGGTCCGTGTCCTCGGCGCTCTTGTCCGTGCCTTTGCTCCCCGATCCAGACGTGTCTGTGTCCGGTTTCGCCCCCGCGGTTCCACTCGAATCCTGGCCGCCGCTGCTGCTCTCTGCCGCGGGCGCCCGCCGGCTCATGTGCGGTTTGCCGTCGTCCCCATCCGGGGTCTTGCTCGCGTCGGCCGCCGTCGGGGAAGTGGGTGGCTTTCCAGGGTCTGACACCGTCTGAATGGCGCCCACGTGGCTGGACCGGTGCAGTGGCGGCCCCGGCTTCGGCGCGGCTTCTGCCGTGAATTTGCCCACGCCATACCAAACGCCGGCCGGGTTATCGTCGGCGAGCGCATTGCCGCTCACCACGTGCTCGGCCAGTTGCAGCTCCAGTGCGCCCTCCGGCTCGCCGGAGCGCTCCACCGTGTACAGGTCGCCGCTCTGGAGCGCAAAGGGAATGGGCCGCGCAAGGTACAGTCCCGCGTCCTCAAAGCGCCCGTCGATAAACAGCGACACCGGTACAAAACGCGAGGCCGTCGGCTTGGCTAAATCGCCGGTCCATTCATACACGCCCACCGCGCGTGTCACCCGCTCGGGCGCATCCACGTGATGCATCTGGGCGCGCTCGCTCCCCGCCCACGCGAACAGGGCGCAACCGGCCAGCAGACGATAGCGAAACCGCACAAACATCGTGGTCATTAGACGCGAGCCCCTCGGGCCACGTTTCGCCCCCGCGCCTCCCGCGAAAGTTTCGAAGGTTCCGGACGATATAGTGAAGGGAAGCATGTGTATCCGCCCGACAGCGTCCTCGGAGGGACAATGGCCTCGCCTGAAGTGATCCCGGCGCCCCCGCAGCCCGAGGACCCAGCGCCCGCCGCCTCGGCCGCGTCGCTGGGCCCTGGGGTGCCCCTGTGCGTGGACCTGGACGGCACGCTGGTGAAGTCAGACACCCTTGTGGACTCGGTTTTGGCCCTTGCCCGCCAGCATCCCACCTGCCTGCTCAAGATCCCGGGCTGGATCGGCCAGGGCAAAGCCGCCTTCAAACGCCACGTCACAGAGTCCGTCACCCTTGATGTGGAGCACCTCCCGTACAACAAACCCCTGCTGGAGTGGCTCCGTGCCGAGCACGGCCGGGGCCGCGCGATCTATCTTGCCACGGCCGCAGATCGCGCCCTCGCCGAGCGCGTGGCGGCCTTCCTCAACCTCTTCGCCGGCGTCCTCGCCTCCGATGGGTCTACCAACCTGGCCGGCGGCAACAAACTCGCGGCTTTCCAGTCCCACATCGGCCAAAGCTTCTGCTACATCGGCAATGCCCGTCCGGATGTGGAGGTCCTCGCCGCCTGCGAGTCGCCGATGGTGGCCAATCCGGACCGTGCACTCCTCGGTGGCCTCGCCCGTGCCGGCGTAGCCACGACCCGCACCTTCGAGGACCGCACCCCCACCCTCAAAAGCTGGCTAAGAGCCATCCGTCTTCACCAGTGGGCGAAGAATACCCTCATCTTCGTTCCCGTCCTGCTCGCCCACGCTTGGAGCGTCGCCACCTTGACGGCCGCGCTCATCGCTTTCCTTAGCTTCGGCCTCTGCGCTTCGGCCACCTACATCATCAACGACCTGCTCGACATCGAGGCCGACCGCCGCCATCCGCGCAAGCGCCGTCGCCCGTTCGCCGCCGGGGACCTCTCTGCCGTCACCGGTGTGGCAGCCGTCTTTCTCATGCTGGCCGCCTCGGTCGCCATCGCGCTCACGCTGCCCAGGGTGTTCGCGGCCCTGGGCGGCGCACACGCCCCCGGTCACGCCATCAGCTTCTTCGAGTGGCTCGCCATCTACACAGCCACCACGCTCACCTACTCCTTCTACCTGAAGCGCAAACTCCTGCTCGATGTCTTCGTCCTCTCCGGCCTCTACACCGTGCGCCTGCTCGCCGGCAGCGCCGCCACCGGTGTGCCCATCTCCCCCTGGCTGGCCGGCTTCAGCGTCTTCTTCTTCCTGTCGCTTGCCTTCGTCAAGCGTTTCAGCGAACTCGAAGGTCTCCGCGAGACCGGCAAAGCCATCACCAACGGCCGAGGCTACTTCGTCTCCGACCTCGAACAACTGCGCGCCCTCGGCACCGGCGCCGCCTACGCCGCCGTGGTCGTCATGACCATGTACATCTCCAACCCCGAAACCGGCGTCCTCTACGCCCACACCACCCGCCTCTGGCTCGTCGTCCCCGTCCTCCTCCTCTGGCTAAGCCAGGTCTGGATGCTCGCCACCCGCGGAGAAATGCACGACGACCCTGTCGTCTGGGCCTGCACCGACCGCCGCAGCCTCCTCCTCGGCCTCGTCATGGCCATCGTCATCTGGTGGGCCCTTTAGCGAAGTTACAATCGAACAGCATGCCACCGAAGTACCGGGACATCCTGAAGCGCTTGCATGAAGATGGTTGGGTTGCAGCTCGACAAAGAGGAAGTCACCTGCACCTGAAGCATCCGCAAAAGCCTGGCACGGTCACGGTAGCAGGCAAACCCTCCGAGGAACCCGGCGAGGGCACTCATGGGAGCATTTCTCAAGCAGGCAGGTCTAAAGCCATGAGGGAATACGCAGTCGTCTTTGAAAAGACTCGTACAGGTTGGAGTGCCTACTGTCCCGATCTGCCCGGTCTAGCTTCCTTGGGCAGCACCTTCGAAGAAGTTCAGGGCCTGATTCGCGAGGGCCTGGAGTTCCACCTGGAAAGCATGCTCGAAGACGGCGACCCAATCCCCGACCCAACCACTCGCGTTGGTATCGTGAAAACCGACATCGTAGAGAGCTTTCGCGCCAAGCTCGCGAAGTCCGCCTAACCGAAAGACCAGCGTTGACCATCCCGCAACTCACCGACTTCTCCGCACCCTCCCTCGACCAGGCCTTCGCCGCCGTTCTCGCCGAGGCCCGCACCGCCGCATCTACCCCCAACTTCGACCCAGAAACCTTCCGCCTCGACTGGCTCGGTCGCAAACAAGGCCGCCTCAAAGCCATCTCTGAAGACTGGCTCAAAGCCGCTCCCCCGGAAGCAAAGCGCCTCATCGGCCAGCGCTTCAACGCCCTTAAAGACCAGATCGAGGCCATCCTCGCCGAAGCCGCCGCCGCGCCCACGCCCAAATCCTCCACCGTGGCGCCGGCCCTGGACCTCACCCTGCCCGGCACCGCCCACCGCCCCGGCGCCGAACACCCCCTCATCAAAACCATGGCCGAGATCGTCACCGTCTTCGAAAAACTCGGCTACTCCGTCGCCCTCGGCCCCGAAGTCGAATCCGACTTCTACAACTTCGAGTCCCTTAACTT
>CAXUNH010000121.1:0-10072 GCA_964252405.1 uncultured Acidobacteriaceae bacterium | reverse complement strand
ACCCCGGTCCCCGTCACCGCGCCCCCTGCGGTCGAGGAAGAACTGGTCACAAACGGGTACGTCCCATGGTCGATGTCGAGCAACGCCCCCTGGGCGCCCTCGAACATTACGTTCTGGCCCTCGTCGATGGCCTTATTGAGCAGAACGGCAGTATCGGTGACGAACGGCGCAATCCCCTCCGCCAGGCGGGCGTACTCCTCGTACATCTGCTTGGGGTCCAGCGGCTCGGTCCCGAACAGCGCATGGGCGATGGTGTTCTTTTCGTGGCAGGCATTGTTGATGTGTGTGCGCAGCAGCGACGTGTTCAGCAAGTCCACGACGCGCAGACCGTTGCGGTGAATCTTGTCCTCGTACGCCGGCCCGATGCCGCGGCGGGTGGTGCCGATGGTCTGCCGCCCCGGCGCGGTTTCCGCGGCCAGCTCGATCATGCGGTGGTACGGCAGGATCACCTGCGCGCGGTTGGAGATGAACAGCTGTCCATCCACGGGCAGCCCGGCTTCCTTCAGCTTCTTCACCTCGCCCAGGAACGCCGCCGGGTCCAGTACCACGCCATTGCCGATGACGCCCTTGCACCCCGGCCGCAACACGCCGCACGGGATGAGCTGCAGAACGAACTTTTTGCCCTCGATGATGACCGTGTGCCCGGCGTTGTGGCCGCCGGCGTAGCGGGCCACGATGTCGAACTTTTCGCTGAGCACATCGACGATCTTGCCCTTGCCCTCATCGCCCCACTGAGCTCCAAGGATGACGGCAGAGGTCTTGGCGGAGGGCTTGCTGTTTGCTTGTGTCAAAGGACGTCCTGCGCGGAAAGGAGTGCGCCGGCCACCGGCCCGCGCCCATAAGTCATTCTATACTGCGACCCTAAGGGCCACCTGGCCCTTCATCTGCACCCGACGAGGTCAACACCCGGCTTGCCACGCTATCTCCTGATCGCCCTCGGTGGCGCACTGGGCGCCATGGCCCGCTACGCCGTGGGCGCCTGGGCGGCGCAGCGTTTCGGTCCCCGGTTCCCCGTCGGCACCTTTCTTATCAATCTCAGCGCCTGCTTCCTTATTGGCTTCGTGTTGGAGTATCTGAACCGCCACACCGCCCTCAGCCCGGCGTGGCGCTTCTTGGTCCCCACGGGCTTCATCGGCGCGTACTCCACGTTCTCCACCTTCGAATTCGAGGCCTGGGCCGACTACAGCCGCGGCGCGTACTGGACCGGCCTCAGCTACGTCGTTGCCAGCCTCGTCGGCGGCTTCCTGCTCGTGGCAGCCGGTGTGGCCACCGCCCGGGCGCTGCGCTAGGCCGCTCGGCATCAGCTAAGGTAAGAACCACAGACCCTCATCACCCACGGAGACCGCATGTCCCTCGTCGCCCGAGGCCTGCTCCTCGGCCTGGCTGCCCTGCCCTTTGCCGCCGTCCCCTCCAGCACCCCAGGCACGCCCGGCTTCCCCCTGCCGGAGACGACGATCGCACAGACCGAAGCCGCGCTCCAGGCGGGCACCACCACCTGCCACGCCCTCGTGCAGGGCTATCTGGACCGCGTCGCGGCCTTCGACCAGCCCACGCACCTGAACAGCGTCGTCACGCTGAACCCCGCGGCGCTGGCCGACGCCGACCGGCTCGACGCCGAGTTCCGGCACACGCACAAGCTGCGTCCGCTGCAGTGCGTGGCGCTGGCGGTGAAGGACAACTACGACACCGCCGGCCTGCAGACCACGGGCGGCTCGCTCGCGCTGAAGGGTGTGGTCCCCAGCGACGACGCGTTCATGGTGAAGCGTCTGCGCGAGGCCGGGGCCGTCGTTCTCTTCAAAACCAACATGGCGGAGTGGGCGTTCAGTCCGGTGGTGACCGAGAGTTCCATCGGTGGACTGACGCGGAATCCCTACGACCTGACGCGCGTTCCGGCCGGGTCCAGCGGCGGTACCGCCGCGGCCGTCGCAGCCAACTTCGCCGAGGTGGGTCTGGGTACGGATACGGGCGACTCGGTGCGGGGCCCGGCCTCGCACAACGACCTCGTCGGCATCCGGCCCACGCTGGGCCTGGCCAGTCGTGATGGCATCGTCCCGCTGTTCCTCACGGCCGACACCGGCGGCCCACTCGCCCGCACCGTGGCCGATGCAGCCGCGATCCTTTCGGCGGTCGCAGGCGTCGACCCCGCCGACCCGCTCACAGCCGCAGCCCGAGGGCACATCGAGCCCGACTACACGAAGTTCCTCGTCAAAGACGGCCTGCGCGGCGCCCGTATCGGGGTGTTTCGCCGCTACATCGACGACGCGAAGACCGACCCGGAGATCAAGGCCCTCACCGAGCACGCCCTCGCCCACCTTCAGGCCCAGGGCGCGGTCATCGTCGACCCGGTGAACCTGCCCGACTACGACAAAGTCACCAAAGACCTTAGCTGCGGCGACTTCCAGGGCGACCTGAATCACTATCTCGCGACGCATGCACCCAATGCGCCATATCACTCGCTGCAGGAGGTCTATGACTCCGGCTTGTACCTCCCGTACATCGGCAAGCGCATCGAGTATGCGCTGAACCGCGGCAAGACGAAGGACAATCCCGCCGAGCCGTGCCAGGATGTCTGGCACGATCCGAAGAAAGAGGCGTTCCGCAAAGCCCTGCTACACGCCATGGATGACGCACACGTCGACGCCCTGCTCTATCCCACCTGGAGCAACGCTCCCCGCAGGATCGGCGACCTCAAATCCCCGGGCGGCGACAACAACCAGGTACTCTCGCCGCAAAGCGGCTTCCCGGCGATCACGATTCCGATGGGCTTCACCCACGGCGACCTGCCCGCCGGCCTGCAACTGCTGGGGCGTCCGTGGAGCGAGGGTCTTCTGGTCAAGCTCGGCTACAGCTACGAGCAGGCCACGCATCACCGTCGTCCGCCGGCGGCGTTCGGAGACGTGCCGCCCTCAGCGCAGGTGCGGTGAGAAAAAGAAGGCCTCGCCTGTCGAAGAGCGAGGCCTTGCGAACCTTGTTGGCAGCCGCTACTCGCGGTGTGGCGACCAGCGCAGGCCACCGCCAAACGTCTGCCGGTAGAACTCGCGCTGCACGGGGAAGTCCGGGCCGCCGTTGTAGAAGCCGAAGACCTCGTTCGTCAGGTTCAGGCCGTAGGCGACCGCCGTGAAGCCCTTGGGCAGGTTGTAACTGCCCTGCAGATCCACCTGGAAGTGGGAGTAGAAGTACTGGTCGCCGTTGGGGCCGCGCAGGCCGCCGCCACCACCGCCCTGGGTAATCGCGCCCTCCGCGCCGGAGTTGTACTGGTACGCCGAAATGTTGGCCTGGTTGTAGGTCGCACCCAGGCGCACGGAGAGGTTGTGCCGATCGTACGTCGGGGAGAAGTTGAAGGTGTTCGGCGCCTGCCCGATCAGAGGCGGATGCGGGTCGTCGCCGCGATCCGGGCCGCTGATCTGTCCGATCTGCAGCACCGAGGGATCGATGTACGCGGGGAAGTTGGTCTGCGAGTGCGTGTAGCCGTAGTTGGCGGAGACGCCGAGACCGTTCAGGTATCCCGGCAGGTAGGTAAAGTGCTGCTGGAAGCTGACCTCAAAGCCATACACAGAGGCCGTGCCCGCATTGATGGTCTGGTTCAGGAAGTACGGCTGATTGTTGCCCGTGAGGCTCGGGTTGGAGGACTGCTCCGTCACCGTGGCCACGATGGGGTTGCTGAAGTGCTTGTAGAAATACCCGCCCTGCAGCAGACCGCCATGCAGCAGCGTGCGCTCGTACAGCACATCGATGTCGTCCGCGTACTCGGCATTCAGATTCGGATTGCCCTGGCTGACATTGTCCCGGGCGTTGCCGCCGCTGGGCGCACTCTGGAAGGGGATGAGGTCGCTGAAGTTGGGCCGGGCCAGGCCGCGGCTGTACACAAAGCGAATGCCCGACGTGGGCGTGATGGCGTAGCGCAGCGACCCGCTCGGCAGCACGTTCAGGTACGACGTTTGCACCCGGATCGGCGTGAGTCCCGTGCCCGATTGCCGCGTGGAGTTTGTTTGCCCGACATACCCGAGGTTGTTTTCCCCCGTGTTCTCAAACCGCAGCCCAAGCACAACCCGGAAGCGCTTGAAATTGGTCGTGTTCATGACGTAACCGGCGGATACCTTCTCGATCTGGTTGAAGGAGTTGCCGAGGATGTCGCCGATGCCTGGATCAGAGAGCGCCGAGAACGCATGAATGGCGTTGTAGTTCGTGGCAACGCCAAACCGGTAGATCCCGCCGTAGTAGTTGGGGTCGGAAAAGCTTGGCTCTACGAAGTTCGAGAGCGCCAGCGCCGGAGTCTCGTTATAGACGACGCTTCCATTCACCACGGGATCTGCCGTCGGGTAGAAGTTGCGCGTGTTCTGGTTCAGGAACTTGTGCTCATTGCGGAACAGACCGCCGAACTCAAAGGTGCTTGGATGGCCGGCAAGCGTGTACGGCGTCGCCAGCGAAGCGCCGAACCCGAGATCCACCTCGGGGTTGTAGGTGTTCTGCTGGTTCAGGCTCTTGAAGAAGTACTGCG
The DNA here is from genome assembly GCA_964252405.1 of uncultured Acidobacteriaceae bacterium. Lineage (GTDB taxonomy): Bacteria > Acidobacteriota > Terriglobia > Terriglobales > Acidobacteriaceae > Granulicella. The sequence goes on along the minus strand of CAXUNH010000121.1, from coordinate 5,574 downwards.
TTGGATCGAAGATGTTCGTGTTTGTGGCGCTGCCGTTGATGGATTGCACGTTCAGGTGCGGTGTCAGCGGCTTAGATACGTCCAGGTTGTACGTGATGTTGTTCAGAGGATTGGACCCGGCAATGGGCGCAAAGCGGGCGTTGTCGTAATTTTGATCCCGTGTCCGCCCAAGCGAGGAGTTCACGTCCCAGCTGAAGACCGACTGCCGGAGCACATGGTGCCCGCCCAGTTGCAGCCCGCCGATGTCCTGCACAGGACGCCGCTGCAAGGCCTGGAACGACGTCGTTCCATCCGGCCCACCCTGCGTCAGGCTGTCGCCGACGAAGCTGTTGATCTGCGGGCTGTAGATCCAGTCTTCGCCGAAGTTGTCGAAGTGCGCATAGAGGTAGTGGAAGAACAGGTTCGACGTATCGTTCAGACGATAGTCGATCGTTCCACCCAAACCCCAGCGGCTCCGGTTGTAGCGGTAGTCCCGGAGGTCATACGTGCCGGCGAGCGCCGGGCCCGGCTCCACGTCGTTAATGCCGCGGCCGTTAAAGTCATACGATCCGCTGATCAGCGCGCCCAGCTTCTTGTCGCCCAGGAATCGCTGCCCCAGGGTGCCGTCAAACGTGTAGTTGTCGCGGCCGGTGAGGATGGGGTTGTAGCCGCCTTCCGCATCCAGGTAGATCGTGGGCTTGTCTTCCGCCGTGCGGGTACGCAGATCGATGGACCCGCCGATGCCGTCGGCCTCCATGTTGGCCTGCAGCGTCTTGTTGATCTGCACCGACTCCACCAGGTTCGCCGGGATCAGGTCGAGCTTGATCTGGCGGACTGTCTCGGGCGAAGCAATCGTCACGCCATCGAGCGTGGTGTGATTCAGGCGTGCCTCGGTGCCGCGCACACGGACGTATTTGCCTTCGCCTTCGTCGCGCTCCAGCGTCACATCCGGCAACCGCCCGATCGCATCCGCGACGTTGGCGTTGGGCAGGCTGTTGATCACGTCCGACGGCAGCACGTTGATGATGTTGTCCGCGTTGAACGTGCGATTGATGGCCTCCAGTTCGCCGCCCTCGCGCGGGGCGTATACCTGAACGCTTTGCGCAGTGCGCGCGATGCTCAGTTTCAGGTCCGACTCCGCCGTCTGACCCGGCTGCACGTTCACCGGAACGGTCTGGTTGTCGAACCCCGCATAGCTGACAGTCATGGCATATTGCCCACTCGTGACGCCGACGATGGTGTACTGGCCCGTCGCGCTGGTCAGCGCCGTATAGCTGCCCGGCGACAGCGAAACGCGTACCCCCTGCAGCGCCGCGCCCTGCGGATCGGTCACTGTGCCGGTTAACGTGCCTTTGCCGCTCTGGGCCTGGGCTGCCGCCGCAAAGGCGGCCGCGGAGAAAACAACCATGGGTCGAAGCTGCTTGGAAAACATGCAATCCCTCGTGTTGCCACCGCCTCCGGGACGTTTTGCGCACGCGAGACAACGTATGCAGGTCGGCACAGATGGCGGTTGGCTCACCTCCCACTTCGCCCGTGCTTTGTTACACACGCATTGCTGCGCGGTGAGCGCACCGTGAACACGACTGCAACTTTCCCGGAATCAAACCGAACGCATCAACGTTGACCGCGCTAAAATTTCGTCACACAAGATTGTCCGAAACATTCAGCTTGCTTTAAGCCCAGAGTTGTAGGGCAGAGTGGAAGCTGTTCGCTGTCATGTTGTTTGCCGGTTCGTCGGGCGTGACGACGTTCGGCGCGCTCAGCCTCACCTTGCCGTCCCGCGAAAGGCCGCCCTGAATACGACCGCGTCCGAAGGCCCACATCACCTGCCGAAGCAGATGCGGCTGCGCGACCTGGTGCTTGCCCAGGTCCTCACCGTGGTCGGCAGCTCGTGGGTAGGCATCGCCGCCGGGCTCGGCCGCGCCCAACTGATCGCCTGGCTCCTCGCTTTTGGCCTCTTCTACGGTCCCATGGCCGTCGCCGTCTTCTACCTCAACCGCGAAATGCCCCTTGAGGGCGGCCTTTACGTCTGGGCGCGCCGGGCATTCGGCGATGCGGCGGGTTTTCTCACCGCCTGGAACATCTGGACCTACGGCCTGGCGGTCATCGCCACGGTACTCTCCCAGATTCCCAGCGAACTCCGCTACCTCATCGGCCCCAGCGCGGCCAATCTGCCGGAAGACAAGCCGGTCGTCGCCGCGCTGCTGGGCACATTTCTGCTGCTGCTGGCGTGGTCTGCCCGGCGCGGCCTTGGGCTCGGTAAATGGATCCATAACGTCTCCAGCGGGGCCATGATGGCGACTTTCTGCCTGCTGATCCTCGCGCCGCTCTGGGCGTGGGGGCACGGCGCACATCTTCACTACGCGCCTTTCGCCTTCCATCTGCCGGCCCGCGACCCAACGTCCCTCAGCCTGCTCGGGCAAACGCTCTTCGCCGCCGCCGGCCTGGAGTACATCGCCATCATGGCCGGAGAGACCCACGCCGCCAACCGCGACATCGGCCGCTCCATCCTCTTCGCCACGCCCATCATCTTCCTGATGTTCGTCTTGGGCACGGCCTCGGTGCTCAGCTTTCACGAGGGGAACGTTCACGTCCCCATCAACTACGTCGCGCCCATCCCGCAGACCCTTAGCCTGGCGTTTGGCGAGCATGGCTTCGGGGCCTTCATCAGCAAGCTCGCCATCCTGTTCCTGCAGATTCGCATCCTCGGCGCTGCCAGCTTCATCTTCACTGGCGTGGTTCGTCTGCCCATGGCGGCCGGCTGGGACCACCTCGTGCCGGAGTGGTTCGCCCGCCTGCATCCCCAGTACAGAACCCCGGTGAACTCCATCCTGGTTTCCACAGCCGTGGTTGCCGGCCTGCTGGTTCTCGGCTCCGCGGGCGTCCACGCCGCTGAGGCTTTCGCCGTCCTCAACGACACCTCCTCCGAGCTCTATGCGCTGGCCTACCTTGCCCTGTTTCTGATTCCGATCGCCGGCGCGCGACCGCTGCGCCGACGCTTGCCTCGCTGGGTCGCCTGGACCTGCAGCCTGGGTGTGGTCACCATTCTGTTCTGCCTCGCGTTCAACGCCTACCCTTTTCTGGACGTGCCCAGCCCCGGCGCCTTCGCCCTGAAAATCCTGGGCACAACCGTCCTTTTGAATGTGGTGGGTTACAGCTTCTACCGGCTGCGCAGCCGTTCGCAGCCGGTGCTGGAGGCGCCGACGGCCTAGAGTCCGCGCAGCAGGTCCGAGAGGCTGACGCCGAACCCGAGCGCGAAGACCTCCATGGTCGGCAGGCACACCCCTTTGCGTCCACGTTCCACGTCGGAGATGAACGTCCGGTCGATGCCAAAGTGAACGGCCACCTCAAGCTGCGTCATGGACCGGGCCTGGCGCAGTTCGCGAACCCGCCGGCCAAAGCGGCTGGCGATGTCGCGCGGCAGATTGGGGTCCTCGGGCGCAGGCGCGGGCACCGGGGGTGGGCACTGTCGCAACGCCGCCCTTTGCGTGGCAGGCATGACGCGGTACGTCGTCCGGGGACGGGAGCTTTCCCACGCGGGCGTGGAAGTTGGGTACACAGGGGCAGATTGCGGGGCTTGCCGCATCGTAAAGAGCTGCATGACTTCCTCCAAAGGCGTCCCCGGGGCGTCTACCCTGCTCTGGTCACGCCATTCCCGGGGACCGCTACTCCCTAGTGCGGGTTTCCCCGACAAAAGGTGTCAAACATCGTCACAATCATTTCCCCCGAGGCGATTCCCGGCGCGCGGGCATCGAATGTGGGGTTTATGCCCGAACTGCCGGAGGTCGAGACCGTTGCCAATGGCGTTCACGCCCGTGTTGGGGGCCTGCGGATCGAGCGCGTGTGGACGAGCGGCAAGCCGCAGACGTTCAAATCGCCGGAAACCGAGATCACGGAAGTTCTGAGCGGCGCCCGGATCGAGCGCGTGCGCCGGGTCGGGAAGACCGTTGTCTGCGATCTCCTGCTGGCCGCCTCCGGGGATCCCGGCGCGCCCCGGCGTGCACAGTTTCTGGTTCACCTTGGCATGACGGGGCGCCTGCTGGTCTCGTCGCCGGACGTGCCCTGGCCGCCCCACACCCACGCCGCGCTCACGTTGAGCGACGGTCGCGAGCTTCGCTTTGTGGACGCCCGTCGCTTTGGGCGGCTGAGCGTCGTCCGCGCCGACGGCGGCTACACCGGCCCGGGCGCCGAGCCCACGACGATCAGCCCGGAGGAGTTCGCCAGGCTATTTCGCGGCCGCAAGCTCGCCATCAAGGCCGCCCTGCTGAACCAGTCCATCCTGCACGGTGTGGGCAATATCTACGCCGACGAGGCGTTGTTCCGCGCCGGCATCCGTCCGCGCCGGGCGGCCGGGCGGCTCAGCAAGCCTGAGCTGGCGCGCCTGCACGCAGCCCTGCAGACGGTGCTCGCCCGCGCCATCGAACTGGGCGGCTCTTCGGTCTCCGACTATGTCGACGCCGCCGGGGTGCGCGGCTTTTTCCAGCTTGAGCACAAGGTCTACGGCCGGGCCGGGGAAGCCTGCCAGGATTGTGCAGCCGCGCTCAAAAAGATCGTGGTCGGCGGCCGGACCACCGTGTACTGCCCCAAATGTCAGCGCTGAATTTGCCGAGCGAGCCTGAGAGCTGATGGTGAGTCGACGGCTAACAGCGGCCGGCCGCCTGCTCCGCAGCGATCGCCGCACCCAGCACGCGCGTGCTCTGATCTTCGGGCACAATCTCGAGCTGATAGCCCTGCAACGGGCTCATCTTCACCATCTCGTGAAGGTGATTGCGCAGCAGGTTCAGGTCCAGAAAGCGAACGTTGTAGCCGGTAAAGAAGAACTTGCCGGCCCCCATCACATGCACGCTGGAGGCGACGCCCGCGGCCAGGGCCCGGTGCCAGAGATCGCGGAACTCCACGCAGCGCGCATCCGGGTCCTTTTTGCGCAGCGCGGACTCGAAGACCTCTTCCGGTTCCATGTCCAGAAACCGCAAACGCATTGCCCGGTGCCCCATGATGCCTTCCAGGTGCCCGCGTCCGCCGCAGCCGCAGTAGTTCTCGCGCTCATCCAGCGTAACCACCTGGTGGCCACCCTCCCAGACGCCTTCGGTAAAGGGATAGCAGCCGTAGCCGATGCCTGTGCCCAGCGTCCACACGCGGATGCGGCTGTCCAGCTTGCCTCGCCGGGCCGCCAGACCCGCTGCAATGGCATCGGCATCGTTCGACACCGTCACCGGCGCCCGGAGACCACGGGACTCGAGCGCCTGGCAGAGCATCTCGCCCATGCGCGCGCCCTTGAGCTGCGGCAGGTTGGGAGCCTCCTCGACGACGCCGTTGCGGATCAGCCCGGGCAGGGCCACGCCGACACCCGTGATGTTGGTCTTCTGCCCGTTGGTCACCCGCAGCGTCAGGTCGCAGACCGCCGCCACCAGGGCCTCCGTATGGTATTCGAGCAGCAGATCCTCGTCCTCGGCTTCTTCCGAGGAAGTTCCTTCGGGAAACGTCTGGATGGGGCCGGCGAGCTTGCCATCGACGGCAAGCCCGGCATACAGCCGCTGCGCAACGACGACCCCTACCGTAAGGGGACCGGGGGCCGTCCCTCCCTGAACCTTTTCG
>CAXUNH010000120.1:0-10140 GCA_964252405.1 uncultured Acidobacteriaceae bacterium | reverse complement strand
CGCGATGAGGTCGACGGCATCCTCGTCCAGCTACCGCTGCCAGCCCATGTCAACACCAACCAGATTCTTGAAGCCGTCGATCCCCGAAAGGACGTGGACGGATTCCACCCCGTCAATGGGGGCCGTCTGCTGCATGGCGCGCCCATCGAAGACGAACTCGCTCCCTGCACACCGGCCGGCATCCTTGAGATCCTCAAGCGCAGCGGTATTCCGCTCGCCGGCACCCGCGCTACGATGGTCGGCAAGTCCAACATCGTCGGCAAGCCCATGGCCGTCCTTCTGATGAACGAGCAGGCGACCGTAACGGTTTGCCATTCGCTCACAAAAGATCTCGCACGTCACACGCGCGATGCCGAACTGCTCATCACCGCGATCGGCGTCCCTGGCTTCTTCACGGCCGACATGATCATGCCCGGTGCCACGGTGATCGACGTCGGCATTAACCGTTTGACCGGCGAGGCTGAAGTCGAAAAGTTCTTCCCGCCCGATACGCCGGAGTACGCCAGCCGGATCGAAGGCTTCCGCAAGCGCGGATCGACGGTGATCGGGGACGTCGACCCGCGTGCGTTTGCTCTGGCCGGCGCGTATACGCCCGTTCCCGGCGGCGTCGGTGCGCTCACCATCGCCATGCTCATGACCAATACTGTCAAAGCCGCCCGGTTTCGCCGCGGTATCTAGCGAACATGCTGCGCGTTGGCCTCACCGGCGAGTTGGGCAGCGGCAAATCCACCGTCGCACGCCTGCTCGCCGAACACGGTGCCATCGTCCTCAGCTCCGACGAGATGGCCCGCAACATGATGCAGCCGGGTCACCCCGTCTACCGGGCCATCGTCGAGCGCTTCGGTCCTCCGGTCGTGCTCCCGGACGGCCAACTCGACCGGCCCGCGCTTGCCCGGCTCGCCTTCCGTCCCGCGAACCCGCGCGTGGAAGAACTTAACGCCATCATTCACCCGGCCGTCCTCGCGGAGCAGGAACGCCGTATCGCCGAGGTAGCCCAGCTGCACCCCCACGCCATCGTGGTGATCGAATCCGCGCTGATCTTCACCACGTCACACGCCGGAAAGGAACCCTGGCGCAAGCGCTTCGACCGGATTCTCGTGGTGACCGCGCCCGATGAGCTGAAGCTCGACCGCTTTGTCGCGCGGGTCTCGGGTGGCCGCTCCCTCCCGGAAGCTGAGCGCGCGGCGATCCGCCACGATGCCGAAGCGCGGCTCGCGGCCCAGCGCATCCCGCAGAGCTTGACCATGGGTTGTCTGATCCTGCCCAACACAGGCGATCTCGCGGCGCTCAAGAAGGCCGTGGAGGCAGCCTGGGAGGAACTTGCCGCGTCGCTGCACCCCTGAACAGCGCAAGCACGCCACTTCACTCCCATTCGCCTGCCCTGTACAGTGCCAGCAGCAGGTTTGCCCTGTGCGGAGGACACGTGAACCATCAGAAGCCCCAGGATCGACCGAAGCGCTCACGGGCCCTTGGGGCCGGCCTCGCTCTTCTGCTCGTGGGTGCCATCCTCCCCGGCGCAGCGGCCCAGGCCCCAAATGCGTCCCCGGCGCCGCCGCTCAGGGTCGCCATTGTGGGCCTGGTGCACGGCCACGTCGCCGGATTCCTGCCACAGCTGCCGCAATATCCTGAAGTCCAACTGGTCGGCATCGCCGAACCGGACCGTGCGCTTGCCGAGAAGTACCGGCAGCAATTCCATCTCGCGCCGGATCTCTTCTTCACCGGCACCGAGGCGATGCTGGACCGCACCAGGCCCCAGGTGGTGCTTGTCTACACCGCCATCAGCGACCATCGGCACGTCATCGAAGCCGCTGCCGATCGCGGCATCAGCTCGATGGTCGAAAAGCCGCTCACGATCTCGCTCGAGGACGCCCTTGCCATTCGCCGCACCGCCCGCCAGCATCATGTGCAGGTGCTGGTGAACTACGAAACCACGTGGTACGCCAGCAACGCCGAGGCGAACAACGACCTTCAGGCGGGCAAACTCGGGGATCTGCGCAAGGTCATCGTGCGCGACGGCCATCAGGGCCCGAAAGAGATCGGTGTGGGCCCCGAGTTCCTCGGATGGCTCACTGATCCCGCCAGGAACGGGGCAGGAGCGCTCTATGACTTCGGGTGCTACGGCGTCGATCTGATGACCTGGATGATGCACGGCGCCACACCGCTCAGCGTCACCGCGGTGACCCAGACCAACAAGCCTGCGCTTTACCCTCACGTTGATGACGATGCGGTGATCGTCCTCCGCTACCCAACAGCGCAGGCGGTCATCCTCGGCTCGTGGAACTGGACCTTCGCAGTAAAGAACATGGAGCTCTACGGCACGAAGGGGACGGCGTTCACCGACGGCGCCGGTCAACTCAGCCTTCGAAGCTCAGAACGGGAACCGGCAGCACACATCAACGCGCCCCCGCTCGCGGCGCCGCACAACGGGTCCATCCCGTACCTGCTGGCCGTCATGCGCGGGCAACTGGTGCCTGAGGGCGACCAATCCTCCCTGGACACCAACGTGACCGTCATGCAGATTCTGGACGCCGCCCGCACCTCGGCCCGCACCGGGGAAACCGTCGGGCTTGGAGCGCTGCCAAGCGAAGCGCCCTAAATCATCGCCCGACGGTAAAGCAGACCGGCCCTCGAACGGACAGCGCACCGCCTTTGCTATCCTCAGAAGGACGGACATAAGGAGATTGTGCATGGCAACGGCAGTTCTGGAGCAGCAGCAAACGGCGCTTGAGTACAAGGTGGCCGATATCGGCCTGGCCGAGTGGGGTCGCAAAGAGATCAGCATCGCCGAGCAGGAGATGCCCGGCCTGATGAGCATCCGGCGCAAGTACGCGCCGCAAAAACCCCTCCAAGGGGTTCGCATCACGGGCTCCCTGCACATGACCATCCAGACCGCCGTGCTCATCGAGACGCTGGTCGACCTCGGCGCTACCGTGCGCTGGGCCTCCTGCAACATCTTTTCCACCCAGGATCACGCCGCCGCGGCCATCGCGCAGGCCGGCATCCCGGTCTTCGCCTGGAAGGGCGAGTCTCTCGAAGAGTACTGGTGGTGCACGGACCAGGCGCTTCGTCATGAACGTGGCCTGGGCCCGCAGCTCGTCGTCGACGACGGCGGCGACGTCACCCTGCTCATCCACAAGGGCGTGGAGCTCGAAAAGGGTGAGCGCGAGTGGGTCGCCGCCAACGCGGACTCGCACGAAGAGGCCGTCATCAAGGCTCTCCTCAAGAAGATCCACGCCGAAGACCCGCAGCGCTGGACACGCGTCGCCAAAGACTGGCGCGGCGTGTCCGAGGAGACCACCACGGGCGTGCATCGCCTCTACAAGATGCTGGAGCAGGGCAAGCTCCTCGTCCCGGCCATCAACGTCAACGATTCCGTCACCAAGTCGAAGTTCGACAACCTCTACGGCTGCAAGGAGTCGCTCGCCGACGGCATCAAGCGCGCCACGGACGTCATGATGGGCGGCAAAGTGGCCGTGATCTGCGGCTACGGCGACGTCGGTAAGGGTTCCGCACACTCGCTGCGCGGCATGGGCGCCCGTGTCATCGTCACCGAGGTCGACCCCATCAACGCCCTGCAGGCCGCGATGGAGGGCTACGAGGTCACCACGATCGAGGAGACCCTCGGCCGTGCAGACATCTATGTCACCTGCACCGGCAACCTCGACATCATCACCTTCGAGCACATGCAGCAGATGAAGGACCAGGCGATCGTCTGCAACATCGGCCACTTCGACAACGAGATCCAGATGGCGGAGCTTCAGTCCGCCAAGGACGTGAAGCACACCAACATCAAGCCGCAGGTGGACATGTACACGTTCCCCAACGGCAACTCGATCTTTGTGCTCGCCGAAGGCCGCCTCGTCAATCTGGGCTGCGCCACCGGCCACCCGAGCTTCGTCATGTCCAACAGCTTCAGCAATCAAACCCTGGCGCAGATGGATCTCTGGGCAAACAAGGACAAGTATGAGATCGGCGTCTACGTTCTTCCCAAGAAGCTCGACGAAGAGGTTGCCCGTCTTCACCTCGAGAAGATCGGCGTGAAGCTCACCACCCTCAGCAAGAAGCAGGCAGACTACATCGGCGTTCCCGTCGAAGGCCCGTACAAGACGGACCACTACCGCTACTAGTCTCCTCGAACTCGCTGACCTCCTGCCCCTCCTGCAGGAATCTGCTTTACCGCAAAAGGCCGCGCACCCCGCGCGGCCTTTTCGCATCTCCACACAATGGAGGCTGACGCATGGCCAAATCGCTGAAGCTGAGCCCCACCGCACGAAGCATCTTCGCCGTCCTCGATGGCCTCCTCCTCTTTCTCGCGCTCGAGGGCGTGTTCTACGCCATCGCCTTCCTCGGCCTGCACCGCTCCTTTGACACGCCAACCGTGCCGTATCTCACGGCAAACCTCCTCTGGGCCGTACTGGCCGCCCTCCTTGGGGGATACACCGCCGGCCGTGTCGCCCATCGCGCTCCTGTGATCCACGGCATCATCACGGCCATTCCCTTTGTTCTGCTCAGCCTGTTCAATCTGTACAAAGGCGTCGGCGACCGGCGTACGCCGTTTGTTCTCGCGTACAACACGCTGGTTCCGCTCGCCTTCCTTCTTGGCGCCTTCCTCTACAGTCGCCGTCGACTGCAACGAGCTGCCGCGCACCTTCGCTAACGGACAGGCCAGCCCAAAACAAAAGGGCCGCCCCGGAAGGCGACCCTGCTTTCACCGGCGGAAGCCCGCAGCCATCTAGCGCGCGGGCGGCACGCCTGGATCCGTCCGGTTGTTGTGTTTGTCCCGGTAGATCCGGCGTGACTCCTGGTTCTGCTGACGTGCGAGCGTGTGCCGGTCCTGGGCGGTCAGGTGGCCGTTATCCTGGGCGCGCATGCCGCGCTCTTCATGGTTAATGCCCCGCTCCTGCCCTTCGATGTGCCGTGTCTCTCCCGGCGTCAACTGGCCGCTGCGTACGCCCTGGCCGATGCGCTTCTGCTGATCGCTCTTGCGGGCCGCAATGTGGTGCCGCTCGCTGTACGTCGTCTGCGCAACCGCGCCCAGCGGCAAAGCAATGCACAACGCCGCCCCAAGTAAGCCCTGCTTCCAAGTCGTCCGTTTCATGTCATCTCTCCTTGAAATCACCGCCGCGAGCTACGCTTTCTCTCGCCGCACATTCTTTTCAACCCAGGTGACTCCACCGGTGTTGCGCCACGCCGACGAAGATTATGTTCGCGTGAACCGGCAACTTTGAGCGCGGGGGAGTGTTGCTCTCGCCTCGGGGTCGCGCCCGGGCTCGTCTCCCTCCGTGGCCTTCGTTTAAGGCGCGTCAGCATCGTCCAGCACAAAGCCGGCAACGCTGTGTCCTCCGGCCGGCTGTGCCGTCCCTGCAAAAACAACCGTGTGCGCCGATCCCGAAGCTGCCTTCAGGATGGCCGTGCCGATCGGCACGTTCAGTGCACCTGCCGTGGTGGTCGCGCTCACGGTGTACGTTCCGCCCGAAGCCACGTTGACATACCCGCTGGCCACCCCCGACCCGAGATTCAGTACGGAAGCAGGTGCGGCCGGAGCGGCTCCGCCGCTTCCGGTTGGGCTCAGGTAGACGGTCACGGACGCGATGCCCTCCACCTCATTCAGCACACGCACCGCAACCTGTCCTGGAGAGGCCGGCGTGTCCTGGTCCAGATAGATCCGCTCCTGCAGATTCCCCAAGCCGTGGCTGATCAGGGCCGTGTACCGCCGTCCTGCGCTCAGGGTGGCGTCACCCGAGCTCAGCGTCCCCGCGGTGCCCGTCCGACGCGCACTCACATTCACTGGGCCAGGGCTGACGGGAAGGTATGACGTGAAGTTGGCGTATCCCACGCTGTAGGCGGCCCCCGCGCCGTTCACGTAGAAGTCCATCTCCGGAGAGCCCGGCGAAACCTGGACAAAGCGGACCTCCGCCGGGCTGAGGCTGCTATCGAAACCAGCGCTCCCGCACCCGGAAAGCCCCAACGGCAGCAGGCAGAGAACCGCGCCGGCCCGGAACGGCACGGGCCGCGATGCAGCACACCAGCTCATCGGCAAAACCGTCATCCTCATGCCGGGGTACGTGATTTCCAGGGCAAAGCCCGTCTACTGTAATGCGTTTGGGAGGCGAAAGTCGCGCGCCGGAGCAGCGTGCCGACGGCAACCCGGCGGAGATCAGCAAAAATCAGCCCCGCCGGCGCGAACGGGAGTCCACAACCGGCGGGGCTAGCTCTTGTTTGCTGCGAATTCGATAGTAACGAAGGTCACGTTACCTTGCAAGAGGGACTGGGCCACTTTTCCACAGGTTACCGCTTCGCCGGCCTGTGCGCCACCACACGGTCTTTGATGGCCTGGTAGGCATTGTTCGGCAGCACGCCCCGGGTCACGAGTTGGTTCTTGGCCGAATAGGGCCGTCCCTCCACGACACGCCTGGCGTACGCCGCTCCCATCCCCGGCAGCGCGGCCAGTTCAGCCGGCGTGGCCGTATTCAGGTCTACCAGATCACCTGGGATCACTACCCCCGCAGAACTGCCGTTACGCGCAGGAGGGTACGCGGCGCCCGCCGACAAGGACGCCAGAACGACTCCGCCCAACGCCACCCCAAGCGCAACTCTCCTCAGCCGCTGCACGCGCCCTCCTCTCCGGGAACCCTCATGCCGAGTTTGCCCGCAGCCGGCAGCATCGTGCCATGCCTCGAAAGTGGTCCCGACCACTGTCCCCAAACGAACATGCCCATCGCAGAAGGGACAGTGTAGACTCGCCGCATTCCCGAGTTGGAGTTTGTATGCGCCGACACCTCCTTGCGGTCCTGTTTCTGGCTTGCGCTCCCCTGGCCATCGGGCAGGTGGCCCCCGGTCCGCAGCAGACGCCCACGCAACCGGGCTCCTCCCAGCAGCAGCCGGGCGCGCCGCAGCCGCAACCCGGTACGGACCCCACCACGCCCAACGCCGTCCCCGGCGCACCGCCTACGTTTGTTCCCGGGATCGGTGCAGGTGACAATACGCCGGCGCCGCAGCCCAAAGTGGTCCGGATCTCGGGCGGGGTGATGGCCGGGAACAACCTCTCCAAGGTGCCCCCGGTCTATCCGGAGGATGCCAAGGCAGCCGGTGTCGAAGGAACCGTAATGCTGTCCGCGCGGATCGGACGGGACGGCCACGTGAAAAGCCTTGCCGTCGTCTCCGGCCCCCAGCCTTTGCAGTCGGCCGCGGTGGACGCAGTGAAGCAGTGGGTCTACAGGCCCTACGTGTTGAACGGACAGCCCGTGGATGTCAGCACCGTGATTACGGTGAACTTCAATCTTCGCTGAAGACGCAAGACTCTTACGCCGACACCAGCGGCAATCGCCCCTGACCTGCCTGCTCGCCCACTGTGCGGCCATCCCGCATCGACAGGATGCGGTCCGCGATCGTGGCAGCTTCCGGGTTGTGCGTGATCATCAGGACGGTCTGGCCCAACTCACGGCTTGACTCCCGCAGCATGCGGAGCACCGCGTCGGAGTTTTCCGTGTCCAGATTTCCGGTCGGCTCGTCGGCCAGCACAATCGACGGCCGCGTGATCAAAGCACGGGCGATCGCCACGCGCTGCTGCTCGCCGCCGGAGAGTTCATTGGGCCGATGGCCCAGCCGCCCCTCAATGCCCAGCATGCCTGCCAGCTTGTTCAGCAACGGCCGGTCAAATGGCTTGCCGTTGTCTGCGATCGTGTGGGCCAGTTCGATGTTGTCCCCCGCCGAAAGCGTGGGCAGCAGGTTAAAGCGCTGAAAGATGAAACCGATGTGCCCGCGCCGGAAGCCCGTCAGGGCAGCGTCCCCCATCCGCGAAAAATCCTGGCCCGCGACCCGCAGCGACCCTGACGTAGAGCTGGTCAGGCCGCCCAGAATGTAGAACAGGGTCGACTTACCCGACCCGGAAGGCCCCACAATGGAGAGAAACTCACCGGTTTCCACCGAAAAGTTCGCATCGCGAAGCGCACTCACCTCCAGCTTGCCTGAGCGATAAACCTTTCCCAGGTGACTGGCCTCAATCACAGCAGCCATAGACCGTCTTAGTGTAGCGCAGCGGGGTTGGGGCGCTCGGGGGCGTTGGCGGAGGATGGCGCTGCGCGTTGGCGGAGGGTGGCGCTGCGCGTTGGCGGTTGATGGCGCGTGGGTAAGGTCAAGGCCCTGCGATAATGACGCCAACGCGCAAAGCGCGCCAAAACGCGAAGCGTGCCAACGCGCAAAGCGCGCCAAAACGCGAAGCGCGCCAAAACGCGAAGCGTGCCAACGCGCAAAGCGCAGCCAACGCAAAGCGCCCTCGACGGAGTTCCCCCTCTTGGTCCTAGGTCTCGGCACCGACATCACCGAAGTTCCGCGGATCCAGGCCAGCATCGCCCGCTATGGCCAGCACTTCCTCGACCGCGTCTATACGACGGGCGAGATCGCCTACTGCCAGGCGCGAAAAAAGAGCGCGGCGCAGAGCTTTGCCGCACGTTTCGCCGCCAAGGAAGCTGCTGCCAAGGCTCTCGGCACAGGCATCAGTCGTGGCGTCTCCTGGCGCGAGTTCGAGGTGGTCCGCCACCCCGGCCAGGCGCCGCAACTGCACTTGCACGGCCGCGCCGCCGAGATTGCCACCTCTCTCGGCATCCAGCGCCTGACCCTCAGCCTGACGCACACCAACGCGACCGCCATGGCCGTAGTCATCGCCGAAGGTGGCTGATAGGCAAACCCGCTGACCCGCCAACCCGCTGCCTCGCCGACCCGCCGACCCGCCGACTCGCCGACCGGCTGACTCGCTTGCTACCATCTAACCCATGCCTAGTCAGCAGGAAGTAAAGTGGTCGCAGCTCAAGGTTGGCGTTCTTGTTCTCATCTCGCTGACCCTGCTGGTCATCCTTCTCTTTCTCATGACCAACGCCACGGGCATGAACACCTTTGAGCGAAAGCTGACGGCACGCAGCTACTTCGACAACTCGGAGGGCCTGAAGGTCGGCGCCCCCGTAAATCTTGAGGGTGTTCCCGTCGGCGAGGTCCACGCCATCCACCTCACCACGGACCCTGCCCGCAAGCGGACCCCGGTCGAGGTGGACATGAAGTTAAGCCCGCGCTTCGCGGACCGGCTGCACACCGACACCACCGCCTCCCTGATCACCACCGGCGTGGTCGGCGACACTGTCGTCGAGCTCAACAGCGAGCTCGCCCAGGGGCCGGAGTTTGGGAGCGGCGGCGAGTTCCGGACCTATGAAGCGCCCTCCATCAACAGCTTCATCAAATCCAGCCAGGGCACGCTGGACCAGCTCAACAAGACGGTCACCAAGCTCAACACGGTGATGGACGGCCTGCAGAACGGCGAGGGCACCGTCGGTCAGCTGCTCAAGAACCCTGAGCTCTACAACCAGGCCAACGCCACGCTCGCCCAGTTGCACACGCTCTCGGTGAACCTGAACCAGGGCCGGGGCTCGGCCGGCAAGCTGCTCACCGACGACACACTCTACGACCGGCTGAACGATACGGCCAGCCGCCTGGACACACTCGCCACAGGCCTCTCCACCGGCAAGGGCTCCGCGGGCAAACTGCTCACCGACGACACGCTCTACAACAACCTGAACACCACCCTGACGCGCACCAACTCGATCCTCGCGCAGGTGGAGAGCGGCCAGGGCAGCCTCGGCGTCCTGCTGAAGGATCCAGTCACCGCCGGGAAGCTCAGCGACACGATCAATCAGCTCGACACCATGCTCGCCGGGGTCAACCAGGGCAAAGGGACGGTCGGCCAACTCGTCACCAACGACAGCGCCTACAACAACCTGAATGTGCTGCTGAAGAACGCCTCAGAGCTCGCCGTCATGCTCCGCACCGACCCCAAGAAGTATCTGACGATCCACATGAAGATTTTCTAGGTTTCAGCGAAAACTCTGGCCCTACCGTTGGGAGGGCAGATTGCGAAGTCTCGTACGCCTTGGATCAATCCTGACGATCAGGTGCTCTTCCGGATGACCTCTAG
This sequence comes from uncultured Acidobacteriaceae bacterium, assembly GCA_964252405.1. GTDB lineage: Bacteria > Acidobacteriota > Terriglobia > Terriglobales > Acidobacteriaceae > Granulicella. Next base: position 179 of record CAXUNH010000120.1, on the reverse strand, counting down.
GTTCATCGTTCTCCTCCCGTTGGCCCCAGGGTAGTCTCAATCGCTTTCCCGAAACTTTTTCCCTCGCCGCCCCGTACCCCCCCCACCCCCTACCGTCACCGGTCGTTCAAAAAGGCCCACCACCCCGGGTATGCTTCGTGCAGCGACACTCATCCGCCAGCCCTTGATCCAGGAGCCCG
>CAXUNH010000119.1:0-10173 GCA_964252405.1 uncultured Acidobacteriaceae bacterium | reverse complement strand
GCAACAGAGTTCCCCGCCCTGGAAGAGGCGCATAAGGACTACCTCGGCTCCACCTACATCCCGGACGATAGCTGGGTCTACCCCGAGGCGCTGCGCCTGTACTCGATGGGCTATCTCGAGTCAGCCTTCATCAGCATGCGTCCCTGGACCCGCCGCAGCCTCCTGCACATGCTTGAAAAGGCGGCAGACGGTATCGGGAGCAGCGGCAACGACCAGGCCATTGAGATCTACGCCAAGCTGCGGTCCTACGTCAGCCAGGAGCTTCCGGGCCCCGCGGACGCTCAAAGCTGGGCCATGAACCGGGGTGCCGTCTATGGTCTGGATACGGCATACACCCGGTTCATGGGCATCTCCGGGCTCACTCTGCGCGACAGCTACCACCTTGGTCAGACGATTGTGAACGACTATGGTCGCCCCTACCAGGCCGGATTCAACAACATCACCGGGTTCTCCTCGGTGAACGAGTGGAACCGCTTCTCGCTCTATGTCCGTGGCGAGTACCAGCATGCGCCGTCCGCGGCTGGCTACAGCCAGGGCCTCGCAAACTACCTCGCCTCCCTGGACGAACTGGGCCCCGACGTCCCACCGAACGGACCGCAGGCGACCAATCCCCTCGGCCCGATCGCCGCCGCCAACCCCTTCCGCCTGCAGGAGGCCGCACTCTCCTTCCACTTGCTCGGTCACGAGATCTCCGGCGGCAAGACGGATGCCTGGCTGGGGCCCGCGCAGGGCGGTTCCATGGCGTGGAGCAACAACGCGGAGAACATCTACAGCTTCCGCATCAACCGCATCGAACCGATGCACATTCCGCTCTTCAGCCGGGTGTTTGGTCCCCTTCGTTACGACTTCTTCGTGGGCTCACTGAAGGGCCACATCTATCCCAACGACCCCTGGGTCCACTCCGAGATGTTCTCCCTGCGGCCCACGAACAACTTCGAGTTCACCTTCCAACGAACCGTGATCTGGGGCGGCAAGGGCCACGAGCCCGTAACACTGCACACCTTTCTGCGCAGCTTTTTTTCCCTCCAGGACACGCAGACCAACCCGGACGCCAAGAACTCGGCCAACGACCCAGGGGCGCGGTACAGCGACTTCAGCTTCTCCTGGCGGCTTCCGTATATGCGCCACTCCGTCACGCTCTATACCGATTCCATCGCGCATGACGATGTGTCCCCCATCAGCGCACCACGCCGGGCCGCCTACCGGCCAGGTGTGTACATTGCACAGCTTCCCGGCCTTCATCGGATGGACTTCCGCGTCGAGGCCTCCAACACCGACACCTCCACCCTGCGAAGCCTGGGTGGCCAGTTCAACTACTTCGAAGGCGTCCAGCGGCAGGGCTACACCAACAAGGGCTTCATCATGGGTGACTGGGTCGGTCGCGAGGCAAAGGCGGGCAACGCCTGGCTCACGTACCACCTCTCCGGCAACGAATGGGTACAGTTAGGCTACCTGTACAAGAAAACGCCAAAAGACTTCGTCGCCGAAGGAACGACCCAGAACCAGTTCAAACTCGAGGTCGTCAAGCGCCTCCGCCCTGACATAGAACTGGATGCCTGGTACCAGTACGAGCACTGGATCGCCCCGGTCTACGTTTCAACCCACCAAACCGATAACGTCTTCGCCTTCCAGTTCACCTTCTACCCCAAGCTCCGCAGCGTGGGCGCACACCTGAACGGCAAGTGAAGGCTTGCGGCGAGGCAGTTGGCGCTGTGCTTGGCGCCGCCTCGGTTAGAACTGGCGGATGATGCCCCGGACCAGTACAGAGCGCCATAGTGTTGCCGGGTGTGGCGGTCTATGCCGAATGAGCGGAAACTGCAAACCAGCCAACGCCCAGCGCCCAGCGCCCACCCCCGCCAACGACGCAGCCGCGGACCTCAGCCAACCGGCTGTCGTTCCGCCTCGACACACGCCTTGAAGTACTCCAACGACCGGGTCAGTCCCTCGCGCAAAGGCACCTTGGGCTCCCAGCCGAGAAGACGCCTCGCCTTCGTGATATCCGGTTTGCGCTGCTTGGGATCATCCTGCGGCAAAGGCCTGAAGAGAATCTCACCCCTCACGCCAAGCAAAGATTGAACCTCGCGCGCACACTCCAGAATCGTCCACTCGATGGGATTGCCAATGTTGGTTGGATCGTGTTCGTCACTCTTTGAAAGCAGAACAATGCCCTCGATCAGGTCTGACACGTACGTGAAGCTGCGCGTCTGCGATCCATCGCCGTACACGGTGAGCGGCTCACCCCGCAGCGCCTGCATCATCAGGTTGGAGATCACGCGCCCATCGTTGGCCTGCAGACGAGGCCCATAGGTGTTGAAGATGCGCACCATGTGCGTATTCACGCGGTGGTAGCGACGGTAGGCCGCGACCGCCGCCTCGGAAAAACGCTTCGCCTCGTCATAGACCGAGCGCGGTCCGATCGGGTTCACATTGCCCCAATACGTCTCCACCTGCGGATGCACCTCAGGATCGCCGTAGCACTCCGACGTCGAAGCGTGAAGGTAGCCCGCGTTGTACCGCCGGGCGATCTCCAGGGTGTTGAGCGTCCCGGCCGATCCCACCCGCAGCGTCTCGATTCCCAGCCGCATGTAGTCCACCGGACTCGCCGGCGAGGCAAAGTTGAAGACGTAGTCCACGCCGCCGAAGTCGAACGGCTCGCAGATGTCCTGCTCTTCGAAGCGGAAGCGAGGCTCCGCGTTGAGGTGCCGCAGGTTCGCAAGGTTCCCCGTGCACAGGTTGTCCACCCCGAGCACCTGGTGACCCTCAGCGAGAAGGGCATCGCAAAGGTGAGAGCCCAGGAATCCGGCGGCTCCCGTGACCAGGATCACCTTGCCCTCACTCATGCGCCGACCGCCACGGCCTCGCGCACCGGCGCCACCGCGGACCGCCCCACGCTGATGTAGGTGAAGCCGTGCTCCAACATCACGCGCGGATCATACAGGTTGCGTCCGTCTACGATGATGGGGTAGCGCATCAACTCGTGCATGCGGTCCAGGTCCAGCTGGCCGAATTCCTGCCAGTCGGTCAGAATCAGCAGCGCATCGGCATCCTTAGCCGCCGCGTCCACCGACTCGACATAGCGCAGGTGCTTGGACTCGGGCAGCTCCGCCCGTGACCTCTCCATCGCAGCCGGGTCAAAGGCATCGATCGAGCAGCCCTCGGCCAACAGCATCTCCACCAAATCGATCGCCGGCGACTCGCGCACGTCGTCGGTCTCCCCCTTAAAGGCCAGTCCAAGCACGGCCAACCGCTTGCCGCGCAACGTCCAGAGCGCCGACCGCACTTTGCCGAGAAAGCGCTTTTTCTGCGCCACATTGATCTTTTCCACTTCATGCAGCAGCTGGAAGTCGACCCCCAGCTGTGCCGCGACCGAACGAAACGCCGCCACATCCTTCGGGAAACACGATCCACCGTACCCGATGCCCGGGCGCAGGAACTTGGGGCCAATACGCGAGTCCAGGCCGATGCCCCGCGCCACCTGCTCCACATTCGCGTCAGCCGCCTCGCACAGATTGGACACCGCATTGATGAACGAGATCTTCAGCGCCAGGAAGGCATTGGACGCATGCTTGATGATCTCCGCGCTCTTGGTCGAGGTCAGCAACAGGGGCGGCGGCATGGTCGTCGAGCACACTCCGCCGATCGCACTCTCAGGGGCATAATAGGTGCCCTCGGTCAGCGGCGCATAGATCTCCTGCAGCAGCTTTGCCGCGCGGGCACTGTCCGCGCCCACCACGATCCGGTCGGGATGCAGAAAATCTTCCACCGCCGTGCCTTCGCGCAGGAACTCCGGATTGGACACCACATCGAAAAAGTCCCGTCGGACGCCGTTCCGCTCGATCACCCGCCGGATCCACTCGTTGGTGTACACCGGCACGGTGCTTTTCTCAACAATCACTTTATAGGAGGTGATATGCCGCGCGATCTCACTCGCGACTGCCTCCACATACGACAGATCCGCGTCGCCTGTCTCGGACTGGGGCGTACCCACCGCGATGAAGATTGCGTCGCAGCTCTGCGTCGCTTCGGCCAGATCGGTCGTAAAGCGTACCCGCCCGTTGCAGTACCGGGCCATCAGCTCCGGCAGGTGCTTCTCGTGGATCAGCGTATCCCCGCCCCGCAGCGCGGCCACCTTGCGCTCGTCGTTATCGACGCAGACCACTTGGTGGCCCATCTCCGCAAAACACATAGCCGCAACCAGGCCCACATATCCGGACCCAACGACTGCAATTTGATTCCCTGTATGCATGCTTCCCCGTTCCTCCAAAGCTAGGAGGTGGATGGATCTGACGAAAGTAGGTCTATCGTACAGTCGCGTGATCCAACTGCATATCCCCCGAAGGAGAGTTACTATCGGCGTCCGGCTGAATCTTCCGGTAAACTAAAGGGAATGACTCCGGACAGTTTCGAGTCCAGTACCAGGCCCGCGGAGGCTCTTGCGCCGGGAATCGCAGCTGACGGACCTCGGGCCGACACGACGCTTTCCGACACACTCCTTGTTATCCGCAAACGGAAGTGGCTGATCCTCCTCGCCGGTCTGTTGGGGTTCGCGTACGGATACTACAAAGCGTCGCAACAGCCACGGCTCTTCATCGCGTACGGCGACATCGAGATCCGCAGCGGTACCGCCTCCGAGTACCGCGTCAACAACGCTCCCCTTGCCGAAGACACCTACGATATTCCCACCCAGACCACGATCCTGAAGAGCGACAACCTCCTGCTCACCGTGGCCCGTGACTTGGATCTGCCCAACAACCCCGACTTCATTGGGGCGACCGGTCCAGTGCCCCACCGCAGCATTGACGACCCGTCGGTCCGCGAACAGATGCTCGGCGCTCTCCAGGCCGATATCACCATTGCGCCCGTCTCCCACACCGATATCGTCCGGATCTCGTGCAGCACCCTCAATGCCAAGCTCTCCGCCGACATCGTCAACAAGCTCATCCGCGAATACAAGCAGTACAGCTTCCAATCGCGGTACGACGCCTCCAAAGACGTCTCCAACTGGCTCTCCAACCAGCTCGGCGACCTGAAGCAGCAGGTCACCACCTCCCAGGAGCAGATGATCGACCTGGGCAAGCGCCTTGGCGTGCTTGGCACCGACGCCAGCCAGAACGAGATCACGTCGTCCATCGGCGATCTCACCCGGGCCGCCAGCCAGGCCCAGATCAATCGCATCGTCGTGGAGTCCCGCTACCGCGTGGTCACCGGCATGGACCCCAGCGCGCTGGACGCCTCCGTGGGTACGGTGAACGGGCAGGCAAGCCAGGCGCTCGCCAGCCTGCGCGGCCAGCGTGAAAGCATTCGCGCCCAACTGAGCGGGATCGACGTGACCGCCGGCCCCAATCTCCCCCGCGAACGGACACTTCGCGCGCAGCTCGCCGAGTTGGACCGCGAGATCAACGAGGAACAGAACCGCGTGCTGATCCAGGCACGGGAGGATCTTGTGGCGGCACGGGCCGACGAGGCCCAGACCCGTGGCGCCCTGGAGGCGGCCAAGGCGGACGCCTACAAAATGCGGGACGACCTGGTCGAATACACCATCCGTCAACGCGAGTTCGAGTCCAAGCGCCAGCTCTACGAGGGCCTGCTGCAACGCCTGAGCACCGCCGGCGTGCAGGCAGGCCTGGAGTCCCAGGAAGTCGATATCGTGGACAATGCGGTGCCGCCGATCGGGCCATCGCTCCAGCCTCGCGGCTCGATCCTGATTACGAACACAGTGATCTGGGCCGGTATCGCCATCATCCTGGCCTTTGTTCTGGAAAGCCTGGACACCAGTCTCTCCAGCGTGGCCGAGATCGAACAGATCTCCGGGTTGCCGTCGCTGGCCCTGATCCCCAAAGCGCGACGTTCCGCCGATCCCACCACCCAGACCGCCGCACAACGAAATCTGCTGGTCCTCACCAGTCCCAAGTCGCAGTTTGCCGAGGCATTCCGCGCCCTGCGGACCTCGCTGCTGCTGTCCATCGCCGGACGCGAGCCGCAGGTCATCCTGCTTACCAGCGCCACGCCCTCCGAAGGCAAAACGACCGCCTCCCTCAATCTTGCGGCGGTGCTGGCCCAGCGCGACGTTCGCGTGCTCCTGATCGACGCCGACCTGCGCCGGCCCACGGTGCATCACCGCTTCGGCCTGAACGGCAAGGTGGGGCTCACCTCCGTTCTCACCGGGAGCGTGCCCCTGCGCGAAGCGGTGCAGAACATCCCGGACCTGCCCTTCCTCGACGTGCTCTCGAGCGGCCCGCTCCCGCCCTTCCCCACAGAGAAGTTGAGCTCGGACACCATGCGGCGCCTGCTTGACGAGTGCCGCGGGCTCTATACGCACATTGTGATGGACTCGCCGCCGCTCCTGTCCGTAACCGACAGCGTCGTGTTGGCACGTGAGGCGGACGCCGTCGTCCTCATCGTGCGGCACGGCAAATCGACCAAACACGCCGTACGTCGTGCGCGCGACCTGCTTGTCCGCTCCGGGGCCAAGCTCTCCGGCATCGCGCTCAATGCGGTGGATCTCAGTTCGCCGGAGTACTACTCCTACTACGGCTACTCAGGCTACGCCGGTTACGCCTCCTCCGGCGTGGACAGCAACGCCTGGCAAGCGCAGGGCAGCAACGGATCGCGAGAGGATGGTGCCAAATGAGTCAGTTCCGCCTTTCCAGCATCGTCCGCCAGAGCCTGTTCGCTTTGCTCTTCGTTTTAGCTCTGTCCTGCGGCGGGGCGCTCGCGCAGGTCCCTTCTGGCCCCGTGCCCTCGCCGGCGACGACGCCGGTCTTGGACCCTGTTACCGGAACCTCCCTTACCGCCGACCAGACAGTGCTCTATCCTTCCACGCCCGACACCTTGCTGAACCCCGGCGATCAGATCAGTCTGCGCCTGTTCAGCGATCCGGAGTACAACTTCACGGGCCGCATCTCGGTGGACGGCACCGTGCTCCTGCCCCTCCTGGGCATCGTTCCGCTCCAAGGGCTCAGCATCACCGGCGCCGAACAGACAATCGCGCAGCGCCTGGAAGCGGCCGGCATGTACCGCGATCCGCAGGTCATCCTGCAGGTCACTGAAGGGCCGAACTCGGTCGTAACCCTCGGCGGGGAGATGCACGCCGTTGTTCCCGTGGTGGGCTCACGCTCGCTGTACGCCATCATCGCCAGCGGCGGCGGCCTGCCCAACACCTCCAGCCGCACAGTTCAAATCCTTCGCCCCGGACACGCCGAACCCATCTCGGTCGAGATTGGCACCGATCTCACGCACAGCAAGGCCGGCACCATCCCGGTCTTCCCCGGAGACACCGTTCTCGTCTCCCATCTGGGCGTCATCTACGTCGCCGGGGAGTTTCGCGCCCCAGGCGTGGTCCAGATGACCAACTACAGCCCCCTGACGCTGACCCAGGTTTCCGCCATGGTCGGCGGCCCCGTCTGGGACGCACGCTACAACCAACTGCACATCATTCGCACCGTGGGCGACCACCGCACAGTGACTACGCTGAACATCAAAGACGTCCTTTACGGCCGCAAGCCTGACCCGATCATGCAGCCCAACGACATCGTGTTCCTGCCGCCCAGCCCCATCAAGAGCTCGCTTGCGAATGGCAGCCTCGGGTCGGTCCTGGGCGTCTTCTCCTTTGCGCTGGCGACGTTCCTCACGCTTCGTTGATCGCGCGTTCACCCGGATCCGCCGTGACCCACCGTGTCCGCCTCGCCTACCTGGTCAGCCACCCTATCCAGTACCAGGCTCCTCTGCTGCGTCGCGTCGCGAAGGAGCCTGACATCGACCTCACCGTCCTGTTCGGCTCGGACTTCTCGGCCCGCGGTTACCGCGACCAGGGTTTTGGCGTGGACGTGGCCTGGGACGTTCCCCTGCTCGAAGGCTACCGGTCCCGTGTTTTGCCCGCGTTGCGCGACAACGGAACGGTCTCTGCCATTACGCCCCTGAGCCGCAGTCTGCTGCGCGCACTCCGCTCGTCTTCCGGCGCTCCAGCCTTCGACGCGCTCTGGGTGCACGGCTATGCCAGCCTGAACGCCCTCCGCGGCATCGGGGCGGCGCACTCCCTGGGCATCCCCGTTCTCCTCCGGGCGGAGAGTTGGTCCGGCGATCGTCCCCGCAGCCTCCTCAAGCGCACCGCCAAGGAGGCCTTCTTCCGCGTCCTTCGCCCCATGATCGCGGCCACCCTGCCCATCGGCACGCGCAACGCGTCGTACTGGCGGCAGTCTCTCGGCCCGGACATCCCGCAGTTCCCGGTACCCTATGCCGTCGACAACGACTTCTTTGCCGCGAAGGCAGCCCAGGCAGGAGCGACTCTGGGCCGTCTCCGCACGGAGCTGGCGCTCGATCCGGCGCGGCCCGTGATTCTGTTCGCCTCAAAACTCCAGGCCCGCAAGCACGCCGACCACCTCATCCAGGCCGTCCATCGTCTGGGAGGCATGACCGGTGTCCTGCCCTACCTCCTGCTGGTGGGCGAGGGCGAGGAACGCCACAACTTCGAACAACTCTCCCGTACGCTGGGCCTTGAAGGCGTCCGCTTCCTCGGCTTCCGCAACCAGACCGAGCTGCCCGCCTTCTTCGCGCTGGCGGATGTCTTCGTGCTGCCCTCGCGCCACGAGCCCTGGGGCCTTATCGTCAATGAAGCCATGGCCGCAGGCTGCGCCGCCGTCGTCTCCTCCGACGTCGGCGCCGCGCCGGACCTCGTCCTCGACGGTGTGAACGGCTACATCTTCCCCGTGGGCGACGTGCCCGCGCTCGCCCGTGCCCTTGCCCAAGTCCTGCGCTCCCCGGAAATCTCGGGGCGCATGGGCCGCGCCGCCGCGGAGCGGATCGCCTCCTGGGACTTCGAGGCCGATGTGCAGGGCCTCCGCCGGGCGCTGGCCCACACCACTGGCAAGCTCCGCCCGTGATCGCGACGAGCCCGCGCCGGCCGACTGCCGGTTGCTATGCTGAAACCTGCTCTCCCGCATGAGGATCCTCCACATCGTCGGCACCATCAACCCGGCCGCCGGCGGCCCCACCGAAGCCATCCGCATGCTCATCCGTTACGCGCCGGCGGGTTACACGGCCGAACTCGCCACCCTGGACGACCCTGAGGTTCCGTTCCTGCGCGACCTTCCCTTCCCGGTCCACCCACTCGGCGGCCCACAGAAACGCTGGTACTCCCCTCGGTTTCTGCCCTGGCTGCGGGCCAATCGCACCCGTTTCGACGGCGTGATCGTCCATGGTTTATGGGAGTTCACCGGGCTCGGCGCCATGTTGGCCTTTGCCGGCCGCGTTCCGTACGTCGTCTTCGCGCACGGCATGCTGGACCCCTGGTTCAAGCGCACCTTCCCCGCCAAGCACGCAAAAAAGTGGATCTACTGGCTGCTCGCTGAGTACTGGGTCCTCCGCCGCGCCCTCCGGGTCCTGTTCACGGCAGGTCTCGAGCGCGACCTCGCGGCCCAAAGCTTCTGCCTACACAGGTGGCGACCGCTGGTCGTGCCCCTCGGCTCGGAACGGCCGCCCTCGGACCGGGAAGCCCTGCTCGCCGCCTTTTATCAGCGCTGCCCGGAGCTCGCCGGCAAGCGCTTCCTCCTGTTTCTCGGCCGGATCCATCCCAAAAAGGGCTGCGATCTTCTGACCCAGGCCTTTGCAGACCTCGCGCCCGCCCATCCCGACCTCCACCTGGTCATGGCGGGCCCTGATGCGGCCGGCTGGCGCGCCTCCCTGCAGGTGCCTTTGGACGCAGCCGGGGTCAGTGATCGCGTTGGCTGGCCAGGCATGCTGCAGGGCGACGCCAAATGGGGAGCCCTCGCCGCCGCCGAGGCCTTCATCCTGCCCTCCCACCAGGAAAACTTCGGCATCGCCGCCGTCGAAGCCCTCGCTTCCGGAGTACCCGTTCTGCTCGCGCATCCCGTCAACATCGCGCCGGACGTAGACGCTGCCGGCTGCGCCCTGGTGGAGCCCGACACGCTCGACGGCACCCGCCGCCTCCTGGCGCGCTGGCTCGCCCTCACCCCCGCCCAGCGTCAAGCCATGTCCGGCCGCGCTCTCGCCACCTTCCAACAGCAGTACGACATGCGCCGCAACACAGAAGCCATCCTCCGCGTCTTCGAAACCGGGCAGCCTCCCTCCCCTGTCATCTCGACCGAAGCGCCTCCCTCTCCTGTCATCTCGACCGGAGCGCCTCCCTCTCCTGTCATCTCGACCGGAGCGCAGCGC
>CAXUNH010000118.1:0-10255 GCA_964252405.1 uncultured Acidobacteriaceae bacterium | reverse complement strand
GGGCTGACGCCTGGAGGGGGGATCTGCGAGATCATGAGCGAGGACGGCGCCATGGGGCGGGTGCCGGATCTGGTGACGTTCTGCGGCCAGCATGGACTGAAGATGGTGACGGTGGCGAAGTTGATCCGGTATCGCATGCAGAATGAGCGCTATGTGCACCGGGTCGCGGAGGGCCTTTTGCCTACCGCGCATGGCGAGTTCCGGGTGATTGCGTATGAGAGCGAGGTGGAGGGCGGGCAGTCCCATGTGGCGCTGGTGCGCGGGGATGTGTACAGCGCGGCACGTGCGGGGGAGCCGGTGCTGGTGCGGATGCAGACGCACTGTTTGGCGGGCAGTATCTTCGGCTCCGGGCTGTGCGATTGCCGGGCCACGATCGACAGCTCGCTCGAGGCGATTGCGCGGGCAGGGCGCGGCGCTCTGATCTACCTGCACCACACGCAGCGAGGGTTTGGGATCGAGCGCGGGGGCGAGCCGAAGGGGATGGTGTTTCATCGCAGCGGCGAGGCGAGAGATCGCGGGGCCGATCCGGAGCAGCGCATCCTGCGGGAGGTAGGGCTGGGCGGACAGATCCTTTCCGATCTGGGAATCCGGCGGATCCGGCTGCTGACGAATCATCCGACGCATGTACCGGCTCTGCAGGGCTTCGGTATCGAGATTGCCGAGCGGGTGCCGTTGAAGACGGCGTCGGCTCACCCCTGAGGGATGGGCGTGGGCTGGTTACAGGGCTAGTGCACTGTGACCGTGAGCATGACGGATGAGGACAGGGCCGGGCCGGTCGTCGACGCCGCCGTGACCTGGTATTGGTAGGTGCCTGCCGGCGTGTACGGGTTTCCGGTGCTGCCGGGGCCTCCGCAGCCAGCGAAGAAGGCGGTGGCGAGCGCGACGGAGGCGAGGGCGACGGCGAGCCTGCGTCTGGCTCTCTTTCGTCGGCGGGGGGAACGCAGCGCTGTCCATGGGAGCAGGGTCCAGAGGCCAAAGGGGAGAAGCAGGCTGGGGCGCAGGCCGCTCGATGTGGCGACTGAGACCGAGGACGCGACCGAACTGCCGGTCAGCATGAGTTGTGCCGCGGCCAGGGAGCATTGCGCGTTCCGGGCGGGGGCGATGGGGGTACAACGCAAGGCGATCGGTCCTGTGTAGCCTCCCTGCGACGTGAGTGTGAGTGGAAACGCGGCCGAGCCTCCGCTGTCAATGTCCGCGGTGACGCTTGTGTTGCCATTCACAAACAAGGTGAAACCGGGCGGTTGCGCGCCGGTGCCGGTGAGCGGAACGAGCGTGGGACTCGCCGGGTCCGTGCTCGTGATGGCCAGGGAGGCCGCCCGTTGACCGGGGGCCGAGGGCGCGAAGGACAGCTGGACGGTGCAGGCCGCGCCGACGGCGAGCGCTGTTCCAGGGCACGCGAAGCTGACGGTGAAGTCTGGAGCAGCCGCACCGGCAAGGGTCATCGTGAGATTCCCCAGCGGTGCTGTGCCCACGTTGGCAAGGGTCAGGGTCTGCGCGGCGGCGGTGGTTAAAGGTACGCTGCCGAAGTCGAGCGAACCGGGCCGCACCTGGAGTTGTCCGGCGAGTCCCGTGCCCGTGAGGCTGACCGACTGTGGGGAGGTGGTGAGGCCTGCGGAGGAGGTCAGCGTTCCGGTGCGCGCACCTGCAGCGGACGGCGTGAAGGCGATGAGCAGGGTGCAGCTTTGCCCTGCGGCGAGCACGGCTCCGTTGAGGGGACAGGAGCTGGTCTGCGCGCTGAAGTCTCCGGAGAGGGTGAAGGCAGGGAGAACCAGCGGCAAGTCGGACACATTGGTGACGCTCAGGGTCTCTTCGGTGCTCTGGCCCACGGGCACTGCGGGGAAGTCGAGGCTTTGGGGGCTGAGCTGCAGTTGCGCTGGAAAAGCGCTCCCGAGGAGGGTGACGAACTCGAGCGAGGCGGCGGCGTTCGACGGAATTTCGAGCGCCCCGATGACGGCCTCGCCGGAGAGCTGTGCGGGATGGAACGAAACCGTGATCAGGCAGGTTTGGGCGGGTTGGAGCACATGGCAGGTGGTGCTCGCGTAAAAACCGGCGGACGGCTGGAGATCTCCAAAGATGACGGGGACGGTCCCGTTGTTCGTGGCGGTGATGTCCTGCGCCGGTGAGGACATCCCGGGCTGTGTGTCGGGAAAGGTAAGGGCCGTTTGGGACAGGGTGTACGTGGGTAGGGTTGCGGCGCCTGGGTCCACATGGGCTGGTGTGGGCAGTGCGATCCCGGTCAGGTAGACGGATGTGGGGCTGGCGTCGGTATCGGTTTCCAAGAGCAACGTGCCGACGTCCGTACGCGGGGTCTGCGTTGCTGTTGCGGGCAGTTGGTTGACCGCGGAGTACGTCACGATGAGGTCACAACTGCCGCCAGGCGGAAGCGCCTGCGCACAGCCGCTGGCCGCTGCGAACGGAGTGGTGCTCGAGAGGCGGCGGAGGCTGTGCGGTGCGGTTCCGGTGTTGGTCAGCGTGACCGTTCGCGAGACAGAGCTCCCGGATTGAACGGTTCCGAAGCGTAAGGGCGACTGCGGGTCGGTGCCGCTCGAGGCGACGAGGCCTCCGGTCGCGGTGCCGTAGCCTCGCAGGTACAGCACGGTCTGCGCGGTGGATGCGCTGCCCTCCGCAACGAACGTGATCGTGACCGATCCGGTGAGCGGGCCGCCTTCCCCGGGAACAAAGACCACGGCGAAGTTGCAGGAGGCACCTGCGGCCAGTGTGCCGCAACCGGATGGCTCGGGGAGAGGGAAGTTCTTGGTAGGGGCGAACGTGACGGTCCCGGCGCTGGAGGTGGTATTGCGCAACGTGAACTGGCGGATTGCGGGTACGGCAGTGACGGGCTGTGCGCCAAAGTCGGCCTGTGCGGGGAAGACCGTGACTCCGGGCGGTCCCGGCGGCGGGCCCGTGCCAGGCGGGGAGGAGCCCGCGTTACCAGCGATGCCTATGCCGAGCAGAGTGGCTGCGGCTGTGCCCCCGCCCGTGGTCACGGTCAGCGTGCCGTTCCGTTCTCCCTTCGCGGTGGGGATGAAGACGACGTCGACACTGCAGGACGCTGTGGGTTGAAGTGGGCCGGTGCAGGCGGTGGGCGATTGGGGGACGAGGAGGGCGAAGTCTCCCGTGGCGCCGATTGCCTGGAGGGACACGGCTGCCGGCTGCGCGAGCAGGTTGGTGAGGACGAAGGTCAGCGGGCTGGACGCGGCGGCGATGGGTACCGCACCGAAGCTGGGCTGAGCCGGCGTAAGGATCAGGCCTGCCCCGGGAACGGCCGCTCCGCGCAGCGCGAGCCCGTACGGGTGCCCCGCCGCGGCTGAGGCGAGTTGTACCGTGCCTTCCGCGCTGCCCGGCGCTTGGGGCAGAAACTGTACCGCGAGCCAGCAAGCGGTGCACTGCGCGGTGGCCGTGGGAGCGAATGCAGCCGGCGGCAATGTTCCGTGACCGTCGCCATCGTCGGGGAGCAGCGCCACGGTGAAGCCTGGGCCGGTGGCGCTCACGGTGAGTTGCGGAAAGGATCCGCCCAAGGGAAGCCAGGTCACGGTGGGCTCCGCGACCGTGGTCTGGCCCAGGTCGACCGTACCGTTGGTCGAGGAGAGGATGGGAATGGCGGTTGCCTGCAGGGGCACGGTGGTGGGCTGTGTGCCGGGCGCCGTGGAGATCCGGAGGACGCCCTGGCGTGTGCCTGGCGCGGAGGGGGCGAAGGTGAGGGTAATCGAGCAGGTAGCGCCCGCGGGCAGAGTGGCGCCACAACCCGTCCCCAGGTTGAAGTCCCCGAGCGCCGAGGCGCTGAGGGGAAGGGCTGCCCCTGTGGGGTTGGTGACCTGCACGGTTTGAATCTCAGCCGATTGCTGCGTGACGGGCACTGCGTTCGAGAACTGAACTGTGGTGGGCGACACCGCAAGGGGCGAAAGCGCTGTCAGGATCGGGGCACCGGTGGAGGCCAGCGTCTCGCCGGTGAGCAGGACGGTGAGGCCTGCGTCGAGGGTCAGCGTCCCGCTGTCGAACACCGGGGCGTTTGGCTGGGAGTAGGAAAGGGTGATCCCGCAGACGCTGCCGGGCAGAAGCAGGGACGGGCAGCCATCCTGCACGGCAAAGGGCGACTGGGGTGGCAGGCTGACGGGGCTGTTCGCAATGGGCGCTGCAGAGCTGTTGGACAGGTATAGGAACCGCGAAAGGCGGGTGCCGGCCGGTTGCGCGCCGAAGTCGATCTCGGAGCTGGATAGAGAGAGCGAAGCGGCCTGCGTAAAGCCCGTGACGCGGATGTCCCGTGCACCGATGCGCCAGCTCGCCTGGACAGGCCCGTCGTTTTGCGGCAGGGCCGAGGCGGTCAGGCCGATTTGCAGGGTGCAGGAGGCCCCGGGCGCGAGCGTGTGGGCGGAGGCAGGGCCGGGACAGGTGCCGCCGACTTCAGCCAGCGTGTACGGAGACGCGGAGGGCACGTTCTCCGGGGCAGAGGTGAAGGTCTGCACCATGCTGCCGAGATTCCGGACGGTCAAAACCCGCAGGGAGGGTGCGCCGGCGGTGACGATGCCGAAGTCCAACTCCGGCGTATCGAACGCGAGAGCCGGAGGCTGAGTAATTGGGCCGGGGATGGCCGCGGTGAGCGGGGCCGCGTCGGTTCCGGTGATGGACAGCGTGCCGGGCCCAGAGCCGCCGAGGAGAACCGTGCATTGCGCAAACGCGGGGAGGGTGTCCGCGCAATCGGTGGAATCGGTGAAACCACCCGCGGTCATGGCCAGGCCTGTGGCGCTCACGGACCCCGTGTTGCGCAGGAGGATGTTTGGGGCATCAGCGGTAGAGAGCGTAAGGCCGGCGTGAGAGCCGTTGAGGTCGAGTTGCGTCAGCAGAGCTCCGCTGCCGTTGCAGCCCTGGCCGGCGGCGCAGGATGCGGGCAGGAGGTCCCCCGGGCCGTTGGGAAGAACGCTGCTGCCCCCGGCATTGAGGCCGAGGTCGAAGCTCTGGGCGGCACGGAGCGATGAATCGGTTTGCGCGAAGACTGTGCCAGCGACGGTCAGGGACTGCCCATCGGGACTGAGGGACGGCGCGGAGAGGGTGGAGCTGAGATGGGCGAAGGACGGGTTGCTGGTTGCGCTGCCTCCCAGGCGTTGTACCTGATCGATCCCGTCCGACGAGGAGACGTGCAGGACGTAGCTGTCGCCCTCGCCGCGGTTCATTGTCTCTGGGGAGAGCGGAACGGTGAGCGCGCCCGCGACCCAGGCCGTGCCGCCGGGTCCCGCGGTGACGAAACTCCGGGTTCCGGGCAGAAGCAGAGCAGAGTCGATGAGGTTCTGGCCGTCAGCGGAGAAGCGAAGCAGGCTTTGGTACGGGATGTTTGCGACCGGGGCGCTGACCTGGCCGACCGGGAACTCTCCCCAGGAAAGATCGCCCGTGGCCAGGAGGATGTTCGTTGCGGAGTCCAGGGCAAGGCTGGAGATTCCTGCGCCGGCGATGAAGGTTGAGAAGGGGAGCGCGCTCCCGTCGGACGAAAGCTGCGCGACAAAGCCGCTGACCGGGCCTGCCATGGTGGGCTGCAACGCGTTGACTACGGGAAAGGTGGAGGCTGAGGTTTCGCCGGCGATGTAGACGGTGTCGTCGGGGCGGGCGACGATCGCAGCCGGCACGCTGCCGCCGTCGGCACCGCTGAGATACGTGGCGTAGGCAAGCGCTGTGCCGTCCGGGGTGAAGCGCTGGACGAAGCCGTTGCCGGTCCCGTAGTTGCGGTTGGGGGGCGTCCGTTGCAGGGCGCCGGCGGTGGTGGGGAGGGTGCCGTTGTAGTTGGCGCCGGTGACGAAGACCGCGTCGGGGGTCGCGGCCACGCCGGTGACCTCTGTCCGGCCGGCGCCGAGGAAGGTGAGGAACACGAGTTCGAGCTGGCTGTTGAACTTCGCGAGGAAGGAGTTGGTCGAAGTATCGGCAGGTGTGGGATAGGCGGCGCCCGGCGTGCCGGCGAGCAGACCGCTGGAGGAGGTTCCCGCTACGTAGATGTTCCCGGCGGGGTCAATCGTGAGGGCGATTCCGAAGTCACCGGCGGCGCCGGTCTGCGCCTGCCCGAGAACGCTGCCTGCGGTCGCGTCGGTCCTGAGCAGGCGCAGGCCATCCCCCTGGTCGTAGAGAAGGACCAGGCTGCCGTCCGGCAGGTAGGCGGAGGCCTTGAAACTGCCGTGCGCGTTCGCGGCGCGAAGCCCCTGCAGGCGGATCTCCGGGGCGGGGGCTGGCGTGCCTTGCGCGGAGGCGCAGCGGAGCGAACCGAGCAGGGACACAGCGCAGACCAGCGCATAGAGACGGCTCATCAACGAGGGGCTGCCGTGGAGCTCTGGGCGCAGCCTGACCGGGTCAGCGAGGAAGAGAGACGCACGAGGGCCGGCGGGCAGCGATCGGCGAAGGAGAGGAGAGTGTGCCTGCTCCTGGACGATACAGACCGGCCGGCGCTGTGTCGCTTACACCTTGGTAGCAGGCGCGAGCAGCGCACCCAGGCCGGCTTGATGCATATCGCGGAGGAAGTCTTCGTGATTCAGGTACTGGATGGCCTGCATGCCGAAGGCCCTGGCGGCGAGGATGTTGTCCTCGCGGTCATCGAGGAAGAGGATGGACGCGGGCGGGACGCCAAGGCCTCGGGCGGCATGCGCATAGATGGCGGGATCTGGTTTGGCGGTCTTGAGCCGGTGCGAAAAGGTGTGGTGGGCGAAGTTTTCCAGCCAGGAGCAGCGGGCAAGGATGCCGGTCTCCATGGCATCGCCGATGTTGGACAGGATGCCGGTGCGTACGCCGGCGTTCTGCAGATGGGTGGCCCAGTCGATCATGGGCTGGTTGGGCTGGGTCCAGAGGGCGACGTCGGCTGCGAGCAGGCCCGTGAGTTCTTCGGGCGTGGGTTGGCGGCGGAGATCCGCGGCCACGCGGTGCCAGTAGGCCGCGCCGCTGAGTGCGCCGCGGTCGTAGTCGTGGCGGTAGCGCCAGTAGGCGTCGTGAAAGGCGGGGTCTGTTGCCCCGAGAAGACGTTGCATTTCGGCCCAGGCTGCGGGGGCGGGCGGGCCAGAGAGGACCAGGCCGTAGTCGAAGAGCACAGCTTCGACCGGAGGGGCTTGCGGAGTGGAGGGCATGTTGGCTCTATGGGAGCAAAGGGCGGGAGTGCTGTCAAAGGGCCTCGGGGCCCCGGGGGCCTCGTGCGGCTATGCTGAGCGGATGAGGTTTTCCGAACGCACGGCCTGGGAGCCCGGCTTGAATGGCTGGGCGGAGGCGGCGGAGGCGCTCCGGGGCAGCGGACGGACGGTCTATGACCTGACGGTTTCGAACCCGACAGCATGCGGACTGGGCCCGCAGCCGGCGGAGGTGCTGAGGCCGTTGGCGGCGGAGGCAGCGCTCCGCTACACGCCGGATCCGTTGGGGATGGCGGTCGCGCGGGAGGCTGTTGCGGGCTACTACCGGGATCAGCGGGCGGATGTGCCGGTCGACCAGATCTGCATGACCACGAGCACGAGCGAGGCGTACAGCTTTCTGTTTCGCCTGCTCTGTGACCCCGGGGATGAGGTTCTGATTGCGCGGCCAAGCTATCCGTTGTTCGATCTTCTGGCGCGATTGGATGACGTGGTTTTGCGCGAGTACAGGTTGTTCTACGAACCCGGCGTGGGCGCGGGGTGGAGTATCGATTTCGGGAGCCTGTTGGCGGCGATCACCGAGCGGACACGTGCTGTGGTGGTGGTGCACCCGAACAATCCGACCGGCAACTTCGTCACGGAGGGGGACCGGCGTGTTTTGGAGGCAATCTGTGTGGAACGGGGACTGGCGCTGATTGCCGACGAGGTCTTCCTCGACTACGCCTTGAGCGATGCGGGGGTGAAAGGCGTGGGGGAGCGGACTTTCGCGACGGGAACACGCTGCTTGAGCTTTGCCCTCAGCGGCATCAGCAAGGTCTGCGCTCTGCCGCAGATGAAAGTTTCGTGGATCGCCGCAACGGGACCCGACGAGGAAGTGAATGAAGCCATGCGGCGGCTGGAGATCGTCGCGGACACGTTTTTGTCGATGAACGCTCCCGTACAGTGCGCGCTCGGTTCATGGCTGCGGGGCCGCTTCGAGGTGCAGGCGGCGATTCAGCAGCGGCTCCGTGCGAACTTGCGGACGCTGGACCGGCGGCTCCGGGGCAGCCTGGGGGACCGGCTTCTCCTGGAGGCCGGGTGGACGGTTGTTCTGCGGGTGCCGCGGCATGTCGATGGCGAAGACTTCGCGTTTGCGGCGATGCGGGCGGGGGTGCTGGTACAGCCGGGAGAGTTTTACGGTCTGCCTGCGGGGCGGTGCGTGCTGAGTTTGCTGACGGAGCCCGCGGTGTGGGAGGAGGGACTGCAACGGTTGCCGCTGTGAGCACAGGGCAAGGCGCAGGCTCAGGTGAGAAAGGGATTGGTGCGGCGTTCGGTGCCGATGGTGGTCTCAGGACCATGGCCGGGGACCACTACCGTGTCGTCGGGCAAGGGGAGCAGGCGTTCGCGTATGCTCGCCAGCAGTTTGCCGGTATTGCCGCCGGGCAGGTCGGTGCGGCCCACTGAGCCGGCAAAGAGCGTGTCGCCGGCGAGCAGCAGATTTTGTTCGGGCAGGTAGACCGAGAGGCTGCCCTCGGTGTGTCCGGGGGTGTGCAGGATATGCGCGTGAAGCTCGCCGAGGGAGAGGATCTCGTTGTCGGCGGGGGAGTGATCGGGCGGGCGGACCTGTGGTGTTGCGATGCCCAGCCAGCCTGCCTGCACGTCCATCATGGCCACCAGGGGGAGGTCGTCCTGGTTGTAGAGGACCGGCGCGCTGGTGGCTTGTTTGAGGGCGAGGGCGCCGGCGATGTGATCGATGTGCGCATGGGTGACCAGGATGTACCGCAGGGTGAGCCCCTGCGCGGCCAGGATGGCGAGGATGTGGCTAACTTCGGCCCCAGGGTCGACCACGATAGCGTCACGCGTGCTCGCCTCCCCGAGTACCGTGCAGTTGCAGCCGAGCAGGCCAACAGGGAAGGTGCTTCGGATCACTGGGGGACGCTCCTGGGTGGGCGGAAAACGAGAGAGCGCAGGCCGCGGCCCGCGCTCCTGGTGCGAACGGAGGAGGAACTACTTGCGGGCCGGGCTCGACGAGTGTGTGGCGGTTCCCGAGAGGACGGACTTGTTGCCGCCGGAGCGGGCCAGGGCGACGGTCAGGCCGATCGAGGTCAGCATGAAGATGATGGCGGACCATGTGGTGAGGCGCGTCAGGAGGTTGGCTGCGCCGCGCGGGCCGAAGGCGGTCTGGGAGCCCGCACCGCCAAAGGCTCCGGAAAGGTCGGAGGACTTGCCTTGCTGGAGCAGGACGACCCCTACCAGGAACAGGCACACGATGACATGGAGGATGACAAGAAACGTGACGAGCATGTCGTGGTCAGGAACCCCTGGGGACCGCAGCGAGCGGGGGAGATCACAGCGGCGCGGAGGAGGCCTGGACTGACGGCGCCTACGCCGGTGTGTCGCTCTCCAGTGTATCAGTTCTGTCACTGGCACCTGGGCTGAGACGAAGCGGTGTGCGTTGTCACTTTCGGCGCGAGCAAGCATGATCAAAGGGATGACGCGGATTGGCGTGGACACGGGCGGTACCTTTACCGACTTTGTGTGTCTCGATGCGAGAGGTATCCGGGTGCACAAGCTGCGCTCCACGCCGGAGGATCCGTCGCGGGCCATCCTGGAGGGGGTGCGGGCGTTGGCGGGTGAGGCGCCGGGCACCGAAGTGACGCACGGGTCTACCGTGGCGACCAACGCCGTGCTCGAGCGCAAGGGAGCGCGCGTCGCCCTGCTGACCACGGCGGGGTTTGAGGACGTGCTGCGCATTGGCCGGCAGACGCGACCGGAACTGTACAACTTCCGGGTGCAACGGCCGGAGCCGTTGGTGGATCGCGAGCACACCTTTGGCATTCGCGAGTGCCTGGCCGCGGACGGGGATGTGCTGGAGCCGCTGCAACCGGAAGATCTGGAACGCGCGATCGCGGCTCTGGACGAGCGCAAGATCGAGTCCGTCGCGGTGTGCTTTCTGCACTCGTACCGCAACCCGGTGCATGAGGCGGCGGCGGCGGCGAGGCTACGGGCGGCGGGATTTCGCGTGTCCGCCTCCCACGAGATCCTGCCCGAGTACCGCGAGTACGAGCGCTGGTCCACCACGACGATGAATGCGTATGTGGCACCGTCCATGGCGCGCTACCTTCGCCGGCTGCAGAGCGGCCTGCAGGCGGCGAGTTTGCGCATCATGCAGTCGAACGGCGGTTTGATCT
>CAXUNH010000117.1:0-10291 GCA_964252405.1 uncultured Acidobacteriaceae bacterium | reverse complement strand
TCCAGCAGCTTGCGCTTGCGGCTGATATCGCCGCCGTAGCATTTGGCGGTGACGTTTTTGCGGATCGCCGTAACCGTTTCGCGCGCAACAATCTTCGATCCGATCGCCGCCTGAATCGCGACCTCAAACATCTGGCGAGGGATCAACTCGCGCATCTTGGAGACCAAGGCTTTGCCGCGCTCATACGCAAAATCGCGATGCACAATGATGCTCAGAGCGTCCACAGGCTCGCCCGACACCAGGATGTCCATCTTCACCATGGGCGAAACCCACATCCCGGCCAGATGGTAGTCCAGCGAAGCATAGCCGCGGGACACACTCTTGAGACGGTCGTAGAAGTCGAGCACGATCTCATTCAGCGGCAGTTCGTAGGTGATCATCACGCGGGTTTCGGAGACGTATTCGAGATTCTGCTGACGCCCGCGTTTATCCTCGACCAGCTTCAGAATGCCGCCGACATACTCCTCATTGGTCAGAATCTTGGCTGTGATCACCGGTTCTTCCACGGTCTCGATCTCGGTCGGATCCGGCCAGCGGGAGGGATTGTCCACCTCCAGCACGGAGCCATCGGTCATGGTCACGTTGTAGCGAACGCCCGGCGCCGTGATGATCAGATCCAGGTTGTACTCGCGCTCCAGCCGCTCCTGAATGATCTCCAGGTGCAGCAGCCCGAGGAAGCCGCAGCGGAAGCCAAAGCCCAGCGCCACGGAGCTTTCCGGCTCGAAGTTGAACGAGCTGTCATTCAGCCGCAGCTTCTCCAGCGCGTCGCGCAGCATGCCGTGTTCATGCGAATCGACCGTGTAGAGCCCGGCGAAGACCATGCTCTTGATGTCTTCAAAGCCGGGCAGCGCCTCTGTCGCAGGGTTATCGACATGCGTGATCGTGTCGCCGATCTTGGTATCGGCCACGTTTTTGATCGTCGCGACGAAGAAGCCGACTTCGCCCGCGGAGAGCTCCTGCAACTCCACCGGCTTGGGAGTCATGACGCCGAGCGAATCCACATCAAAGGTTCGGCCGTTCGACATGATCTTGATCTTGTCGCCTTTGCGCAGCCGGCCATTGATCACGCGCGCCAGCACAATCACGCCGCGATAGGCGTCGAACCAGGAGTCAAAGATGAGTGCCTGCAACGGCTTGTCCGCATCGCCCTTGGGCGGCGGCAGCAGATGCACCACAGCCTCGAGAATCTGCTCGACGTTGAGACCCGTCTTGGCACTGACCGCAACCGCGTCATCGGCCGGCAAGCCTACCGACTTTTCGATCATGTCCTTGGTGCGTTGAATGTCGGCGCTCGGGAGATCAATCTTGTTGATGATCGGGATGATCTCCAGCCCGTTCGAGATCGCGAGGTAAGCGTTGGCCAGCGTCTGCGCCTCAACGCCCTGCGATGCATCGACAACCAGCAGCGCTCCTTCGCAGGATGCCAGCGAACGGGACACCTCATAGCTGAAGTCCACATGACCCGGCGTGTCGATCAGGTTCAACTGGTAGTCATTGCCATCGGGCGCGCGGTACATCATGCGCACCGTGTGTGCCTTGATGGTGATCCCCCGCTCGCGCTCCAGGTCCATGGCATCGAGCACCTGCTCCTGCATCTCGCGTGCGGTCAGCGAGCCCGTGAGCTCCAGCAGGCGATCGGAGAGGGTCGATTTGCCATGGTCGATGTGCGCGATGATCGCGAAGTTGCGAATGTACTTGGGGTCCACTGGATTCTGGCTTTCCGGCGAGGGCGAAAACCTCTCGAAAGTCTAGGATACCAGCGCATGGCCTGCCGCTCTCACCCTCCAACGACGCGGAGTGCGGGGACACGGAGCGAACTTCTACAATAGAGAGAGATGGCAAGCGTTCGGCGGTTCTCTTCCCTGCCCCTTCAAGCTCCAAGCCGCTCCGTTCCTGGGCGCAAAGCTTCTTCCTCATCCGTTCTCGTGGGCGCGCTGCTGCTCCTGCTTCCGCCCGCACTGACCGCACAGCAGCGGCCGTCGAACGCCGCGGCGCAGAACCCAGGCGCCACGGCTGCCCAGGTGAGCGCGCAGGAGCAGTACGCCGCACAGCAGCACGCCCAAAAGATCCAGGATCTTGTGAACCGCGCGCATGCCAGCTACACCTCCGGGGTGAACAACTACAACAACAGCCGGCTGGATGCCGCGAGAGCGGACTTCGACGCCGCCGTGGATCTGATGCTCTCCTCCGGCATGGATCTGAAGAATGACCCACAGCTCTCGGACGAGTTCGAGCGCCTGCTCACGGCAATCAATTCGCTGGAGATCGTAGCGCTGAAGCAGGGCAACGGCTTCTCACCGAAAGAAGAAGAGACGCCGCTGGATGTGGCTTCCACCGATGTGACGTTTGCGCCGGACCCGGCCCTGATCGGTCGCGTGACCGCTGAACTGAAGACCACGCAGTCGGATCTTCCGCTGGCTGTGAACGACTACGTTGCCGGCTTCATCCGCTATTACTCAAACTCCCCTGCAGGTCACGCGCATCTGGTGCGGTCGCTGGAACGGGCGGGCAAATATCACGCGATGATCTCGCGCATCCTGAGCCAATATGGTGTGCCGCAGGACCTGATTTACCTCGCCGTAGCGGAGTCCGGCTTTCAGCCCCAGGTGCTCAATCGCAGTTCAGGTGCAGGCGGCATGTGGCAGTTCATGCCGTTTGCCGGCGCGTATGGGTTGGCGCGCAACGGGTACTTCGACGAGCGCTTTGATCCGGAGAAGTCCACCATAGCCATGGCCAAGTACATGAAGTCGCTCTACAACCAGTTCGGTGACTGGTACCTGGCGATGGCCGCCTATAACTGGGGTCCGGGCTATGTGCAACGTGCCGTGCAGCGCACAGGCTATGCCGACTTCTGGGAGCTCTATCGCTTGGGTGCACTTCCGGCTGAGACCCGGAACTATGTTCCGGGCGTTCTCGCCGCGGCCATCATGACCAAGAACCCACAGCAGTATGGTTTGTCCAGCGTGGTGCCGGAAGCTCCTGTGCTTTCTGACACCGTAACGACGGAGTATGCGCTCGATCTGCGGCTTGCGGCCGATTTGACCGGCGCCACTGTAGCGGAGATTGTTGCGCTCAATCCCGCGCTTCTGCGTCTTTCCACACCGCGCGACATCAGCTATGACCTTCATCTGCCGCCGGGCACCAAAGACGTTTTTCTCACGCGCATCAAGGACATCCCGGAAGAAGACCGCGCTTCGTGGCGCTTCCATGTGGTGAAGGCTGGAGAGACGCTGGATACGGTAGCAGCTTCCTTTCATGTCAGCTCATCGACCGTGGCGACCTACAACGAGGTCACGCCGACGCAGCCTCTCGAAGCTGGCGACGAGTTGATCATCCCGGTCTCTTCAGGTTCCGGCTCCACGCCGGGGCAGCAGAAATACACAGTGCGTCGCGGTGATTCGTTTGTCACAGTGGCTGATCGCTTCGGCATCACCGCAGAACAATTGAGAGAGTGGAACAGCGGCATCGGAGGCCATCTCACACCAGGCCGCTCCATCTATGTGGCCGAGCCGATACGTCTCGCGCCCGGCTCGCGAAGCTCACGTCGCAGTCGCAGTTCGCGAAGCTCCGCATCGTCTCGCAGTGGCGCAAGGAGCAGTCATAGCGCAGCACATAGCAGTGGATCACGTAGCAGAGCACATAGCAGTCCATCGCATGCGAGCACTGCATCGCCGCGCAAGAGACGTCGTTGAAGAGAGAAAACAAGCGAAGCGCATCCACTTCGATTCATCCTTGAAAAGAAAAATAGCTTGCACCAAAAGTAGTGCTTGCTATTTGTGTACCCGCGGCGTACATCTGTTGCTAATCTTCGCGCGAGAAGGCGTGTTTGCTGATCGAAGTTCAGAGCAACGCAGCCAATCAAGCGCACCACGTTCTGCACGACGTCCTCAACGGGCAGAACGGATGGAGAGAGGCAAACGATGCTGGATGACGAGACCCTGAAGCTCTACGCAGCCGCCGATGACGACGACCAGGACGATGATGATGACGTTGTCGATCTGGACGCGGCGGATGAAGAGGACGAGGAAGAGGACGAAGAGCTTAGCCCCGATGGGGAACCAGGCGCTGACGTAGAGTCGCGGGATGAGATGACGGTCAAGGTGGGCAGTACGCATCCTGAGGACGCGCAGATGGATGCGGTCGCAAGTACGCCCGTGGACCCGTACGATCCGCCGGATGCGTTGTCCCGCTTGCCGCAACGGGATGAAGCGCTGCCCAGCGTGGGTGAGTCTCTGCGCAACTCCGCCGAGGCTGCGAGAGCTCGGCGAAGTGCCGGCGCCGCGCAGAAAACTTCGGCCAAGAAGACCCCAGCGAAGAAGAGCGCAGCGAAGAAATCAGTACAGAAAACGGCTGCGAAGAAGGCAGTCACCAAAAAGAAAAGCGCCGGCAAGACGGCCGCCAAAGGCACTCCTGCGAAGTCATCCAGGAGCGCCGTCAAGAAGCTTTCAGGTTCCGCCGCGAAGTCCGCCCGGATTTCGCGGGGAGGTGCTGTCTCCAAAAAGACGGCGAGCAAAAAGGGCAGTGGCAGCACAAACTTCACATCGAGAGGTAAGACCTTGGCAACCAAGAAAGCAGCCGAAAAATCCTCGGCAAAGAAAACCGCAGGAAAGAAAACCGCTGTAAAGAAAACGGCCGCCAAGAAGACGGCCGCCAAGAAGGCGCCGGCGAAGAAGACGGCCGGAAAGAAGACCGCCACCAAGAAGACGGCGTCGAAGAAGACGGCGTCGAAGAAGAGCGCATCGAAGTCAGCCAAGTAAGCAGCCCTGCGCTGTCATGCCCAGGAAAACGCCCGCACTCCTCGAGTGCGGGCGTGATCTACGCTACACAGCGAGGGCGCTTATTTCATGGCCTGCAAGGCGGCCAGCACCTCGGCGCTGTGGTTGGCTATGTCCTTGACCTCCCACACCTTCACGATCTTGCCCTCCGGCGAGATCAGAAATGTGTCGCGCATGGCGATGCTCGTCGGGCTGCCGTTGATGGTCACCTGGCGCACGGGCACACCATAGGCGTCCACGACCTTGTGCTCCGGGTCGGCCAGCATCTTAAAGGTGAACGAGTCCTTGGTGCACCACACCCTGTGGCTGTCGACCGTATCCATAGAGACGCCCAGCACGACCGCATTCGCAGCCTGAAACTTCGGCAGATCGCGCTGGAAGTTGTGCGCCTCCAGCGAGCAGCCTGAGGTCTGATCCTTGGGATAGAAGTACAGCACAACCCACTTGCCCTTGTAGTCGCTCAGGCTGACCGGCGCGTTCTCCTGGGAGGGCAACGTGAAGCTTGGCGCTGCGGCGCCGACCGGCGGCATGTCCGCGGCGAGGGCAGGAACAGAGGGCAACATCAGCGACAAACCGCCAACGCAGGCTGCCAGGGTAGGAAAAGCGCGTCTTGCGAACATAGGGGAGAGCTCCTTCGGCGCGTTTCGTTTCGAAAACGGCTATCCTGCGCCGGTGAAGCCTATCGTACGCCTTTGCTCCGATCCGGCGTCACGTTTTGCTCCCGCAGCTTGGCGGGGGCAAGTTCAGCGAGCCGGCCCCGCAACCCCGATGATCGCCATACCGGACTTATCGGCCGCGCGCCTCATACCTTCGCGATCGAACAACAGGGTGCGTCCGGCTTCAACGCAAAGACACGTCGCCCCTGCCGCCCGCATCGCGGCAATCGTCGGCACGCCCGCTATGGGCACATCGAAGCGCATGTCCTCCCCGGGCTTGGCGCCCTTCCCCACGGTGCGCCTGCGATGCAATGTGCGCGCCTCTTCATCAAGGCTGCGCATCAATTCGCCGGCCCGGGCGATGGTGGCATCGGTCCCCTCCATCGCCTCCACGGCAACGCACGCGCCCGCCGCAACCACCACTGTCTGGCCGAGATCGAAGCCCGCAATCCCACGCGCTATCTCAAGTCCGTAACGAATATCTTCGCTCTCGGCAGCGTCCGGTTCGCGTACCGTGATCACGCCCTCCGGCGCGAGCATCGGCTCCAGAAAGCTCGTCGACGAGATCAGGGTAATGCCTTCGTCTTCGAGCACCTTGGCTACCGCGCCCAGCAGCATGTCGGTGTTGCGTGTGCGGAGATTCAGCAGCAATTTCGCCAGCCGCCAGTCCGGCCGGATACTCGAAAAGATCTGCTTATGCCGAACCTGCCCCGCCATCACGGCACGCGCCACACCTTCGCGCTGAAATGTCTCGATCAGCCGCGAAAGCTCTCCCAGCGAGAGCCAGTGCACGCTCACGCCCTCCGGGTCGCGCGAGGCACGCCCATTCATCTCGGGGTCGGTCTCTTCCTTGATCGCTGCAACCACAACGCGCAGTCCCTGCGCACGCGCGGCCTCCAGCAGCAGAAACGGAAAGCGACCGTTCCCGGCAATCAGACCCAGAACGCCGGTCGTCGTCATAGGGGCTACTTGATCACTCCACGTTCGCTCTTTGCGATGAACTCTGCGAGGTAGGCCACCCGCTCGCCAAACTCACCGCTGGCCACCCGCTCGCGGATCGCTTCGAGGGCCTGTGTTGTATTCATGTGCGATCCCTGCAGCAGCCTGTACGCTGCGCGCAGTTGCTTGATCTCTTCCGGGGTGAAACCGCGGCGTTCCAGCCCAACCCTGTTCAGGCCAAAGGCCCGGTTCTCCCGACGAACACTGGTCAGCGAGTAGGGCAGCACGTCCTGCGTGATCGTTGTCCCGCCGCCGATGTAGGCATACCGCCCGACCGTGCAGAACTGGTGCACAGGATTCAGCGCGCCCACCACCGCGTAGTCTTCCACCGTGACGTGGCCGGCCAGCGTGGCTCCGTTGGCGAGGATGACGCCCTGCCCGATCTGCGAGTCGTGGCCGATGTGCGTGTACGCCATGATGAGGCAGTCGCTGCCCACAACCGTGACACCACCGCCGCCTGCGGTTCCGCGCGAGATGGTCACGTACTCGCGGATCACGGTTCTTGCCCCGATCTCACAGCGCGTCGGTTCGCCCTTGTACTTCAGGTCCTGTGGACTGACACCGACCGCCGCGAACGGGTGGACCGTGACGCCCGCCGCCAGAGTAGTATGTCCGTCCAGCACGGCATGCGAGACAAGCGAGCAGCCCTCGCCCAACACAACATGCGCGCCCACCGTGCAGAACGGGCCTATCGTGCAGCTTGCGGGCACGAGGACGCCGTCAGCAACGACCGCCGTTGGATGAATGTTCGGCCCGCCCCTGCTTGCGCGCGTGCTCGCCATCTCAGCCCTGGTGCGCGCTCTGCTCGGCTGCCGGTTCAGCGCCACTCGCGGTCTTCGCCCTCCGGGGCCGCGGAACGAGCATGCAGGTGATCACGGCCTCTGCCGCCACGGCGCCGTCCACCGTGCAGACGCCCTGCATCTTCACCACGCGCGAACGCCAGTTCAACACCGTCACTTCGATGCGCAACTGATCGCCCGGAACAATCTGCCTGCGGAATGTCGCCTTGTCGATGCCGGTAAAGACCATCAACTTGCTGTCGCGGTCAGGCACCTCGGTCAGCAACAGTGCGCCGCCTGCCTGGGCCATCGCTTCAATCGTCATCACACCGGGCATAATCGGGAAATCCGGGAAGTGCCCGGTGAACTGGGGCTCGTTGGCCGTCACATTCTTGATCGCCACGATGCGCTGCTTGCGCTCCATGTCGATCACCCGGTCGATGAGCAGAAACGGATAGCGATGGGGCAGGATCCCCATGATCTCGTTGATGTCCAGCGTGCGTTTTGCCCCCGCCGCTGCCCCCGCTTCAGGCACGGGGACTTCCTCGACCGCGCTTGCGGTGTCCGTTTCACTCATAGCGTGGCCCAGAATATCAGCCGGGGCTACTTCTTGTTCAACGGCCGGTCCGGATCGAACAGGTCGGGCGCGAACTGCAGCCCGTATTGCACCTTGGAGAGGAAGCGCTGGCTCACCATATCGCCGTTCTTGTAGCGGGAGATCGTCAGGGCTGTCATGATGCCTTCTTCCGGCTGCCAGTTGTCGTAGCGTTCCACATCGGTGTCGAAGTCCTTGTACACAGCGTCGCGCCACTGAAAGGTTCGGCTGCGCGGCAGGTGTGTCTCCTGGTCAAGCGTCAGCGTAATGCCGTCGTTGTCCGCGGTAAGGATGCTGACCTTATCCACCAGATGCCTGTCGTCCATGGACGAGCCTTCAAAGGTGACCAGAGTGTCCGGACGCTTCAGCCAGTCGTTTACGGCGAGATCGATGCTGTGCCGCCGGCGCCGCTGAAACTCCTCCACATCGATCTTCGGCAGCTCCTTGCGCCCGCGAAACGTAACCTGGTAGCCGTTGTCCGCGGTCCAGATCTCCGCGACATCGCGCTTGCTCGTTGGAATGAAGACGCCCATCTTGGAGACGATCACGATCCGCTCAGCAAACGGCTCCAGGCGCAGGTACTCCTCAAACTGCGCTTCATACGGGTTCGGTGCGCTCTTATAGAAGGTCGCGCCCTTGCCTTCGAGCCGCTCCGTGCCGCGATGCAGCCATTTGTCTCCGCCCAGTGCTTGGACCATCTGGTCCAGCAGCTTGCGCCCCTGCGCCTGCTCAACAGCGCCCTGCGGCTCCGCCGTACCCGAGCCTGTCGCTTGCGCGTGAAGCTGACTCGGACCCCAACAGATCAGGGCCGCTACCGCAATACGAAGAAACCGAAACCCACTCCCTGCTTTTTGCACGTCCACCACTCTACTAACTTTGACGCAACGCTTACCCCACCAGCACAGCGCCGCCGTTCACGTTCCAGATCTCGCCGGAGATGAAGCCTGCCCATGGCGTACACAAGAAGACGATGGGCCCGGCAATCTCCTGGGGCTCAGCGGCGCGGCCCAGGGGGATGAACCCCAACGCCTTCTTGGACGCCTCCGGGTCGCTCAAAGTTCCAGCCGACATCTCCGTCCGCACCCAGCCCGGGGCAACGCAGTTGCAGAGAATCCCCTGCGGCGCAAGTTCGCTGGAAAGGCTCTTTGTCAGGCTCAGCAGCGCACCCTTGCTGGCAGCGTAGTCGGCGTGGAACGCTTCGCCCCGCTGCGCAGCCGTGGAGGCAACGAGGATTATGTGTCCGCGCACGCCCTGCCCCGCCGGCACAGACCCGGGCGACTGCTCCGGCGCAGGCCACGGGATCCGGTCGCTGTACACCACCTCCTCCAGCAGTTCGCGGGCATCGACGTCCTTTTCGGCTTCCGTCGCAGGCGTAGGCTCTCCGGGACCGTACTTTTTCCGTCCAACGGAGGCCGTCGCGTCCGTCAAGCTGTTCGGCGTGACTTCTCCAGACCCTGCATGCAGCGTGGCCGAAGGGCCCTGCGCAGCGAGGGCGGCTTGCGCCCCAAGCATCTGCCGTGCCCCCGCCCTTACCAGGCCGAACACACTGTCCAGATTGATGCCCATCGTGCCCCGCCACTGCTCGGTCGTCATGGTGGCAATCGGCTGATCGTGCGGCGGCCAGGCCCCATGATTGATCACGAGGATGTCCAGCCGGCCGAAGACGGCAGTCGCCGCACTCACCAGCGCCTCGCCATCATCCGCGGTCGATAACTCCTGGCGAATGTCGCGGCAATGGTCTTCGCCGCCCGTCTCGGCCACCAAAGCCTCGGCGTCCGCTGCCCTGCTGCGATAGCTGAACACCACGTCCGCCCCTGCCTGACGGAACAGCCGAACAGCCGCCGCCCCAATCCCGCGCGAACCACCCGTCACAAGCGCGACCTTGCCCTCCAAGGAGAGCCGTAATCCGCCTGCACCTGTTTGCCCTGAAGAACTCATCTACCCGTTGTAGCAGGAGCGCGACCGCTCGCATACGGATCCATCCGGCAAGCTGAGGGGGCGCGTGGATGACCGTCGCCGGTCTGTTGCTACTGGGCATCGTTTCGTGCCGCTCGCCCTGGCGCTGCTCGCGCCGGTCCTCGTAAAATTCTGCTGTACCACGCTCTGCTATGGCCACACGGTGCGGCAGTCGCGATCCCGGCGGTTGTGCTGAAAATGGTCCTTATCGCGGCGCAGTCCCGCAACTTCTTCCATTGCTGGCGAGGAACCCGGAGGCTGAAATCCGGGCAGCCTTGATCGGACCGATGCTATGCTGCGGGCAGCCACCCTGGGCCCAAGCCGCACGACATCCCTTTCGAGGTCTTCCGCGCATGAAAGCGCTCGTCCTGATCTGCCAGGTCCTTCTCGGTCTCATGTTCATCGTCTTCGGCCTGAATGGCTTCCTTCATTTCATCCCCATGAACGCCGCGCCGCCCCCGCCTGATTCGCTGCCCGGCAAGTTCATGGCTTCCATGATGGGCAGCGGATGGATGCACATCGTTTCTGGGG
>CAXUNH010000116.1:0-10324 GCA_964252405.1 uncultured Acidobacteriaceae bacterium | reverse complement strand
TACCTGAAGCGTGTTGAAACAGCCGTCTGGCCTGCTCTGATATCCCGCAAGTTGTAAGTCGTTAGACCTGTTTGAGCAAGAAAGCTCCGAAGACGTCCGTCCTCTGTGACGAGAGCCACTTCAGGTCCAAGCGTCGATATAGCGGCATCGGTAAGACCAAAGCTTACGAAGATCGGAGACCCTACCAGAGTAACGAGAGGCATATAGACCTCCTCGAATTTCTCAGCGAACAGACCGAAGTGACGGAACCAAGCAGTGCGAGTCTTCAGCGGAAGCGCGTTGGCCAGGTTGGAGACCTCTGTAAGCACGTGAGGTGTTGTGACAATTCGATGAGCGCCGGCAAAGGAGATCAAGAGCCGCAGATCACCGTCTGTGAAGGTGCTCACTCGCTTAAAGGATGTCAGCAAGCGCGGATCAAAGGTGCCAATGAGGAGCAGAAGGAGCAAGTTCGCGTCCAAGAGTAGCTTTGGCTGCATTGGCTACTCGTACGATCGATTTCTGATTGCGAGTAGGTCCCCTGAGTCCATCGTGACTAGGACAACCTTCTCGACATACGGAAAATAGACCCTGCTGAGTCCGCTCGTTTTTTCAGTCGGTTCCGGGTTGTCAGCTCGGAACGTAATGACCCAGGAGTTGTCGTTCACCGACTGCTCTATCTCTTCGACCCGTGGGTTCAGTGAAGCGAACGCTGGGACAAGCGTTTCTAACGATTGATGAGCGATTTCGACTGCTTTGGGTGCGTCTACCATGTGAGACCTACGCTTGTCATTATGCGGGCTCCTGCTGCGTCAGGCAATGGAGCGCGCCGAGGCCCCAGATCATGTCCGTGCAGTGGATGCCGGTGACGGTGCGGTCCGGAAAGCAGTCGGCGAGAGTGTTCAGTGCGAGGCGGTCGTTGGGGTCGTTGAACGTGGGCACCAGCACGAGGTTGTTGGCGATGTAGAAGTTCGCGTAGCTGGCGGGGAGGCGTTGGCCTTCAAAGAGGACCGGGGCGGGCATGGGCAGGGTGCTGATCTCGAAGGGCTGCCAGTAGCTTTTTCGCGCCTCGCGCAGGCGCTCGAGGTTTTCGGCGAGTGGAAGGTGATTTTCGTCGGCGATGTTGGGTTCTACCGCGGTAAGGATCGTGTTGGGGGCGACGAAGCGGGTGATGTCGTCGACGTGGCCGTGGGTGTCGTCGCCGGCGCAACCGCGGTTGAGCCAGAGGACCTGGTCGGTGCCGAGGAAGTCGTGGAAGGCCTGTTCGAGCAGGGCTTTCGTCACGCCGGGGTTGCGCTGCTGGACCTCGCTGAGGAGGCACTCTTCGGTGGTCAGCAACACGCCTTCGCCATTGGTGTCGATGCTGCCGCCTTCCAGAACAAGACGATGCTCGGTTCCGTCCGGAAGAGTGATTGTGGGCTGTACGGAGGGCATCGCGTAGAGTTCGGCGACATGCTGCGGGATTCGGTCGTCGTTGTGCCAGTTAGGGTATTTGGCCCAGGCGTTGAAACGCCAGTTGGTGATGCGGAGATCGGCTTCGGACTCTCTGCCTTCCTGACCTTCGGCGCCCCCGGCTCGCTTCACGAAGATCGGGCCGGAGTCACGCAGCCAGATGCGATCTGTACGCCAGTGGTGGAAATGAAGCCGCGGGAGGTTGGCTCCCTGGCGACGCAGCATGCGTGTCGCGCGCTGCTCGGCCGCAAGATCGTTGACCAGGATGTGAACGTCTTCAACGGAGCTCAACCAGCGGACGATCTCGGCATAGACCCAGGGAATGGGCTGAAACTTGCCGGGCCAGTCGTCCGGGTTGTGGGGCCAGGCCAGCCAGGTGGCGGCGTGGGGAGCCCACTCGGCGGGCATGCGATAGGTGGGCGTGCGGTGGTGCTTTGGGCTCAAGTGCCGTCCTCAAGGGCCGTTTGCGGCGTCTGGTTCATCATGGCACGGCGGCCGGGCGCTCCGGAGGAGCGGTGCCACGCACGCGGGCCACGGATCAGGTACGTCACGGTGACCAGCTCACCGGCGATCACCGGCCAAAGAGCAGCCCAGGGCATGTGGCGCGGAAGCAGCGTGGCCGCGGCGGTCGAGACCAGGGCGATGAGCGCGGCCATCATCTTGTAGAGGTGCTCCTGCACCCAGGTCCTGCGAAGGTAGCTGAGCGGAAACACGTGCCGCAGCAGGTCGTACGCGCACAGCGCAGAGAGGCCGCCCAGCACGGACCACGTAAGCGCGGGGGACCATGGCTGTCGCAACCAGCGCATAAGGCCAATGAACAGCGCCGGCGCGAGCAGACCGAGGAGGCTGACCGCGGTGTCCCCCGCGCCGGGACGACGGCCCCGCAACTGGAGAGCGCGGTAGCCCGCAAAGACGTCATAGCCTGCCGCGAGGGTGGCAACAGCAAGGAAAGACCGAAACCCGAAGATCGCGACGCCCAGGACGGCGGTGAAAAGAACCACCACGTAGCCGTAGAGGAACACCCGGCCGGCACGGGTATGGAGACGGCCACCCTTGGACGCCACGAGCGCGGTGAACCCTGCCCCAAGCGCGAGAAGGCTCCCAAGGATGTGGAGCAGGATATTGGCGATGTGCGGCGCCGTGTACCCGTGGAACATGTGGGCAGTATGCGCCGGATTGCGGTGGGGTGCGCCAGTTTTTCAAGCGCGGCCGGGTGCACAGAGTAGCGATCGGATACCGGTTATCCGGTATCGTGAAGAGAGGATCCTGGGCTGAAAGGCAGGTGTGTCATTTCCCCAAAAGGTGGCGGTGCCGGTGGCGCAGGCGGAACGCGAATAGCGGGAATGTTGGCCGTGGTGGCGGGCCTCGTTCTGCTGGGGATGTGCCTGTCGCAATGGGACCAGGGCACGGGGTCCACAATGGGCCGGGCCATCACCGACTACAACCGCGGCGACAGAAGCGACCTTGCAGGTCTCGGCAACGACGCACTGCGTCAGAGCAGTCAGACGGGTGTGGAAGGGATCGCGGGCGTGTTCTGGCTGGGGATGGGCGTCTTTCTGCTGAAGCGTTCCGGCGGGGCCGGCACGAGGACAAACATGAGCCAGGGAGACCGATCGCCCCGCCGCTAGGGGCCCGTTGGGTCAGCGAGGGACAGCGTAGAACGCGTACATCGCCGAGTAGGGCACCTTCAGGGTCTCGCCTGCATGCGCGGCGTCGCACCCGGTGGGGGGCGCGCTTCCGCCATGGGTGTTGTAGCGGCGCACAAAGGTGACGGGGGTGAGGGCCCCCTGGCTGCTGCTCAGGGCTTCCGCTTTCAGCAGCAGCCAGGGAACATCCGCAGGGCTGTCCGCCGGTTTGTTCTGGAGCACTGTGCCCCGGATGGCGCTGCCGTCCTCCAGCGTCCAGGAAGGACCCGCATCGTGCCGGCCTTCTGCCTTCCCGGTGGCCAGGTTGAACAGTTCCGCCTGCGGCGCCTGGAAGGCCCAGGTATACCCGCCCGGCTGTGCGCTGCAGGTGTAAATCTGCACGCCACGCCCTTCCAGAATGGTGACCGTTGTCGCGGTCTCAGGCGGAAGTGTTAGGTCGGCGGGGGGTGGCGGGTCCGGAAGCCGGGGCGCCGGACGCGGTGGCTGCTGATGGATTGTGAGCGTGGTGAGCAAAGCGAGGAATGCAAGCATTTGTCGAGGTTGGATGCGTGCCTCTCCGGGGCTGGTGTTGTGTTGGCCGTGGGTTCTGTTCCGTGTGGGAAACGGACGCGGAACCTAGGAGCGCAAAGCTTGCCGGAAGACCTCGGCTGCGGTGGTTTTGCCTTGCCGCCGCTCGGTGCCGGGGACGCCGAAGTGAATCCAGCCGCTGTTCACACCGTCAATCATCTCGCTGTACGGGCCGACGGCCGGGGGTGGGAAGCCGAAGCTGAGCAAGGTGCTCTCCCACCGATCACGGGGCACTGCCTGGGCCTGCACCGGACGCCCCAGCACCTCGGCCATGGCGGCGGCGACGTAGTTCGGCGACTGTTCGGTGCCTAGCTCGATGCTTCGGCGACCGGTCCACTCCGAGGTAAGGAGCTCCGCGACGAGTTCGCCGATATCGGCCGTCGCGATCATGGGGATTGCGCGGTCCAGAGGGCTGAAGAAGCTGGGCAGAACGCCGCCGTCGGCTACGGGTCCGAGCAGAGGGACGTAGTTCTCAAAGAAGGAGCCTGCCCGGATGAAAGCTGTCGGCACTGGGAGGCGACCGAGCTCCTGCTCCATGAGCCACGCGGAGGTAATGAGCCCGAGGCCACTTGTCTGCTCGGAGCCGATGGAGGAGAGCAGCACGAGGCGGGGTGGGGGCGCCTGTTCCAGCGCCTGCTTGTAGCTCCCGAGGAGGGCTTTGGCTTCCGCGAAGTCGGGTGAGGGCGTCATGGTGGGCGGCAGCATCAGGTAGGCGCCTTCGACGCCCCGAAGCGCGGACGCGAGCGCCGTGGGGTCGGTCCAGTCGCCTTGGGTGACCTCCGCGCCGGCATCCGCGAGCGATGCAGCCCTGTTGGGGTCTCGCGCTAGTGTGCGAACCTGTTTGCCCTCTGCGAGAAGACGGCGAGCTGCGGTGCCGCCAACGTGTCCGGTAGTGCCTGCAACGAAGAACATGAGGTACCTCCACCGTGATGGATGACGCCGAACCTGCGGGGACGCGCTTGTTTTTTCGCGGGGCGAGCGGGATCAGTCCAGAAAGCGGCTGGTGATCCCGCCGTAGGCGTCGATGCGGCGGTCGCGGAGGAAGGGCCAATGCTGGCGGGTGATCTCGACTTCTTTGGGATCGAGGTCGGCGTAGAGGATTTCTTCCTTGTCGTGGGAGGCTTTGGCGAGGATGCGGCCGAAGGGGTCGGCGATGAAGCTGCCGCCCCAGAACTCGAGGCCGGGGTTGGGGCCGACGGTGAAGTCGCCGGTCATGCCGACGACCTCGTTGGCGGTGGGGGGGACGCGGTTGAGCTGGCCGTCGAGGAGGACGTCGCCGAGCTCGTGGCCGACGCGGTTGACGGCGCAGACGAAGACGCCGTTGGCGATGGCGTGGGCGCGCTGGACCGTTTGCCAGGCGTCATATTGCCTTTCGCCGAACTCGGCTTTTTCGGCGGGATGCCAGCCGATGGCAGTGGGGTAGAAGAGAGTTTCGGCGCCCTGGAGGGCGGTGAGGCGGGCGGCTTCGGGGTACCACTGGTCCCAGCAGACGAGGGTGCCGATGGGGCCGGCCGAGGTGCGCTGGGTTTGGAATCCGAGGTCGCCGGGGGTGAAGTAGAACTTCTCGTAGTAGAGCGGGTCGTCGGGGATGTGCATCTTGCGGTAGAGGGCGGCGATGTTGTCCTGGTTGGTGCTGGGATGGTCGGAGCCTTCAGTCCGCCAATCCAGAATGGCGGCGGTGTTGTGGTAGAGGCCGGGGGCGCGGCGCTCGAAGAGGCTGGCGATGACGACGACCTTGTGTTCGCGGACGACTTCGGCGAGGGCCGCGGTGGAGGGGCCGGGAATGGACTCAGCGAGGGAGAAGAGGGCGTGGTCTTCGCGCTGGCAGAAGTACTGGGCGCGGAAGAGCTCGGGGAGGCAGATGAGGTTGGCGCCAGCGACGGCGGCTTCGCGGACGCGGGCGACGGCTTTGGCGAGGTTGGCCGCGGGGTCTGGAGCGCAGGACATCTGGATGAGGGCGACGCGGGTGGGCTGGGGCATGGTGATCCTTAGAGTGTGATGGCCTGGAAGTAGCCTTGTTCTGCAAGGGCGAGCAGCGTTGTGTCGGCAGTGACGAGCTGCATGTTCTCGACGCGTGCGGTCGCGACAATGAGACGGTCTGCGGGATCGCCGTGGAAGACTGTGGGAAGCTCGGCGCACGCGCAGGCGATGTCCGCGGTGATGGGTGCGAGTTGAAGGTTCGCGCGTTGCATGGTTTGCCGGACCCAGAGACGCAAAGGACGGTGAAGGTGTAGCCGACCACGCGAGTTTTTCAGAGCGATCTCCCAGACGGAGATGGGGGAAAGGAACAACTCATGGTGGAGAGCGGCTTCATTCAGGGTGGATCGCAGCGCTGCGCCGATGCGCGGGTCGTCCTCTGCGATCCAAAGGAGGATGTGTGTGTCGAGCAGAATCACTGCATGGCTTCCCACTCATCGGGCTCTGGGCCGACGATGTCGCCGGTGATGGTGACGGTTCCTTTCATGCAGCCGAAGATGTCCGGAGCTGGCGGCATGGGATCGAGAGGAGCGATCTGGACGAGGGGCTTGCCGCGCCTGGTAATGATGACGGGTATGCCGTTCTGGCTTACCTCTTCCATGATCGAGAGGAGATGCGCCTTGGCCTGGGCCGCGGCGATGGGACCGGAGCGTCGGGCGGCCTGAGCGGTCCTCTGTCGAGGTGCGGGCGAGGCGACGGAGGTTTTGCGAGTGGACATGGTCACCTCGAGATGACTATAACATCGCGCTGTGAACGGAGTGTTGCGGGCAGGGGTCGTGACCTGTAGGCCAGGTTAGGGGGATTAGGAGTTGATGGAGGCGGGGGAGTCGCGGGTAGAGATGCGGGTTGTGGGTGAGGCGAAACGGAGGCTGCGGGTTGTGGGGGATGAGCGGATCGGGTTGCGCATCTACGGGGCCGTTTGGGCTGCTACGAAGTCCGGTCACAGCCGGGGCTGAAGCCCTGTGGCCCGGGCGGGGCGTTTCCCCAGGTTGAGGCCCGCGGCTACACCGAGGTTCTTCCCCGCGCTGCGGGGGTTGCATGAATCTTCTGCTACTTTTTACATGGGGCGTCATTTGCTTGCCCTCGACTTTTCGTAGCGCAGGTTCACCATCTTTCACGCGGCAGCAGGACTGCCGAGCCAAGGAGCGTCATGTCGAGCGAATACCGGGACTTTCTGGAGTTGTCGTATGAGGAGCTTGAGGAGCGGAACCTTGAGTCCAAAGAGCAGCGGAAGAAGCGCGTTGATCCCGGCCAGCTGCAGGAACAGCGGCTGAAGGAGCTGACCGACACCAAGGGCGTGAAGGCGGTGACGGTCGTGTTCTCGGATCTTGAGGGCCGGCTGCATATGCTGGACTACGACAAGAAGTTTCTGGTGAAGAGCTTCGACAACCTGACGTTCGATGGGTCGTCAATCCGCGGATTTACGGCGCAGCGGGAGAGCGATCTGCGGCTGGGGCTGGATTGGGGGTCGTTTTACTGGACGCCTGCGGACATCTTTGGGGCGGGCAAGTGCCTGGTGTTCGGCGAAGTGATCGATAAGAACGGCACGCCGTACGCGGGCGATGTGCGTGGGTTGTTGAAGACGTTTGCCCAGGAACAGTTTAAGGGCAACGGCTACACGTTGAATGCGGCGAACGAGATCGAAGGCTTTCTGTTCGACGGCATCGACGCGGAGCGGAAGTTCATTGAAACAGGGAAGTTCGAGTACACGAACGCGGGTGGGTATTACCACTCGCTGCCGGGCGATCCGCTGCGCGAGTTCATCGACCTGACGGCCGAGGTGCAGCGGGCGATGGGGTTTGAGAATGAGAAGGATCACCCGGAAGTGGCGCCTTCGCAGTTTGAGATCAACTACAGCTATGGCGACGCGGTGGGGGCGGCGGATCAGATCCAGTTGTACAAGCTGATCTGCCGGCAGGTGGCCACGCAGATGGGCATGAGCGCGAGCTTTTTGCCGAAGCCGGTGACAGGCGTGAACGGCTCGGGCATGCATACGAATGTGTCCATCACGAAGGATGGAAAGAACCTGATGTGGGATCCGAACGGCGAGGAGAAGATCTCAACGTTTGGGTGGGAGTTTGTCGACAAGATACTGACTGCGGGCAATGATCTTTGCCTATTGTTGAATGCGAGTGTGAACGCGTACCGGCGGCTGGATCCTCACTTTGAGGCACCGAACCAGATCAAGGCATCGGCGACGGATCGCGGGTCGATGGTGCGGATTCCGATTGGGAATGAGAAGTCGGCGCGTGTGGAGGTTCGTTCGGTCGGGCCGGATGCGAATCCGTACCTGGTGCTGTATTCGATCTTCAAGACCGGGCTTGCGGGCAAGAAGGCGGAGATTGCGAACCTGCGGCAGGCGGAGCGGTATCTGCCGGACAATATCTACACGGCGCTGGAGGACTTCCGGAACGCAGCATGGACGACGGAGTTGCTGGGCGAGGATGTGAAGGCGCGCTATGCGGAGCTGAAGCAGGCGTCGGCGGACCGTTGCCCCCGGCTGCTGGGGACGATTGTGAAGCCGGCGGAGATCCAGTTCCACCATGATGTCTATAACCAGCTCCTTTGGGGGATGTTCTAGAAGCTGCCTCGGTCTGCAAGATAAGAGCGCCCGATTCTCGGGCGCTTTCCCCTTTGTGGAGCTTTTTATGGGACAAGAGATCGAAGAGCAGGCTTATCGCGACGCAAGGCGGGTTTTGCGCACTTTAATGATGGGTGTCGATCCAGAAAATCACAGTCGGTTGTCGCCCGAGTGCGTTGTGATGCAGCCGGAGGTTAAGGTCGCTCTGGCGCTTGGAGTGGAAGCTTTACGGGAGACGGAATGGGTACGCC
The DNA here is from genome assembly GCA_964252405.1 of uncultured Acidobacteriaceae bacterium. GTDB lineage: Bacteria > Acidobacteriota > Terriglobia > Terriglobales > Acidobacteriaceae > Granulicella. Next base: position 1,874 of record CAXUNH010000116.1, on the reverse strand, counting down.
GCTGGCGAGAGAAACGGGCCGGGATGGGGCGTTCGGTTCCCGCAACTCGAGATTCCGGTATGTCAGGTCCGCAGTTGTCGAAGGAAGCGCGGACGCAAGGATACGCGGGTCAGCCCTGGAGTAAGCAGGAGGACGGTCGACTCTGCTCGGCTTTTCATCAAGGCCGGTCATCCCGCGAGATTGCTGCGGCTCACGGAAGAACGAGCGGAGCGATCGAAGCCCGGCTTGTCCGGCTTGGACTGATTGCCACGCGACGAGAGGCACGCAGCACCTCCCGCTAGCTACGGGCTCTGGAAGGGGTTGAGAAGCGGCACCTCGAAAGTTCTGAAATCGCGAACATTTCGTGTGGCCACCGTGAGCTTATGTACACGGGCGATAGCGGCGATCATCGCGTCCTCAAAGATCACTTTTGACCTGCCTTGAAGGAGGCGAGCAGCTTCCCGGGCGGCATGTCCGTCGAAGGGCAGCACCGTTTGGCGGAGCAGAATCTCGAGCCACCGCTCGATCTCGTGAGCTTTAGCTGGATCCTGTTGACGGGTGATCTCGGCGCCTGCCTGAATCTCGTACAGAGCGATGGAGGGGAGGGCAAAGTCTGCCTCTGAATAGGAAGCGAACCATTCCAGGACGGCTCCGTGGGGTTTGCGCTTGCGCATCTCGGAGATCACGTTGGTATCGAGCAGAAAGATCACAACTTCACCGATCGACCTGTCTTCAGGCCTCCACGCGGCGGGATGTTCAGATCGAACTGAGGTCCAGACTGGAGCGCTTCAAGAAGGGAATGCCGATGCATCCTGGACCGTTCCCACTCCGCGAAGGGCACAACGACGGCTGTCTTGATGCCTCGCCTGGTGATGATTTGCGGGCCGTCGTTGACCGCTGAGTCTACGACCTCGCTGAACCGGGCTTTTGCCTCCTGTAGCTGCCATGTGCTCATGATGGGCTCCTGACCAGATTGCTGACTAGTTTAGCAGGGCATACAAAACGTGCCCTCGGCGGAGGGCACGTCTTTGCTGGGATTGAGCGAGTGCTTACGCGATAGCGACCATGCCGCCGGTAACGCCGTAGATCTCACCGGTGGTATAGCTCGCCTCCTGCGACGCGAGGAGCACGTAGACGGGGGCGAGTTCGACGGGCTGGCCGGGGCGTTTGTAGGGAGTTTCACCGCCGAGCGTTTCGAGCTTCTTTCGCTCGCCGTCGGCCTCCTGGAGTGGAGTCCAGATAGGGCCGGGAGCGACGGCATTGATGCGGACGCCGTGCTTTTCCATCAGGGGCTTGCTGAGGCCTTTGGTGAAGTTGGCGATGGCGGCCTTGGTCATGGCGTAGTCGAAGATGCTTGGGGAGGGATCGTAACCCTGGACGCTGGTGGTGTTGATGATGGAGGCGCCGGGTTTGAGATGCGGGAGCGCGGCTTTGGTGATCCAGAAGAGGGCGTAGACGTTGGTCTTCATGAGGGCGTCGAAGCGCTCGGTTGAGGTTTCGAGGATGCCTTCGGTTTTGCCCATTTTTCCGGCGTTGTTGACGAGGATGTCCAAGCCGCCGAGTTGGGCGACGGCGTCGGCGACGAGGCGCTGGCAGACGCCTTCGTGGGAGATGTCGCCGGGGAGGAGAACGGCTTTACGGCCGGCTTCGCGGATGTAGTTGGCGACTTCTTCGGCGTCCTTTTGTTCCTCGGGCAGGTAGCCGATGGCGACGTCGGCGCCCTCACGGGCGAAGGCGATGGCGGCGGCGCGGCCAATGCCGGAGTCGGCGCCGGTGAGAAGGGCTTTGCGGCCGGCGAGGCGGCCTGAGCCCTTGTAGGAGAGCTCGCCGCAGTCGGGTTTCTCCTGCATGGCTTGCTGGGTGGCGGGGCCGCTTTGGAGCTCGATGTCGGTGGG
>CAXUNH010000115.1:0-10354 GCA_964252405.1 uncultured Acidobacteriaceae bacterium | reverse complement strand
GATGGTAATTGCCGTAATCGCCGCGCTCTTGCTGCGCTTTCCGTCATTCAATACGCCGAAGTCGCGGAACGCCACGCTGGGCGGATTCGGTTCAGTACTGATCAGTGGCTTGGGCATGGATCAACCTCTCGGTGTGTCAGTTGGCGCGGACCGTAACATTACCTGAGGAAGTTACCAGAACGATAACAGACGTTCGAGGTAGTCCCTCGGGGGCATGGGTGGGGTTCGTGCCGGTTGAAATGTGCTCGCCGCCTGCGATGTGCTGCAGTTCACGACGAAAATCTGATTCAAAGGCGGAGGGATCGCGGCGCGGGGAGCGGCGCTCGGCAATCACCTGCAAACTTGACGACGGGAGGGAGATCCTGTTTGTCATCGCGTTCTCCGTCCGGGGAAGAGACTCCGGCGTAACGATTTGCGGGGACCTCTTCGACTCAACCCGGTCCACGTCCTCTTGTTGCTCGAAGACGCTGAAATCCTGCCCGTCTAAAGACCCCCGGTAGGTACGCAGCGTACCCGCGTCTGCTGCAGACGCTTGGGTGCGGTGGGCAAGGCTGCATCCCGATCCGCTGCCCTGTACCCGCCGGGAAAGATTGTGTACATGACCGCCAGGGCGCAGCCCACGCCAAACGCGAAGCCCTGGAAGAACCCGATCAGCGCGGCCACGCAGGAGGTCACCGGTTGTAGGATCGCACATCATCACGCGTCAATCAGTTCCTTCCGTGGTCTCTGCGCGATCCAAATTGCGTCCGGCAGGCTGGATTCCGACCTGGAGTCTTAGACGAGGGTTGCCCGGATGGGGGCCACTCGGCTCTCCTGGTGTGGTTTGAGTGTCGCGGAGCCTGCATCGCGTCGCTATAGCACTTCCGCAGGAGTCTCGACCCGAAACGGACGCCCTCCACTTACCCCTTTAGGTCACGTGACTTTAGTTTCCTACACATAGGATGCCGATTTGCCGAGGGTTCCCCTCCATGGGCTACACTCCGGAGCACCGCGCCTGTGAAAACCGCCGCGGCTGAGACCCTCCATGCCACTCGAGAGCAGCCCCGCGCTTCCGCCGTCCCCCGCCGACCAATCCTCCAGCACCTTCCACTCCTTTATGCGGGAAGACCGCCGTTTCCCGCCTCCGGCGAGCTTTTCCGCGGGGGCCTGGGTGGGTAGCGAGGCGGAGTACGACCGCCTTTACCGCCAGAGTGTGGACGACCCCGAGACATTCTGGGCCGAGGCAGCCAGGGAACTTACCTGGATCGCCCCGTGGCGAACGGTGCTCACCGGAGCGGGTCCCGACGCGCGCTGGTTCCAGGGAGGGCAGCTCAACCTCGCCGCGAACTGCGTCGACCGCCACCTCGAGGGTCCACGCCGCCATAAACCCGCTCTGATCTGGGAGGGCGAGCCCGGCGATGTACGGACCCTAACCTATCTGCAATTACACGAACAGGTTACCCGCTTCGCCAACGTCCTCCGAAACGCCGGGGTCCGCAAAGGCGACCGCGTCGCCGTGTACATGGGCATGACCCCGGAACTGGCCATCGCGGTGCTGGCCTGCGCCCGCATCGGCGCGGTCCACTCCGTCATCTTCGGCGGCTTTGCCGCCCAGGCCATCTCCGACCGCGTCAACGACTCGGACTGCCAGGTCATCGTCACCCAGGACGTCAGCTATCGTCGCGGCGCCGAAATCAACCTCAAACAGATCGTGGACGACGCGGTCGCGCGCTGTCCCGGCGTACGCCAGGTCATTGTCTATCAACGAGATCCCGGCAAACCCACAGCCATGACCGAGGGGCGCGACCTGTGGTGGCACGATGCGGTGGCGGCCGCCGCGCCGGAGTGCCCGCCCGAGCCCATGGAGGCTGAGGACCCGCTGTTCATCCTCTACACCAGCGGAACCACCGGCAAGCCCAAGGGCCTGGTCCACACCACCGGCGGGTACGCCGTAGGCACGTACCTCACCTCCAAAATCAACTTCGACCTCCACGAGCAGGACGTCTACTTCTGCACCGCCGACATCGGCTGGATCACCGGGCACAGCTACGTCGTCTACGGTCCCCTGGCCAACGGCGCGACGGTTCTTCTCTACGAGGGTGCCCCGAACTTCCCCGAGCCGGACCGCTTCTGGCAGCTGGTCGACCGTCACAAGGTCACGGTCTTCTACACCGCCCCGACGGCCATTCGGGCCTTCATCAAATGGGGCTCCGATTGGGTCCATAAGCACGACCTCACCACCCTGCGCCTGCTCGGCACCGTCGGCGAACCCATCAACCCGGAAGCGTGGATGTGGTACCACCGTGAGATCGGCAAAGAGCGTTGCCCCATTGTGGATACGTGGTGGCAGACCGAGACCGGCGCCCACATGATCGCGCCCGTGCCCGGAGCGATCGCGACCAAGCCCGGCTCCGCCACCAAGCCCTTCTTCGGCATCGTTCCGCGGGTGGTGTCCAAAGACGGCCAGCCGGTCCCGGCCGGGCACGGCGGTCTTCTCATCATTGCCAAGCCCTGGCCCAGCATGGCGCGCACCATCTGGGGCGATCACCAGCGCTTTGTGGACACCTATTTCTCCGAAGTGAAGGACGCCGACGGCAACCCCGTCTACTTCACCGGCGACGGCGCCCGCTGCGATGAGGACGGCTTCTTCTGGCTGATGGGCCGCGTCGATGACGTGATCAACGTCAGCGGTCACCGCCTGGGGACCGCCGAGATTGAATCCGCCCTGGTCTCTCACCCCAAGGTGGCCGAGGCCGCCGTCGTGGGCCGGCCCTGCGAACTGAAAGGGCAGGCCATTGCCGCGTTCGTCTCCCTCGAGGAAGGCCACGAGCCGACGGAAGAGCTGAAGGCGGAGCTGAAGAAGTGGGTCGGCAAGGAGATTGGCGGTCTGGCCCGCCCGGATGACCTTCGCTTCACGCCATCGCTGCCTAAAACGCGTTCCGGCAAGATCATGCGCCGGCTGCTGCGCGAACTCGCCACCACCGGCGAGGTCAAAGGCGACACCACAACGCTTGAGGACTTCACGGTCGTGGCCAAACTTCGCGAAAACGACGAGTAGGGCCGGCCAGGTCTCCGTTTGTTGTCATTCCCGAAGGGAATCGGCGTTCCTTTCACCCTGTCCCGCTGCCCAGCCGTCGCCAGAGCACCTTCCGGCCCCGGACCGCGTCCCATTGATACACTGGAAGGCTGAAACGATCGTCCGCCCCGGCGCGTCGATTGTTTCGGAGCGGGTCTGGAGCCGGTGTAGGGGATGAGCGAGTATCTAAACAGGATCAAGTCGCCGGCGGACGTCAAACGGCTCGGGCCAGTAGAGCTTGAACGGCTGGCTGAAGAGATCCGCGAGCGCCTGATCCGGGGCGTTGCGAAAACCGGGGGCCACATCGGTCCCAACCTCGGCGTGGTGGAACTCACCATCGCCATGCATTACGTCTTCGACACGCCCCGCGACAACTTCGTCTTCGACGTCTCGCACCAGAGCTACGTCCACAAGCTGCTCACCGGCCGGGAAGATCGCTTCGACACCATTCGCCAGGCCGGCGGCCTTAACGGCTTCATGCTGCGCACCGAAAGCGAGCACGACAGCTTCGGCGCTGGTCATGCCGGCACCGCGTTAAGCGCCGCTCTCGGCATGGCGGTCGCGCGCGATATGGCCGGCGGCGACGAGAACATCGTCGTTCTGGCCGGCGATGCCGCCTTCACCAACGGCATCAGCTATGAGGCCCTCAACAACATCGCCTCCCAAACCAGGCGCCTGATCATCATCCTCAACGACAACGAGTGGTCCATCGACAAGAACGTCGGCGCGATCGCCGAGTACTTCCACAAAATCGCGACCAACCCCACCTACGTCAACCTCCACGACCGCGTCACCGGTCTGCTCGAAAAGTTCGGCGGCAAGGCAGCCCGGCACATCGCGCGCAAAGCCGAGGAAGCGGCGAAAGGGGTGATCGGCCGCGGCATGATCTTTGAGGAGTTCGGCCTGAACTACTACGGCCCGGTGGACGGCCACAACCTGCCGCTGCTCATCGAAACGCTCAACTTCCTCAAAACCCAGAACCAGCCTGTTGTGCTCCATGCGCTCACGCAAAAGGGCCGCGGCTTCCGCCCCGCGCTCGAGCAGCAGAAGAAATTCCATGGCCTGGGCCCCTACGCTCCGCTCACCGGCGGGCGCCCCCGGCGGCCCCAGGCCGCCGCGCCCCCAACGACCCGCCCCCCGGCGGCGCCCCCGGGGGCGCCAAGGCTGCCGCGCAGAAGACCTACTCCGAGGTCTTCGCTGAATCGCTCACGAAGCTCGCCACCAGTGATGACAAGGTCGTCGCCATCACCGCGGCCATGCCCAACGGCACCGCGCTGGACCTCTTCCGTCCGCACCATCCAAGGCGCTACTTCGACGTAGGCATCGCCGAAGAACATGCCGTGCTCTTCGCCGCGGGCATGGCCACCAAAGGCTTCCGCCCCTTCTGCGCCATCTACTCCACCTTCCTGCAACGCGCCTTCGACCAGATCGTTCATGACGTCGCGCTGCAAAATCTGCCCGTCGTCTTCTGCATGGACCGCGGCGGGCTTTCCGGCGACGACGGCCCCACGCACCACGGTCTGTTCGACATCAGCTATCTCCGCGGCGTGCCCAACCTCATCCACATGGACCCCAAGGATGAAGAGGAGCTGCAGGACATGATGTACACCGCGCTGCTCCACAACGGCCCCAGTGCCATCCGCTACCCGCGCGGCACGGGTCCCGGCGCCACGCCCAAGGCACGCCCCCAGGCCCTCCCCATTGGCCGCGCCGAGGTTCTGCAGGACGGGGAGGACATCGCGATCTTCTCCCTCGGCAGTATGCTGCCCGAAGCGGAGAAACTCGCCCACGAGCTCGAAGGGGAAGGCCACAGCGTCGCCGTGATCAACGCCCGCTTCGCCAAACCGGTCGATGCTGACTGCGTCACCCGCTACGCCGGGCACTGCGACCTGCTCATCACCATGGAAGACCACGTGCTCGCAGGCGGCTTCGGCTCAGCCGTTATGGAGTGCCTCAACGAGCACGAGCTCAACACACCGGTGCTCCGCATCGGCTGGCCCGACCAGTTCATCGAGCATGGCAAAGTCGACGACCTCCGCCGCAAGTACGGCGTCACAGCCCAGGCCGCCCTTGAGCGCGCCCGTCCGCTGCTGAAGCGGCCCGTCCACGCCTGACAATCCAGTGAGTCGAGGTTGGGCTTAGGTGGAATCCCGGCCCTCATTCTCCCGAACAGTTTGAATAGAGCAACTTGCGCACCAGAGCTTCGGCTGAGCTTCTCGCTTTAGGGATGCCGACGCCTGCCATGGCACCCTCCACACTCAATGTCGCGAAGCCGTGGGCCATGGTCCAGATGGCCAGAGCTAATTGCTGTGCGGTCGTTTGGGAAGGCTCGATCTCTAAGGCCAACATCGCTGCAACTTGAAACGCTTTCGCGCTTGACGCCTGCACCTCCGGATAGCGCGTCTTGTCGATCCCCGACTGGAACATCACAGCAAAGAGATCCGGGTGACGCTCCGCAAAGGAGACGTACGCCAGGTATACCGCGAGAAGCCTCTCCCGCGGTGGCGCAACAGTGTCCGCCGCGGCCCGCAACTCCGTCTCCAGGGTACGGTTGCCCAGCAAGACAATCTCGATGAGAAGCGCGTCCTTGTCCTTGAAGTGGTTGTAGGGGGCGCTCACGCTTACACCGGCAGTACGGGACGCTTCGTTCAGCGTGAAACCGCGAGGGCCTTTCTCCCGAACAAGCTGGAGCGCTGCCTTGATCATCGCGGCCTTCAGGTCGCCGTGATGGTAGGGCCTTTCTTTCTTTGCCACTAAATGCAACCTTTCAAGCTTGCGGGCGTCCTATGAGGTATATGAACATCGTTCATATGGAGCTTAGCATGATCAAGATGACCATTCTTCTACGCCGCAAACCGGAGATGAGCCATGAAGAGTTCGTAGCCTATCACCGGAATCAACATGCACCCTTGTTCAGCGCGCTCCCTGAGGTCAAGCAGCACGTACGGCGTTATGTGCAATGCCATGCCACTGGCGAGACGCTTCCTGGGCTTCCGGACAATCGCATCGATGGCTCTACGGAGCTTTGGTTCGATGATCTTGCCGGCATCGCTGGTGTCTTCCATTCCCCTAACTACATGGCGACGATCCGTCCCGATGAAGAAAAGTTCCTGGACTTGCACGCCTGTGAGTTTCTGGTTGGAACCGAGCAGGAAGTCATTCCTGCAGCGCAGTCTTAACCGTGTTCGGTCGATTCGGGAGAACTCCATGATCTTTACCCACGAAGCTTCGGTACCGCTCGCTGTGAGTGACATACACCTCGACGAGTGGCTGTTCAACCTTTCGGAAGAGGATTACAAGGCCTGTGCGCATGGGCATCGCGCCGTCGGTACCAATGGCGGAGAGCACTTCAAGGGGATGGTCAACGTCGAGTCCATGGCTGGAGCTCTGATCATTCAGCATTACGAAACAGAACTGCTGGAACCGAATCACGTCCGTCTTTTCTCGAGGAGAAGCCGGGCTTACCTGATGCATCTCATCCCGTTTCACCTGCAGGTCATTTGGGAAATGCAGGTTTTCCGCGTATCGAGAGACGAATCAAGACTCCGCTGCACCATTGACGTGCGAAATCCACTCTGGGTGCGCTTGGTTGGATGGTTCAATGCGACCAACTACTGGATTCGTCAACACCTGATCGAAGAGACACAAGGCTTTGCCCGCGACCTGGGCCGCAAAGGACCCCTTCGCATCGCGTCGGAAGGGTCCGCAGCCTAGGACCGAAGAGTCGCATGCTCGTCAGTAAGGGAGACCGCGCACTCCGCTACGTTGAAGCCACCCAGTCCCTTGAAGGATCGCGAGAAGTCGCCGCAGAGATCCAGATGGAGACGTGTTTTGTCGCCCTTGCGAACGAACGAATGTCGCTTCCTCGCTCACACAAGCGCAAAGCCACTGACCAACACCGCCGCCTGCTGCTGCCGGTAGCGAAACATCGCCCGCATCGCCATGGGCCCCATCGGCGCGACCATCCAGCTCACAGCCGGCAGCGGCAGCTCGTACACCACCGCATCGCGCACCACGGTCCCTACCCGTCCCTCGCGCGTCTCAGCCCTCACAGAATGACAGTGCCGCCAGTACGCGAATGGCCCCTTGACCTGCAGGTCACAGAAGCCCTCGTTCCACCGGAAATCCTCGATTAGCGCGAGCCACGGCAGCCGCAAGGGCACACCCGGCGCGGCCCGCGCTGTAATCAGCAGCGTCGTCCCACTCCCCGCAAACACGCCTGGCCTCGCCCCGGTCCCAGCAGGCCTTACAGGCGGAGGGACCAACGTGATCTCATCGATTCGCGCCCTTTGCCACGCCGGCATCAGCGGCGGAAGGTTCGCAGGGTTCGCAAAGAACGCAAACACCACCTCAACGGGAAAGGGAAGCCACTGCTCCGTCTCAAACTGTTGGCGCACATCGTCTAAGATGCGCGAACCTCCAAAGGAAAGCGGCGACCCGCAACGGATCGCCGCCTACACTCCACTTAAGCCCTAAGCCCTAAGCCCTAAGCCCTAAGCCCTGAGCCCTAAGCCCTGTTACGGCATCAGCACCGTGTCAATCACATGCACCACACCATTGGACTGGTACACATCAGCGGTGGTCACGGTGGCCGAGCCACCCTTTGCGTCGGTGATCTTCACGCTGCTGCCGTCCAGGGTGAAGGTCAGCGGCTCACCCGCCACAGTCGGCAACTGCAACGACCCGCCCGCCTTCTTGATTTCTTTCACCAGCCGCTTGGAGTCATAGGTGCCCGACACCACGTGGTAGGTGAGGATCTTCGTAAGCTGGTCCTTGTTTTCCGGCTTCACCAGCGTGTCGACCGTGCCCGCGGGCAGCTTGTCGAACGCATCATTGGTCGGGGCAAACACCGTAAACGGCCCGGCCGAGTTCAGCGTGTCGACCAGTCCGGCCGCCTTCACCGCCGTCACCAGCGTGGTCAGGTTCGGCGCCGCGGACGCGTTGGCCGCCACCGTCTTCGTTGGGTACATCGCCGCGCCGCCCACGGGCGGGTCGGTCTTCTGCGCTGCCCCGCCCATGGTGGACAGCGCAAGCGCTGCGCCCGCGACTGCCGTAAAGAAAGTCTTCGTCATCTGTAGTCCTTTCGTCTCCCGAGCACGGGCCCAAGTACCTGATGCTCGTCCCCGGCTCGTGCCTCGAAGACGCCCACTCTCGGAACGCTCTGGCAGGGCGTTCGGATTCCGGAAAGTACGGTTTTCGTGTGGGACGGCAAGCATGCACCCTGCCGCTTCACCGCGTTGACAAACCTGCGCCGGAGCCGTCAACTGAAAGCGCATGGCCGCTGCCGATCAGCCCCGACCCGCGAACGAACTTCAATCGCGCTCCGGCCCGGGCTTCGGCGCGGAGGCCGACTGCTATTCGGCGGCCGAGCGGCGCGGCCTCACCCTGGTCGGCCTGTTCAAGCTCAGCAAAACAGTCTTCTTCACCTCGGTGGGCGCCGGGGCGCTACACCTGGTGCATCGCAACCTCGGCGACCTGGTCATGCGCCTGATCGACGCCCTGCCCATCGACCCTGAAGGGCGCGTGGTCTCCATCATCATGGACAAGGCCGACCTCATCGACGCGCACGACCTCAGGCGCATCGGGGCAGGCGCCTTCATCTACGCCATCCTCTGTCTCGTTGAGGGCACCGGCCTGCTCCTGCGCAAAACTTGGGCCGAGTACTTCACCGTCGTGCTCACCGCGCTGGGGCTGCCCGTCGAAGCCTTCGAGATCCTCCATCGCTTCAACTGGTACAAGGTCGGCGCTTTCGCGGTGAATCTCCTGATCCTCCTGTACCTGCTCTGGGTGCTTAAGAAGCGAGGCAAAAATGGCGATCCCCGAACCGTGTAGTTTCGCCTGTTCTTCGCTACAACTTTTGCGCCACCGACGCAAGTAGAACCCGAGCTACGATCCTCAACAGTGAACACCACAGGTAGTGGTCGCCGGCACGGGCCACCCCAGGGGTTGGATTTTCCACATTCCCGTCAGGAAAAAACCTTCACGGAACCAATTTAGGGCTGGACTTCCCAGGGACTCTGACCGATGCTTTCTCAAGCGGTGGTCAAAAGTGGTGAAAAGAGGTAAATCGGGACCAGAAACCAGGCTTCGAGATCCAGTTTAGGGCGACATCGGGACGTACGGGGTATCAGGACGGGTTCAACAGCATGGCAGTTCGTGGCAACAACCCGACCCGGGTCGACGAAAAGGGCAGACTGAAGGTCCCCACCGACTTCAAGCGCCGCCTGGATGAAGCCTTCGGCGAAACCGAGTACTTCATCACCAGCCGCGATGGGGATAGAGCCGAGATCTATCCGCTGAAGGTTTGGGAAGAGATCGAGGCCAGGATGGCTACCGTGCCCTCGATGAGTCCCGCACGGAAGAAGTTTGAAGACGTAACCAACTACTACGGACAGCAGGTCGGCTACGACAACCAGGGCCGCTTGCTTCTGCCGCAACTCCTGCGCAGCAAGGCCAGGCTCGCGGACGACGTGGTGGTCATCGGCAAGGGCCGGCATCTCGAAGTGGTCAACCGTGACCGGTTCGAGGTCAGCCTGGAAGAGAACAAGATGACGGCGGCGGACATGGAAGCCCTCTCCGCCCTCGGCATCTAGCGCACGCAAGGTTTCCTCAGGGCAAATGCTCCGCGGGACCTGAGAAGCAGGCAAGGTTTCCTCAGGGCACGGCCTCAGCCAATCGCTCCGAGGAACCTGAAGGGTAGGCAAGGTTTCGTCAGGGCACGGCTTCAGCCGTGCCGTAAGCGAGGCCAAAAGGGAAGGGGCTTTAGCCCCTGAGGTTTGCACAAAAGCTCCCCAGGGAGCGCATGAGGCGGAAGGCAAATGCAACCACCGCAACATGTTCCGGTTCTTCTTGAAGAATGTTTGGACCTTCTTAAGGTGCGGCGCGGCGGAACCTACGCCGACGCTACGTTGGGTCTCGGCGGGCACTCCGCAGCCATCGCCCGTTTGCTGGGCGGCGCTGGGACCCTCATCGCTTTCGATCGCGACCCCGACGCCATGGCCGAAGCGCAGAAGCGCCTCGCGGCCTTGGCCGAAGAGTTGGGACCGGAGATGCCGGCGGTACGGTATGTCTCTCGTCCTTTCTCCGCCATGGCGGAGGAGATCAAGCCCGGCACGCTCGACGGCCTGCTCGCCGACTTCGGCGTCAGCAGTCTGCAGCTCGATCAGCCGCACCGTGGCTTTAGTTTTCGTGCCGAAGGCCCGCTGGACATGCGGATGGATCCGCGTGGCGAGCTCTCGGCACATCAAGTGGTAAATCAGGCGGACGAAGAAGATCTCGCCAACCTGATTTACGAATTCG
>CAXUNH010000114.1:0-10424 GCA_964252405.1 uncultured Acidobacteriaceae bacterium | reverse complement strand
ACCTTGCGAACGTGGCGCCAGCGTTCCTGGCTGTCGGCAGTGTCGATCTCTTTCTCGATGAGGACTGCGACTATGCGCTGCGCCTCTCGCGTGCTGGCGTTCCGGTGGAACTGCATGTGTACAGGGGAGTGTTTCACGCCTTCGATCTCATCCCCGGCAAGGTGACCGACCGCTTCAACGCGGACCTGAACGATGTCATTCAGGGGTTCCTCGAATGTAAGCAGTGAGATCAGTCCCGTAGAGTCGCACTACCGGAGATGATCCTGAGCTGGCTTTAGTGCTGGATTACGCTGATGCCTTTGCCGGCGGGGATCTTGTAGGGCGAGGTGTTGATTTTGGTATTGAGGCGGATGTTGGAGTAGATGGCCGTTTGGCGGTCGCCGGACGGGGTGTCAAAGACCTGCTTGAGGCTGACATCGCGGATGGGATCGAGCCAGAGGGTGATCTGCTTGAAGGTACTCTGGACGCCGGGGTCTTTGCTGACGAGGATCAGTTTTTCGGTCTTGACGGGCTGGTGGTTGTCGGTGATGGTTTCAGGGCCGGCGTCGGTGATGGTCCAGTTTTGCTGGAGGTCGCGGCTGTTCGCGCCAAAGCCCAGCGCGAGGTAACCTTCAAGCTTGTTCTGGTTCCCGCCGGATCTGAAGACGTCTACCTGCTTCGTGGCGGGGGTAAACATCTGAAGCGTGCCGCCGCTGTAGCTGAGGATGCGGGAAGGCAACGCCGCGGGCTTGCCGCTGGCGTCGGTGGGAAAGACGGTAGCGCCGAACTCAATGCCCGCTTTCGTGCGGTCAAGGTAGATGCTGCCTCTCTCTACCGTGGTGTCGTGGACGACTTTTTCGTAGTTGTCGCGCTCCACGTTTGCCGTGGCGTTCTCAAACCGCTTGCTCGCGGCGTCCATCTGGGTGAAGACGGCGGTGAGCTGGGAAGACTGCGCCAGGGCGCCAGGCAGAAGGCCGGCCGCCAGCAGAGCGAGGCCTACCCCGGCGGCGAACGAGGCCTTTCCGGCCAGGTGCTTGGGGCTGCACAGACTGGACCGGATGGGGGGGGGATGAGGATCGAGCTGCAAAGGGCGGGAGAACATGCACTTACTCCTGGTCGGTTGGATGGTCGCGGAGCACGGTGGCGTCGTAGGCGACGATCTGGCCGCGGGGGTCTTTGACCGGCGTGATCTTGCCGATGTGGGCGTCGGGGGCGATGCGGGCGCCGCGGTCGGCGCTCCGGTCATGGATCTCTTCGTCGGTGCGGGCGTTATGGAGGTCCTCGGCGCGCACTTCAAAGACGAAGCGGGGAATGGTGCCGAGCTGGCCGGCGTCGCGGATCAGGAACTCGTTCGAGCGCTTGGGCACATCAGGGAGCGGGCGGTCGTGGAAGTCGATGAAATGCGGCGCGAGGAACAGAAACAGCAGGATCAGGGTGACCATCACGTCGTAGTGGAAGCTGCCGCGCTCGTAGGTCCAGAAGATGTAGCGATGAAGCAGGTTCGATGGGGCCTGGCGCTGTGCGCTGGCTCCGGTTGGCGCTGCGCGTTCCACCCCGGCGAGCGAGCCCTCCGGGGCCCCCGGATTTTGGCCCTGCGGGTTGGTAATGGGCGTGTTCATTGGGCGGACGTCCGGGCAAGTACGGGGCGGCCGAGGTGCTGCGGGATGATGAGGGTTTCGCCGCCCATGTAGGGGATCAGCGCTTCGGGAATGCGGACGGTGCCGTCCGGCTGCTGGTAGTTCTCGAGGATGGCGAGGTAGGTGCGGCCGATAGCAAGGCCGGAGCCGTTCAGCGTGTGGACGAAGGCTGATTTCCTGGCGCTGTCGGGTTTGTAACGGATGTTGGCGCGCCGAGCCTGGAAGTCGCCGAAGTTGGAGCAGGAACTGATCTCGCGGTAGGTGTTCTGGCCGGGCAACCAGACTTCGAGGTCGTAGGTCTTCGCGGAGCTGAAGCCCATGTCGCCGGTGCAGAGGAGCATGCGGCGGTAGGGGAGATTGAGATGCTCCAGAACGAGTTCGGCGTCGCGGGTGAGGGCTTCGTGCTCGGCCGCGGAGTCCTCGGGACGGGTGAACTTGACGAGCTCGACCTTCTGGAACTGGTGCTGGCGGATCATGCCGCGAACGTCCTTGCCGTAGCTGCCAGCTTCGGAGCGGAAGCAGGGGGTGTGGGCGGTGAAGGAGATCGTGCCTTCGCTCAGGTCGACGGTTTCGTCGCGGAAGAGGTTGGTGAGGGGGACTTCAGCGGTAGGGATGAGCCAGTGGTCGTTGTCCTGGAGCTCTCCGGGGACGTAGGGGCCGCGGTCGTCGGCGTGAAAGAGGTCCGAGGCGAACTTGGGGAGCTGGCCGGTGCCGAAGAGGGACTTGGAGTTGACGAGGGCTGGCGGAAGCACTTCGACGTAGCCGTGCGCTTGTCCCTCTTTGGGACGTGTGTGGAGGTCGAGCATGAACTGCGCGAGGGCGCGTTCGAGGCGGGCGCCGGCGCCGAGGTAGACGACAAAGCGAGAGCCGGAGATCTTGGCGGCGCGTTCGAAGTCGAGGATGCCGAGGGCTTCGCCGAGCTCCCAGTGGGGCTTGGCAGGGAAGGGGAACTGTCGGGTTTCCCCCCAGGTCTTCAGGCAAACATTGTCGCGCTCGGAGGTGCCTGCCGGGACGTCGTCGGCGGGAAGGTTAGGGAGGGCTTCGAGGACGGTGCGGAGTTTGGAGTCGAGTTCGGCGGCAGTGTTTTCGAGGGATTCGGTGCGGGATTTGAGCGCGGCGGATTGCTCGCTGATGGCGGCCGTGTCCCCGCCGGTGCGCTTGATTTGACCGATCTGCTGCGAGAGCGCGTTGCGTTGCGCTTTGAGGGTTTCGAGTTCGGTGATGGCGGCGCGGCGCTCGGTATCAAGGGCGGCAAAGCCTTGGAGGAGTGCAGGGTCGGTGCCGCGGAGGCGTAATTTCTCTTCGACGAGCGGCAGGTTGGCTCGCACGAATGCCAGGTCAAGCATGGGTGTAAGGGTACAGGGTTCCGCGCTGATGCGTCACGTTTTTGGGGGCATCCGTGGATAGCCGGGAGGAGCTTGGGACGACGGTGAGCGGGGACGCGCATGGGATATTGTGGAATGGCGGACGACGGACAAAGGAGGTGTGCGATGGGCGCTTTGGCGACGGCGAACGGGCCCTTGATGCCGGAGGCGGAGTACCTTGCCTCGAGCTTTGAATCGGACATGGACTTTGTGGACGGCCACCTGGAGGAGCGGAATGTGGGCGAGATCGAACATGCCAACTGGCAACGCGCACTGATGGCCTGGTTTCTTTCAGACCGTGGCTTTCCGCTGTTGATTGCCCTTCCTGAGGTGAGGGTCAAAGTTTCAGAGATGCGTTATCGCGTGCCGGATGTCTCGCTGTTCGAGCGGATGCCTTCCGGGACGATTGTTACGGAACCTCCCCTGGCAGTTTTCGAGATCCTTAGCCCGGAGGACCGGTATAGCCGGCTCAAGGAGCGGTTCCGCGACTACCACCGGATGGGGATCGAGAATCTGTTCGCGATTGAGCGGCGCAACGAGTACACGCGATTCCAGGGTGACCGGTTTGAGCCGATCGTCGAGGAACGGAGTGAGATCAAAGGCTCGGAAGCTTTTGTGGATTGGGCCGCCGTGGCCGCGATGCTGCTGTAGCGCGCGCAGGGGCGAGCGCGTTTCCGCTGGGCGTTCGGATGCACAGAGATGGTCGATAGGATCAGTACGTAATGAGCGAAGCGAGGGTTGTGCGGCGGGCGTTGTTGTCGGTGACCGACAAGACGGGGTTGGTGGAGTTTGGGCATGTGCTGGCGGGGATGGGTGTGGACCTGATCTCGACAGGTGGCACCGCGCAGGTGCTGCGGGATGCGGGGCTGCCGGTGCGGGACATTGCGGAGCTGACCGGATTTCCGGAGATGCTGGGCGGACGGGTGAAGACGTTGCACCCGATGGTGCATGGCGGGATATTGCATCGGCGGGCCGAGCCGGATCATGTGGCGGCCGTGGAAGCGCATGGGATCCAGCCGATCGACATGGTAGTGGTGAACCTGTACGCGTTTGAGAAGACGGCGGCGAAGCCCGGGGTGGAGCTCGATGAACTGATCGAGAACATCGATATCGGGGGCCCGTCGATGTTGCGGTCGGCGGCGAAGAACTTCGAGGATGTGGCGGTGGTGTCGTCCGCGGCGCAGTACCAAGGCTTGGCGGAGGAGATGCAGGCGAACGGCGGAGCGGTGAGTGGCCAGACGCGGTGGGGACTGGCGCGCGCCGCGTTTGCGACGACGGCTGCTTACGATGCGGCGATCGCATCGACGCTGGAGGCCCGGGCGGCGGCGAGTGAAGCCGGGGTGGCGCCGGCGGGGTTAGTCCTGCCGGAGACGTTGCGCATTGCCGTTCCGCGGAAGATGAGCCTGCGGTACGGCGAAAATCCGCATCAGGTCGCGGCGTTGTATACGGACGGGTCGGCGCTGGGAATTGCAAATGCTGAGCAATTGCAGGGGAAGGAGCTTAGCTACAACAACCTGGTCGACCTGGATGCCTGCTGGGCGCTGGCGAGCGAGTTTGACCAGCCGGCTGTGGCGATCATCAAGCACACCAATCCATGTGGGGTGGGGCTGGGGGCGAGTGTCGCCGAGGCGTATACGCGGGCGCTGGCGGCTGACCCGGTGTCGGCGTTTGGTGGGGTGATCGGGGCTAACCGCGAGGTGGATGGCGCGGCGGCCGCAGAGATCGCAAAGCTGTTTGTCGAGGCAATCGTAGCGCCAGGGTTTACCGCAGAGGCGCTGCAGGCGTTTGGGGCAAAGAAGAATTTGCGGGTCTTGCGGATTCAGCCGGCCGGTGCGGGGCTGGTTTTGAAGTCGCTGTCTGGTGGGTATCTGGTTCAGAACGAGGATCATGCGCCGATTTCGGTGGATTCGTTGAAGATCGTTACGGAGCGCAAGCCGACCGGGGCGGAGACGGCGGCGCTGTTGTTTGCGTGGCGAGTTTGCAAGCATGTGAAGTCGAACGCGATTGTCTATGCGCGACTGGAAAATGGTTTTGGGCAGAGCGTCGGGGTAGGCGCGGGACAGATGAGCCGGGTGGATGCCGCCCGGTTTGGAGCGATGAAGGCGGTCTTGCCGCTGGAAGGCACCGTGGCCGCCAGCGACGCGTTCTTCCCATTCGCCGATGGGTTGGAGGTTGTGGCCAAGGCGGGGGCGACCGCGGTCATCCAGCCGGGTGGGTCGGTGCGGGACGCGGAGGTGATTGCTGTCGCAGACCGGCTAGGAGTTGCGATGGCGTTTACAGGCGTTCGGCACTTCCGCCATGGGTAACACACCACCGGTCCGGCCGGTTCGCATCCAAACGGTGTAGAGTACCGTCTAAATAACCGTTTGGCACCGCGCCGCGCAGTTCAGGACCCCTTTCATGACCGTTCGTTTTCGCGCCTCGTTCCTTCCTTTGAGCTGTGCCTTCCTGTTGACCTCCGGCCTGTGTGCGCAGACGCCGGGGAAGGCGCCGGCCGCGACTGCCGTTCCCCCGGCCGCGACCGACCGGTCCGGGTCGTACTACCACTACGGGCTGGCAAAGATCTATGAGCAGCAGTTTCTGGCGAGCGGACGGCAGGATTTGGCCACGCAGGCCATTGAGCAGTACAAGCTGGCGCTGACCGCGGACCCTGATTCGCCGCAGTTGCAGGATGGCGTGGCCATGCTGTACTTCCGGTTAGGGCGCATTCGGGAGGCGGTGAGCGCGGCGCAGGACCAGGTGAAGAGGCACCCTGACGACGTGGACGCGCATATGCTGCTGGGCCGTGTGTACCTGCGCTCGCTGGATGACCGGTCCGCGCAGGGGCCGCAGACGCAGGAGATGCTGCAGGCGGCCATCCGGGAGTACGAGACGATTGTGCGGTTGAAGCCCAACGATCTGGAGACCCGTCTTCTGCTGGGCCAGTTGTACGGGATCAGCCACGAGTCGGGCAAAGCGGAGGCGCAGTTCCAGGCCGCGCAAAAGATCGATCCGAACTCGGAGGACGTGGTGCTGCGCATGGCGCAGAACTACTCCGAGCAGGGTAACCTGGCGAAGGCGGCAAAGACGCTTGCCGATGTTCCGGCAGAGGATCGGACCCCCCGGATGAACTTTGCCCTGGGCAATCTCTATGACCAGTTGAAGCAGCCAAAAGATGCAGCGAAGGCCTACCAGGCGGCGGTGGACGGGGATCCGGACAACACCGATGCGAAGCGTGGGTTGGCCTCGGCGCTGCAGGCTTCCGGGCAGATGGACGCGGCGGCGAGGATCTACGGTCAGATCCTGGGGTCTGACCCGCAGGATGCGCAGTCGCTGATCCGCGAGGCAGACATCCAGCGACAGCAGGGGCATTACGACCAGGCGCTCGCGACGTTGAAGAAGGCCGAAAGCCTGGTCACGGACAACCTCGAATTGAGCTACAACGAGGCGCTGACCTATGACGCGCTGGGGCGGTTTGAGGACTCCATCCGGACCATGAAGGCGGTTCTTGCCAAGACCACCGCGAACGACGGGAAGTATGAGGATGGCGATCGGAGCAACCGGGCGCTGTTTCTCGACCGCCTGGCCATTGTGTATCGCGAGTCCGGCAAGTACGAGGAAGCGATCGCCGCCTACAAGCAGATGGAGCAACTCGGCGGCGAGTACCAGGCGCGCGGAGCGGAGGGTGAAGTCGACGCCTTGCGCGATGCCCATCAGTGGAAGGCGGCGCTGGACGCCTCCGGGGTCGCGGCCAAGGTCATGCCCGACAACCGGGATGTGCAACTGAACTATGCGCGCCAACTTGCCGACAACGGCAGGTTGGACGAAGGGCTGAAGCTTGCCCAGGCGCAGATGAAAGGCACGCCGGACGATCGGGACGTGTTTGTGACGATTGCCGACATGCAATCGCGCAACAAGCGGTACAAGCAGGCGTCTGAAGCTTTGGATAAGGCCGAGACGCTGGCCCAAAAGCCCGAGGACAAGCTTTTCATCTACTACTTCCGCGGCTCCATTGCGGAGCGGGAGAAGATGTTCGACCTGGCCGAAGAGCAGTTTCGCAAGGCGCTGGCGATCGACCCTGAAAACGCGGCGACGGAGAACGACTACGGCTACATGCTGGCGGAGCGCGGGGTAAAGCTGGACGTGGCCATGAAGATGCTGCAGAAGGCCGTACACTTCGATCCGCAGAACGGGGCCTACCTGGACTCGTTGGCGTGGACGTACTTCAAGCAGGGCAACTACGCAATGGCGGAAGACTACGAGCGCAAGGCAGTCCTGCGGCTGCCAAGCGACCCTTCGATTTTGGCACACATGGCTGAGATCTACGCCCACAACGGGAAGTTGTCGCTGGCGGTGACGGAGTGGGAGCGGTCAGTGAACCAGTATGCGACCTCGCTGCCCCCCGAGGCCGATCCGGCGGACGTCAGCAAGACGCAGCGGGATCTGGAGAATGCGCGGGTGCGGTTGGCGCATGCGGGCGAGGGGCCGAAGAAGTAAGGGCGGCTGGGGTTGGCGCTTCGCGGTGGCGGCTTCGCCGTTGGCGCTTCGCGTTGGCGGCTGGGACGTTGGCGCTTCGGGGTGGCGGCTTCGCCGTTGGCGCGTTGCGTTGGCGGTTCGGCGTTGGCATTTTGTGTTGGCCAAAACGGGTGGATCGATCAAGGATGTACTTGCGTGAACGGTCGACCGGGGCGCCTTACCCGGCGGCTGAAGCCGTATTATGGGTTGTATTTGCGGCCCGGCTGAAGCCGGGCCCTGACGAAACAAGGTTTCAACAACGAGAGGTGCGAGCGGCCCGGCGCTAAGTTCCTCGAACACAAAGTTCCATTGGGGAGGGGGCCAACCCCACCCAACACGAAGCGCGAACGGCGAAGGGGCCAACCCCGCCAACACGAAGTGCCAACGGCATAGCCGCCAAGCCCAGCCAACGCGAAGTACCAACGGCGAAGCCGCCAACCCCAGCCAACGCGAAGCGCCAACGGCGCAGCCGCCACCGCGAAGCGCGAGCCCTGTTGCCTTGCTAGACTCGCCGTAGATGCACTTCGATTTGCGGAACTTTGGGGTGTTTGGGCCTGAGTTGGACCGGCTTTCGTCGCGGGCGTATCCGGCGCCGCCGGGGGAGGGTCGTGGGCCGTTTGAGCGGGACCGCGACCGGATCGTGTGGTCGCGGTCGTTCCGGCGTCTCGCGGGCAAGACGCAGGTGTTTACCAGCCGGGCGTCGGACCACTTTCGAAGCCGCCTGACCCACACCATGGAGGTTGCGCAGGTGGCGCGGCAGATCGCGGCCGCGCTGGGGCTGAACGAGGACCTGGCGGAGACCCTCGCGCTGGTGCACGACATCGGGCATCCGCCTTTCGGTCATGCGGGCGAGCGGGCGTTGGACCGTTGTCTGCAGGCGCATGGCCTGCGCTTCGACCACAATTTGCATGCGCTACGCATTGTGGAGCGCTTTGAACAGCGCTATGCCGGCCATCGCGGGCTCAACCTGACCCTGGCCACGCGCGAGGGCATCATCAAGCATTCGCGGGACTATACCGAGGCGCAGCATCCGGAGTTGGGGGAGTATTTCCTGGACGAGAGTCCACCGCTGGAGGCGCAAATCATCGATCTTGCGGATGAGATCGCGTATCTCACGGCGGACCTGGACGACGGCGTGGAATCAGGCCTGCTGGATGTGCGGGACATCTGCGACCGGGTGGGGATTTTGGGGCGCTGTCTTGCGGCGGTGCGGGGAAAGCATCCCCACGCGGAGGAGAAGTACGTCTTCCACGACGCTTTGCAGGCGATGCAGAAACGCCTGGTGCTGGACCTGATCGAGAACACGGCGGCGAAGGGGCGGGAGAGCGGGGCTGTGGATCTGGCGGGAATTCGCGGGGTGGGGCGGCGGCTCGCGGTCTTTTCGCCCGAGGTGGAGGCCGAACGGAAGGAGGAGAAGCAATTTCTGTACGACGCCCTGTATACCTGCCCGGAGTTGGAGCGCGAACATGCCAAGGCCGAGGACGTCGTGACGGAGTTGTTTGAGTTCTGGGCCGCCGAGCCGGGCGAACTGCCGGACGCGTACTTTGCCGAGATCGAAAGCGAGGGGCTGGCGCGGGTGATTGCGGACTACATTGCCGGTATGACAGACAATTTCATCCTTTTGCAATTTGCGGAGGTACGGCGGCGCGTGCGGGGGCAACTCGGGAGCCGCTCCTCGCGGAACCGCGGATAGGCTTGGGGAAGGTTGACGGGGTTCGGACATCCATTAGGATAGGCCGCAGAGGAGGAGTGATGGAGATTCGCATCGACGGGAATCGGTCTACGGACGAGAGTTGGACTGCTGCGTACAGCACTCCACCGGAGGCGTTGCCAGAGCTCACGCCTGACGAGCAGGCGGTTGCACGTCAAATGCGGCTTGCTCCAGAACAGTACAAGCGGACGAAATTGGCTGCAGAACTCGCTACGCCCGAACTGGCCGGCAAAGCCACTCGGGTGGCAGGCCTTGTGCATGAATGGCTGAGAGCTCAGGGGAGAGAGGGAACGGTCTCGAAGGTGGTCTTCAATACCTTGCTCGGAAGATTTCGGTTGGAGATCGAACTCCCTGAAGGATCTCAGATCGTCCAGGTAAAAGAAGCTCTCATGGATAACCTTCTTGAGTTGGGATCGGCGATCGCAGAACAGGATCTCGACCGGCTTCTCGCAGCGAATCTGGGCCGCAGAAGTGTGGCACGGGCTTCATGAATTTAGCGGGTCAGACAGTTTCGGTCCTTCTGACGGAGGACGGGAGAAGAGTTCTTTCGCTCGCCGCCGTGGGCCTGCCCGAGGCTGACATGATTGCCGTGACGGTGGAAGAGTCTGAGGACATGGGACTTTGGATTAAGGTGCCCAGAGAGGACCGGGGCCACCTCGTCTTGCTGCGTTGGGGAGTACGTTCTGACTATCGACACGCTCAGTGAGAGGGGAAGGGTTTTAGGGCTGCGGCGGTGAGCCTACTCTTCACAGACGGCCCTTTTTCGTGGATAATGAAGAAGGACGCATTGCAGCATCCGTGCGTCTTCCCCCGCCTACAAATCGGGGAAAGCTATCCGCAGGGTACATCACCCTGCGTCGCGGCGTGTCAGGGCTCAGCATCTGGGTTCGGGCGAACTGCTTGCCAGCCGGAGTGGCTGGCCAAACTAAGGAGGACCAAGCATGCGCGAGATCATCACCCTGCAGTGCCCGGTGTGCAAGAACCGGAACTACTCGACCACCAAGAACAAGAAGACCACCACAGGGCGTCTCGAGTTCTCCAAGTTTTGCAATACGTGCCGCAAGCACACCGACCACAAGGAAACGAAGTAAGGGCCCAGCGTTCAGGGCCTAGCGCCAGTCCCGGCGCACGACTCCTTCTAGGCCCCAGACCCTGAACCCTGCCCCACAGGGGAGTAAGCTCAACGGTTAAACTGTCGGTCTCCAAAACCGAACTTCTCGGTTCGAATCCGAGCTCCCC
>CAXUNH010000113.1:9087-10424 GCA_964252405.1 uncultured Acidobacteriaceae bacterium | reverse complement strand
CGCTACCCCCTACCGCGCGCACTCTCGTCCCTTTTTGCAATGCTTTGCCCCCAAATCCCCCGGGGGGGGGGGGCTACCCACCGAGTCCACAGGCAGCGCACGGCATCCAACGAGCCGTGCCGACCCCTCGGCCAAGGACCTCCCCGTATGCAATTCAAGACCCTCGGCGACACCGGCCTGCTCGTCTCCACCCTCTGCTTCGGCTGTATGACGTTTCACGGCGGCTCAGGCTTCTGGAGCAAGATCGGCCAGGTCGACCAGGCCGGCGCGGACGAACTGGTGAAGGGCTGCATGGATGCTGGCGTCAACTTCTTCGACACAGCCGATGTGTACTCCGAGGGCGAGAGCGAAAAGACGCTCGGCCAGTCCCTGAAGAACCTGGGCATTGCGCGCAAGGACGTCGTCATCGCCACCAAGGTCTTCGGTCGGACCGGCCCCGGCCGCAACGACATCGGCGCGTCCCGCGGCCACATCATGGACGCCGTCGAGGCCAGCCTGAAGCGCCTCGGCACCGACCACATCGACCTATACCAGATCCACGGCAACGACAGCGTCACGCCCATCGAGGAAACCGTGCGGGCATTGGACACGCTGGTGCAGCAGGGCAAGGTGCGCTACGTCGGCGCCTCCAACTGGGAGGCCTGGAAGCTCTCCCGCGCCATCACTCTGGCCGAGATGGAGGGCTATGCGAAGTTCGACACCCTGCAGGCGTACTACTCCATCGCGGGACGCGATCTGGAGCGGGAGTTCACGCCGATGTTCAAGCACACCGGCACCGGCCTGCTGGTGTGGAGCCCGCTCGCCGGCGGTCTGCTCTCCGGCAAGTTCAGCCGCGAGAACCAGAAGCCCGAAGGCACACGCCGCTCGGAGTTCGACTTCCCTCTGGTCGACAAGGAGCGCACCTGGCGCATCCTGGACGTGATGCGGCCCATCGCCGAGGCGCACGGCTGCTCGCCCGCCCGCATCGCGCTGGCCTGGCTGCTCCACCAGCCGGTCGTCACGTCCGTGATCATCGGAGCCAGGCGCAAGGACCAGCTCGAGGACAACCTCGCTGCCGTGGATGTGAAGCTGACCGCCGAGGAACTGGGGACCCTGGACGAGGTCAGCAAGCTGCCTCCGGAGTACCCCGGCTGGATGTTGCCGTTCCAGGGCGCAAGCCGGCTGGACCCCAACGTCGGACGCCCCTCCACACCTGACAACAAGTAAACTGGACCGGTTGCGGACCTACCTGTACAAGCTGACCTCGGACCGTGGCGGCGCGCCCAGTGCGCCCCCCCCCCCCCCCCGGGGCCCGCCCGTTATATCGCGCGCGCTATTCCACCCCGCCCATACTCGCA
>CAXUNH010000113.1:0-9077 GCA_964252405.1 uncultured Acidobacteriaceae bacterium | reverse complement strand
CCCCCCGGGGCGGGGGCGGCCGCGCCGGGGGCCCCCCCACCGCACGCCGGGGCCAAGCCCTTTCTCTCGCTCGCGATATGCAAGCCGGCCATTCGTCGAACGGCGCAGCCCGGCGATCGCGTTCTCGGCCTGACCAGCCGCGTCCTGGAACAGCGTGACGATTACCCCGCCCTGAGCGTCATCTACGCCGCTCAGGTAGGCGCGGTCCTGGATGCGAAGGCCTACTATGCGCCCGGGTCGCCATACCGGAATCGACCGGACTGCATTTACCGCTACGACGAAGAGACAGGCACCCTGAAACACAGCGGAGAGACCGGCTTGCATGCCGACCCACGCCATCGACGGCGCGACCTGGGGCGCGAGGGCATCTTCGAAAGCGCCCGCATTCTGCTCTGCGACGAGTTCAAGTACATGGGCAGCTCGGCGCTCGTGCTCGATCTCCGCTTCAGCCGCCTTCGCGAATTGGCTTCGGCGCTGGGACAGGGGCATCGCGTGATCCACGACGGCAGGGACGCCACCCTGGACAGCGAACTGAAAGGTCTGTTCCTTGCCATTGCGAAGCAACCAACACGCTTCACGCCTACGAAGGTCCACGCCGACGCGTATGACCACCCCGCCCCCAGTCCGGCGGATACCCGGCGGGTAGCTCTGCTCAGCTGCTAGCTCTGAAGCCGAGGTGGCTCTGCGCCCCCGCGCATCCCTCTGTACTCTAAGAGGGACAACCTTTTCTCAAGGAACCTGATCCATGCCGCTCTACGAGTACCAGTGCCAGCAGTGCCACCGCCGGGTGGAGAAGATCCAGAAGTTCTCCGATGCGCCGCTCAGCGTCTGCCCTCACTGTGGCGGCACGCTGGAGCGCACGCTCACCGCTCCCGCAGTGCAGTTCAAGGGCTCCGGGTGGTACAAGGACCTATACTCCTCGGCCAAGCCGGCGGCGTCCGGCTCAGGCGAGAGCCCGGCCCCGGCAGCCACGGGCGGCGATGCCGGTTCGGGCGGCGGCGAAGCAAAGCCGGCGAGTACCCCGGCACCGGCAGCCCCCGCGCCGGCGCCAGCAGCTTCCGCTGCGAGCAGCTCTAGAGACTGACCCGGACGGGCACAGACCGTCCCCGAAAAGAGACTCTCGGCTGCTACGAGCCGGTTACACGGTTGCAGCGTCCCTGCGCTATGATGCATCGCATGAAGCTGTCCCGTTCCTTTCGTAAGCTCAGGCACGGAGTCGAAGATACCCTCGACTACGCCGCCTCCGAGAGCCGCATTGTGATGCGCAATGTGGGTCTCGTGTCCGCTGGAATCACGGTGCTGGCGGTGAGTGTCGTGGTCGGGCGCGAGCTGAGGCAACGTTACAAGTTCCACCGCCGCACCCCGTATGACTTTTACGCGCACTCGGGCGAGCGTAACCGGCGTACAGCCCAGGATCTGGAGTTTGGCATGGGCATCTGACGTCCTCGGCGACGCTGGTTACCCGTTGAAGGCCCCATACTGCTCGTCGCTGACGTGTTCCATCCAGTCCACGACCTTTCCGTCCAGCTTCTCCTGGATGGCGATATGGGTCATGGCCGTGGTGGGTGCTGCTCCATGCCAGTGCTTCTCGCCCGGGGAAAACCAGACCACGTCGCCGGGACGGATCTCTTCCACCGGTCCACCTTCGCGCTGCGCCCGTCCGCAGCCGGCGGTCACCACCAGGGTTTGCCCCAGCGGATGGGTGTGCCATGCTGTGCGGGCGCCCGGTTCAAAGGTCACCGAAGCGCCCCGCACGAGGGCTGGCTCGGGCGCTTGAAAGAGTGGGTCGATCCGCACTGTGCCGGTAAACCAGTCAGAGGGCCCCTTTGCCGAGGGCTGTGATCCGTTGCGTTTGATCTCCATGGGAAAGCAGTTTCTCCTGAGTGCAATTGTTTAGAGGGCGGGTGAAATGCAGGCTTTGGCGGCCTGCGCTTTGCCGAGCGGCGGGCACCATGCGCTATCATGGCTCATCCGCGGGCCACCCTGCCGAGCCTTGTGCTTGCTGTCAGATGCCCTGCTTCGGGGTCACTCCCGCCGGCGTTGCAAAAACACCACCTCGTCAGGCCCGCTGCTTCCTTTACGCTGTTCGCGACCGACTTCCGAAGCCGAAGATGTTCCGTCGCATCTAAACCACTGGACCCCATGGCAACTGCAACGCCGCCCATCCCGGATAGCTCGCTTTTCCCGCTGCTCCGGCCTGGCATCGAGCGGCACGACGAGAGTTCGTCCCGCGCCGAAGCGTCACGGCTGCGCGACAGCCATGGCCGGGCAATCACGGACCTCCGGCTCTCTGTCACGGATCGCTGCAACTTCCGCTGCGTGTACTGTCGAACCGGCAATGGCGGCGAGACCATGGGTGAGCTGTCGCTGCCGGAGTACGCACGGATTGTGCGCCTCTTCGTTTCGCTGGGCGTGGAGAAGATCCGCTTTACCGGCGGAGAACCTCTGCTTCGCCGGGGATTGGTAGACCTGATCCGCGAGACGGCCAGCATGCGGCCTGCCTTCCCCACGGCGGAGCGTCTGGACCTGGCCCTGACTACAAACGGACACCTGCTTGCCCCCATGGCGCGCGACCTGAAGGCGGCCGGGCTGAACCGCGTGACGGTAAGCATGGATGCGGTAGACCCGGAGACCTTTGCCCGCATCACACGTGTTCCAAACAGCTTCGGGAAGGTGCGCGATGGCATCCGCGCGGCGCAGGACGTGGGCCTCGGTCCGGTGAAGGTCAACGCCGTTCTGCTTCGGGGATTTAACGAAGACCAGGTAGAAGCCTTTGCCGAGTTCTCCCGAACGGAAGGCGTGATCGTCCGCTTTATCGAGTTCATGCCCCTTGAGGAGGACCGCGTCTGGACGCCGGAGACCGTCGTTCGCCTGGACGAGATCGTCTCGCGGCTGAACCGGGTACGCCCCTTGGTTGCGCTGCCCGCCAATCACTTGTCCGAAACCGCCCGGCGGTACACCTTCGACGACGGCCGGGGCGAGATCGGCGTCATCGCGCCTGTGTCGCACCCCTTCTGCGGGCATTGCAGCCGCGTTCGGCTTACTTCTGACGGGAAAATCCGCACCTGCCTGTTCTCCCAGACGGATCACGATCTTGCCGGCCCCCTGCGCGCTAAGGCCAGTGATGAAGAGCTTCGCTTCTTGATTCGCCGCGTGGTGGATCGCAAAGAGGCCCGTCACCACATCGGTGAGCCAGACTTCCTGAAGCCGTCGCGCAGTATGGTTCAGATCGGCGGGTAGTCCCCCCTCGCCCGGGAGCACACACGTCCACTCATTGTTCACCGCATAGTGCCCCGTCATCCTTTTTCGCCACAAACGGGCAGATGTGTGCGATAGTCGTTTTCCTAACTGCCGGTTGAGCAAAGGTTTGCCTAAATTTGATCCGCGATCTGGAACTCGCCAGTATGCTGAGGGTCCGGGCTGTGGTTGCTTTCGCCTCCCGGTACAGGTGACAGTTCTGAGTCCACGATCCGTCATACACGCAGGCAGGGCACCAGGCACCGACGAGCTGAAGCTGTTTCACGAGGTCGCGCAGGCGCTCACCTCCAACCTGGAGTTGGAACCGCTTCTCCGGGCCATCCTCGGCAAGATGGAAGAGTACTTCGGGCCGGAGCGCTGGTCGCTGCTCATGGTCGACGAAGAAACCGGGGACCTGCACTATGCGCTGACCACGGGCAAGTCCAGCGTGCCGAACGGCACGAAGTTGCGCCGGGGCGAAGGCATCGCCGGGTGGGTGGCTCTCACCGGAGAGCCCCTGGTCATCCCGGATGTCCGCCTTGATCGCGACTGGGCGCGGTTCGCGCGGGAGCACCCTGAACTCAACTTGCATTCCATCGCGTGCCTTCCGCTGCGGCACGGCGGACGCACCCTTGGCGTGCTGCAATTGCACAACAGCAAGCTGGAGCTGATGCCCGGCAGTTCGCTCTCCTTCCTGCGCGTGCTCTGCGATTACGCCGCGATCGCGCTCGAGAATGCCCGTCAGGTCAATCTTGTCCACCGGCTGAGCATCACAGACGACTGCACGGGCCTGTTCAACGCGCGGTATCTCTACTCCATGCTGGAGAAGGAGATCACCGCGGCGATGAAACCCTCCCTGGTGCCGACGACAAATCACTTCAGCCTCCTTTTCTTCGACCTGGACCGCTTCAAGAGCATCAACGACACCTACGGCCATCTTGTCGGATCGCGGCTTCTGGCCGAGGCGGGAAGCCTGATCAAAAGAACGCTGGGACCCCGCCATTCGGCGTTTCGTTATGGCGGAGACGAGTTTGTTGCGCTGCTGCACGGGCTGGATAAGCCCGCCGCCAGCGAAGCGGCCGCAGCGCTGCGGGAGCATCTCCGCAACACCGATCTTCTGAACGCAGAAGGCCTCTCCCTGCGCATTACGGCCAGTTTCGGCCTGGCGACCTTTCCCCAGGATGGAGGAGACCTCCACAGCATCATCCGGGCCGCGGATACCATGATGTACTGCGCCAAGGCCGAGGGACGTGATTGCCTTGTGGTCGCCACCAACGATCGCCCGGTGCAGATGCCGTCGTCCAAGCAATCACGGCACGATGCCGTCGCTGAAACTCGAGCCGTGGACGCGGTTTGATCCTATCTGTCGGACTGAACCCTCTGGTAGTACCCGGGTTCTCCCCGCAGGATCTTCGCAAGGACTTCGAGCCCGTCTACCAGGCGGGGTCCCGGCCGCGAAAAGTACGCCGATCCGTCGACGGCGTAGACCCGCCCGGCCCGGACCGCCGAAAGAGCGTTCCATCCCTCGGGCAGGGAGATCTGGCCATACTGCTCTACGGTTGCGGGCAGGTTATAGCCGCAGGGCATGACCATGATGATGTCGGGATCCGCCGTTCGCACCTGTTCCCATGCGACGCGGACGCTCTTCTGTCCGGGGTGCGACAGCACCGGACGGCCCCCGGCGAGGGCGATCATCTCCGGAACCCAATGCCCTCCCTGGAAGAAGGGGTCGAGCCACTCCAGCGCAAGCACCGAGGGTTGGGGCTGGGGCGCAGGCAGGCCACGAACGCTTTCGACACGACCCCGAAGCGCAGCCGTCAGCATCCGGGCCTGCGCAGTGCGGTCCGTTGCTGCGCCGACGAGCTCGATCTCCCCGAAGACACCTTCCAGGGTGTGCGCGGAGAGCGAGATCACCTCCGGCTGGAAAGGGAGTTGACTCATATCCCGCGCCAGGGTTGGGCTGTCGATCGCGCAAACGCGGCAAAGATCCTGCAAGAGGATCAGGTCCGGGTTGAGGGACTGCAGCGCCGGGAGATCGACAAAGTACAGGCTCCGGCCCTGCGCGCCTTCAGACCGCACGATCGCGTCGATCTCGGCCGGTGAGAGCCCCGGTGCGAGATGCGAGTACACGACCTTCGGCTTGAGACGCGCTTCAGGCGGGTAGTCGCACTCAAAGGTGACCCCGGCGACCTCGTCGGCGAGCCCGAGCGCAAACAGGATCTCGGTTGCCGAAGGCAGAAACGACACAATGCGCATGGCGGCTACGCTTCCACCGGCGAAGCCACGTCTGCCGTCAGGCTCCTACGCGAATACACGGTGTACTCTGCGCCTCGCGGGGAGAGGGTGCTTTGAATCAACTGCACCTCGTCCCCAAACCAGCGAACCGCCGCGCCGAAGGGCGGCAGCTCGGGGGTGGTGGCGTGCCCAGGCGTCTTGGGACGAGGACGGCCCTTGCTGCGAGCCAGCGTCACGTGCGGGCGGAACGCTCTGGATTCGGGCACGACACCGCAGGCTTTCCCGAAGGCGACGACGCGCTCCTGCAGGAGCAGGAGAGAGGGCGTGACCGCGACGGCGGCATACAGGATTCCCTTCGCCTCGAACCGCCCCAACCCGTCGAGCACGACTTCAGGGGGAGAACTCAGCGTCCTATGCGCGAGGCCCTCCCGGAGGCACACTCCACGCTCTTCGTCGATCTCTCCGTAGAACTGGAGGGTGATGTGCCACTGCTCCGGCGTCGACCAGCGAAGACCGTCACCGGGTGCACTGAGCCGGAGACGAAGTCGAGCAAGCCGCTCGATGGCCTCCAGGGACAGGGGCAACGCCGCGAAAAGACGCATGGTGTTGAGACTATCAGCGCGGTGCTCGCCAGGCATGTGCGGTTCACTGGGCTCGCACAGATGCGCGCGGGAGCAGACCGACGGTGCGGAAGCCAGCCTGCTGGGCCTCGCTGATCGCCGTGACAACGGGCTGGAAGTCGAGCTGAGGATCGCCGCTGATCAGGATGGCTCGTGTGAGCGAACGGGCCTGGGCCTGCCGCAGCAATGCGCGTAGCTGATCGCGGTCAGCATCCTGTCCCTCGAAGCGATACCGGATCTCCTGCCCCGCTCGCGAAGGCGCCCTTACATCCAGCCATGCCGGCGCTGGCTCCGGTGCGCTTGCCGACGCCGGGGAAGAGTCCGGAAGCACAGTTTGCAGACCGTGCGAGGAGACCGGCACGATGGTCATAAAGATGATTAGCAGAACGAGCAGAACGTCGATCAGCGGAGTGACGTTCGGATGGGCAGAAACAAACGACGAAGAAGAAGAGAACGCCACGGCAGCACCTCGGTCTTGCGTTGGTGTGCGAGCGCTCGATCTTGTTCTAAGGAACCGGTGAGGTTCGGGGGAGGGTTGGGCGGTGGATTGTCGCTCCACCGCCCGCGAGTGCCCTGTTCGGAGCCGCCTGCGAGGCCTAGTGACCGGCCTCAACCTGCGGAGTGATGATGCCGATGTTGGTGACGTCCGCCGCGTGGCCGTAGCCGATGACCTGCGCGATGGGGCCGAAGTCGAGCTTCGGATCGCCCTTCACGAACATCACCTTCTCCTGCCGGATGGCGAAGATCTTCTGCAGCTCCGGCGTGAGATCCTGCCGGTTGAACGGCGTCTCGTTGATCTTGTACGAGAGCTGACCGTTGCCGGCCGGTGCAACCTGGACGACGATCGTACGCTGGTTCGGCGGTGGGTCCACTGTCTTATTCTTTGGCGGCTGCGGTACAAGCGCCTCCAACCCCTTGGGATTGTTCGGCACGATGACCATGAAGATGATCAGCAGCACGAGCAAAACGTCGATCAGCGGAGTTACGTTGATATTGGCGACCGAACCTCCGCCGCCTCCTCCACCCATTCCCATTGT
Organism: uncultured Acidobacteriaceae bacterium; assembly: GCA_964252405.1. Taxonomy (GTDB): domain Bacteria; phylum Acidobacteriota; class Terriglobia; order Terriglobales; family Acidobacteriaceae; genus Granulicella. Next base: position 1,948 of record CAXUNH010000113.1, on the reverse strand, counting down.
GTACCTCCTCGCGCAGCGAACTGCGCGCCGTTGATTCCGTTATGCCTAGTGATTCTCGTTGATGGAGTCTGTGAGCAGGTTCAACTGGCTGACACCGCCGGTACGGAGAGCATCGATGCCGTCCATGACCGCGCCGTAGTTCGCGCGCGTGTCGGCGCGGAAATACACCGACTTGTCATCACTCGGGTTGGTCTTCTTGGCCTCGAGATCCGCAACCTTCTGACCCATGGTGTCCTTGGTGACCTGGTCGCCGCCGACGAAGTACTTGCCATCACGAGTGACGGCGACGTTGATCGCGTCCTCCTTGTTGGCGTTGTCCATAATGGTCGCTGCCGTGACCACCGGCAAATCGACGTTGACCTTGTTGTTCAGCATGGGCGTTACGACCATGAAGATGATCAGCAGCACCAGCATCACGTCCACCATCGGCGTGACGTTGATGTCGGAGTTGACCTTCTTGCCTTCGTCCCGCTTAGAAATCCCCATAATCATTGCTCCATCCGGCCTTTGCGGCCGGGGTAACGCTTCGGTGCGAGGCGCCGTTCTTGCGCCGGGTATACGACACGCTGCCCTACACCCGGCGAACTGTTTCAGCCTAGCGATGCGACTGCTTGATGAAGTAGTCGACGAGTTCCGACGAGCTATTGTCCATCTCGACGTCGAATGCCTCCACCTTGTTGGTGAAGTAATTGAAGAGCATCACGGCGGGGATGGCGACAAGCAGACCAAAGGCGGTCGTGACGAGAGCCTCCGAGATACCGCCGGCCACAGCGCCGATACCGGTTGCCTTGGAACTGGCGATCGATTGGAAGGCGTTCAGAATGCCCATCACGGTGCCGAGCAGACCGATGAATGGCGCCGTGGAACCGATGGTGGCGAGACCGCCGAGGCCCTTCTTCAGCTTGGCGTGAACGATCGCCTCAGAGCGCTCCAGGGCGCGCTTGGAGCTCTCCACCTGCTCTTCAGTGATGGCGCCACCCGAGCCGAACGAACGGAACTCGGTCAAACCGGCGGTGACCACTTCGGCGAGGTGCGACTTCTTGCTCTTGTCGGCAACCTTGATCGCCTCGTCCAGACGGCCTTCCTTCAGAGCGTTCGCCACACGGGGAGCGAACTCACGCGACTGCTTGCGGGCTGCCGAGAAGTAGATCGCGCGGTCGATGATCACGGCCAGCGACCAGATCGACATGATGAAGAGAATAATGACGATGGCTTTGGCGAACAAGCCCATGTGACCCCACATCTGCATCGGGCTGAAACCCACCTCACCGGCGGGAGCGTCCTGAAAGAACATGGCGAGCGAAGAGGCGGAGACGTGGGCTGAGTGTGCGAGGTGAGCGAGAATCACGGATTTACTTCCTCCTGAAGCAGGATGAGAGAGGTTACTTTGTGGTACCGGTCGTACCGCAAAAGGGCACGTTGCAAAACAAAGCTGCGACCGCAGAAGCCGCCGTAGGAACAAACAGAACTGTCGAGATTCACCCCACACAATTGGAGACGATGAATCCTTGCTGGAGATGAGACTACCCTGCCCGGTGGGGGTGAGCCCATACCACGGGCAGAGAGTCACTCAGGGCCTAAACTAACCGCCGCTGTTCAGGTTGAAGTTTACGGTGATCGTCGTACTGACCTCCGTTGCCTCTCCGTTCAGCATGTAGGGCTTGTACTTCCACTGCTTGACCGCATCGATGGCAGCGCCGGTGAGCATGGCCGGTCCGCTGACAACACTGAGGTTCTCGATGCTGCCGGCCTTGGAAATCGTTGCACTGAGTACAACCGTGCCGCTCAGACGCGCCGATCGCGCAATTGCCGGATACACCGGTTGCGGGCCGGAGATCTTATTGCCCGCGATCACACCACCCGAGATACGGACCGGGCCCTTGGGCTTCGCGACCGCCACCACCGGACCACCCGTACCCGAGCCGGTGCCCGTGGGGCTGCCAAAGAG
>CAXUNH010000112.1:0-10498 GCA_964252405.1 uncultured Acidobacteriaceae bacterium | reverse complement strand
TGGTGAAACGGCGGATCGGGCAGGGCAAACTCGTGCAGGCGGGGGCGGGCCTGGGCCTGTTGTGCGCAGGAGTGATGGCGGGGGCGCAGAGCACCGGTGTGCCGGACGCGCCCGCGCCGCAAACCTTGCCACGGTTGAACACCATTACGCCGACGGCGCCCGCCGTGAACGCCCCGGCACCGCAGCCTGCGGCAAGCACGCCGGCAACGCCGGGCGATGCTGTGCCCTCCGCCCTGCCGTCGAGCCCAACGCCTTCGGCCCAGGCGCAGGGGGACGCGGATAACGGACCTCCGCCGGAGACCCACGCGGCCAACATCGTGACCTCGGTGAATTTCGTGGAAATTCCGTTCACCGTGAAGGACAGCAAGGGCCAGTTGGTGCCCGGGCTGACCTACCGCGATGTGCAGGTGTATGAAAACGGGCTCCGCCAATCGCCCAGGCTGTTTACGGTGGACCCGATCCCGCTGAGCGTGGCCATTGTGATCGACCAGAGCGTCACGTTCGACACGATGCAGAAGGTGAATGCTTCCCTGAGTGCATTGCAGGCCTCGTTTACGCCCTACGATGAGGTTTCGATCTTCACCTACAACAACGGCGTGAAGCAGCAGACCGGGTTTACGGGGGCGCAGAGCACGCGGCTGACGTACGCGCTGGAGCGGTCCAAGGGGCCGGGACGCGAGGCGAACATGGCCATGGGCGGACCGCTGGCGTGTACGACCTGCAAGAACAACCTTCCGGTAGACCCGAACACCAACGGGAACAACTCCGCCGGGGTAATTATGCAGACGCCGGAGCGGGAGTACCACACGTTGAACGACGCCATCCTGACGGCGGCGGAGACGGTCGCGAAGGCGGGCAAAGGGCGCCGGCGTGTGATCTACGTGATCTCCGACGGCCGGGAGTATGGGTCGACCGCAAAGACCAAGGAAGTGGTGCGCTTTCTGCAGACCAACCAGATCGCGGTCTACGGGACGCTGGTGGGTGACTCCGCCATTCCGGGGCTGGGCTTCCTGAGCCGCATCCACCTGCCGCTGCAGATGCGGGATGACGCTCTGCCCCACTATGCGGACGCGACCGGGGGGCAGTGCGATCCGGAGTTCCGGCCGCGCGGCATTGAGGACAGTTTTGCGAAGCTGGCCGAGCAGGTGCGGACGCAGTACACGGTGGGCTACTACAGCCATGAGCCGTTCATCGACGGGAAGTTCCGGTCCGTGGAAGTACGCGTGATGCGGCCGAGCCTCGAGGTGATTGCCAAGAAGGGCTACTACCCGACCGCGCAGTCGTCCGTCAGGGCCGCGACATCGGCCGAGGAGCCCGACTCGCCTGCCGGCGCCGGCACCACGCAGCCCTAGGCACGCAAGGTGATGAACTCAGGCGCGCCGCTGGGCGCGATGCTGGCCCTGCTCGCGGCGGTGAGCTGGGGAGGCGGCGACTTCTCCGGCGGCATGGGCGTGAAGGCGGCCGGCGGGACCGCCCGGGGCGCGTTGCGGGTGGTGATCTCCGGCCATGCGATGAGCCTTGTCGCGCTGAGCGCCGTCCTGCTCATGCAGGGCGGGCTTACCCTTGCCAGCCGGCCTGTCGCGTGGGCGCTCGGATGTGGCGTTGTGGCCGGGCTTTCGCTGTCAGCCTTTTACATCGCCCTGGCGCGGGGCACCATGGGGACCTCCGCCGCGGTGAGCGGGCTGCTGGCCGCGGCGATCCCTGCCGCGGTGGGGATAGTCCTGGAGGGACGACCGAGTGGCTTGCGGCTTGCCGGCTTCCTGCTGGCGGCTGCCGCGATCTGGCTGGTGGCGGCTCCGGCTCCGGGTGCGCCGCCGGAGTCGGGCGAGGTGATGTGGTTGGCGCTCGCAGGCGGCGTGGGGTTTGGGCTGTACTTTGCAGGGCTGAAATTTGCGAACCCGCTGGGGGTGGTGGCGCCGATGGCGTTCGCCCGGTGTGGCAGTCTGGTGACGTCTGCGGTGCTGCTGGGGTTGCTGTCCACGAGGCCTGGCGGCGAGGAGAACCGGCCGGGATGGCTGCCGCGCGCCGCGTGGCTTTGGGCCCTGGGTGTGGCCGTGCTGGATACGGGCGGGAACCTGTTGTACATCGCCGCGACCCGCGCGGGGCGGCTGGATGTAGCGGCCGTGCTCGCCGCGCTGTACCCAGCGTCGACGATTCTGCTCGCTGCCGCCGTGCTCCATGAGCGGCCGGGGCGGCGGCAGAGGGTGGGGATGCTGGTGGCGGTGGCGGCTGTGGTGCTTGTGACGGTGTAGCGAGCTCGTGGCAAAACGCAAGTTGTCCGTGCGGCGCTTGACGCGAAGGGAACGCAAAAAGCGACTGGTGCGGGAAAGGACAGCAAGGAAGGCAAAGGCGGAAGCACGTTCCGCCTGCGGCGTTCTTCTGCGGGGAGGGTATCCGCTGAGCGAGCGAACCCGTCTTCGCGCCGCCCTTACTGCTCGCCCCAGCTCAGCTTGGACCGCAGGACGTTAAACAACCCATTCTCGCGCAGCCGCAGCAGGCGCACCTTGCGCTCGGAGCGGCGGCACACGATGCGGTCGTTCAGCAGCAGCTCTACCACTTCCTGCCCATCCACCGTGATGTAGGTCTCGTGCGGCACCACGTCCACGGTCACCGCGATCTCGGACGACCCCGGCACAACGATCGGCCGAATCGTCAGAAGGTGCGGGCAGATGGCGGTGATCACCAGGCCGTCGACGGAAGGCATGACGATGGGCCCATTCGCCGCAAGGTTGTACGCCGTCGAGCCGGTGGGCGTGGACACGATGATGCCGTCGGCGCGAAAGCGGGCCACAAACTGGCCGTCCAGCTCGATGGCAAACTCACCGATGCGCGCGATGGCGCCCTTGGCGAGCACCACATCGTTCAGCGCCTCCCAGTGGCGGAAGATGCGATCGTCCCGCACCAGCACCGTGTGCATCAGGCTGCGGACATCGAACACGCTTTTGCCGGCCAGCCAGGCCTCCAGGGTGGTGTACAGCTCATTCAGCGGGACCTCGGTCAGGAAGCCCAGCGAACCGAGATTGACGCCCAGCAACGGGACCTCTGACTGCGCAAACGCCCGCGCGGCCGAAAGCAACGTGCCGTCGCCGCCCAACGTGATCACAATGTCCGGGTTCTGCTCCGGCATCTCGGGCCGTTCCACTGCCTCGTCTTCGCGGTCCAGGTAGCGCGCGCTGTTGGGGTCCAGCAGAAAGGTAAAACCGTGGCCCGAAAGCCACGCGAGGAGGTCCGTGAGGATCTGCTCCAACTCCGGCTTCTGAGGCTTGGAGATGAGGGCGGCAAGGGGCATCCGGGTTTTAGTGTACCCGCGATGGGCGCAGCGAAATCAAAGCAGCTCCAAAGGAGAACGGATCACGGCAGGACAGCAGCGCGCTTCAACTCGGAAAGAACAAATCCGCCCCGGGAGGAGGCGGATCTTCCGGCAGCGGATACCCCTTACGCGAGATACCGCCGGCGCACGATGCCGCCAACACCGAGCAGCCCGGTAGCAAACAGGGCGATGCTGGTCGGCTCCGGGGTGACGGAGCTGGCCACCAGCTGGAAGGCGCAGGGCAGGGCTGCGGTCTGGATCATCGCCAGGGTGCCCGGCAGTCTCTGCGCGGGAGCTTGAGCACTTACGGGACAGAAGATGTCTGAGCCGCTGTAGGTGCCGGGGTTGAAGGTCGGCACGGTCGCATCGAAGAACAATGTTCCGTTCGCGTTCGCGAAATCGATGAACTCGTCAAAAGTGGCGTTGCCGTTGGGAATGTCCGTGAGCTCGACCGTGTTGCCATTGAACGCCGGGCCGACGTTGATGTTCAACGTATCGGGGGAGCCGTTCACGGTGGCAGCAGGATCGAGGAAGTCATACACGCCGCCGCCTACGTTGGTCGACATGCTCAAATCCAACGTAAACGTGGAGGAAAGAGCGGAGTTATCCGGGAGCGTTCCCGTTACGGTGACACCGACGATGTTGTCCGCCACGGCGGTCACGGGGAGAGTCGCAGCGAGCAAAAGAGCTACACCAAAGCCAAGACGCATACTGTTCCTCATCACCGAATGTTCTGCACTACGGAATGCGGTAATAGTACTGTGGTCACGAGCCGACAAAGGAAAAAACTTTGGTAATCACTGTTTGAGGTCAGACTTGACCCGCTTGGGGAGTCGGCCTCGCGCCTCCGAAGCTGGCATGGAGCAGAAACTCCCGGTTCCCTCCCATCCCTTGGATGGGCGATTCGGCGACGCCCAAAACCTCTCCAGAGACGCTGCGGACGGTCTCCGCCACGCGATGGACAGCCATCCGGTGCGCGTCCGGATCGCGCACGATGCCGCCCTTGCCCACATGCTCGCGCCCCGCCTCAAACTGCGGCTTCACCAGCACAACTGCTTCGCCCCGCCACGCCTCCTCGGGGGGCGCCAGCGCGGCGATCACCGGCGGCAGGACGAGGCTGGCGCCGATGAATGAGACGTCCATGGCGAAGAAGGTGATGGGCTCAGGGCCTCCCTGCTCGCGATGCGCCGCTGCCAGCGCACCAGGTGTGAGCGTGCGCGCGTTGGTGCGTTCCATCAGGTGCACGCGCGGGTCCGCGCGGAGTTTGTGCGCGATCTGGCCGTAGCCTGTATCCACCGCCAGCACCCGGGCCGCATCGTGCTGGAGCATGCAATCGGTAAAGCCGCCCGTGGAGGCGCCGATGTCGGCGCAGTGCCGCCCGCGCAGGTCGATCCCCCACGTTTGTAACGCGCCCTCCAGCTTCAGGCCGCCACGCGAGACAAAGCGCAGATCTTCGCCCAGCAGACGCAGCGTGCACTCTGCGGCGACCGGCGCACCCGGCTTGTCCACACGCTGTTCGTTCACCAGCACGCGACCTGCAAGGATCAGCGCCTGGGCACGTTCGCGTGAGGCCGCAAGGCCGCGCTCCACGAGCAGCTTGTCCAATCGAACCTTCCGGGGGGCAGCCATGGGCAGAGCTTCAGCATAGGACAACGCCCGGAAAAGCGTGGCATGGGCTACACTGACTTCCGTTACTTGCTGCCAGTGACTGTTGTTTCGGAGAGTTCCGCTTGTTCTGCCAATCCGTTGCGCCTGCGGGTGCGTTGAATGCATAGAACGATGGACAGGCCGGGCGCAGGCGCCGCGGACGACGATAGCGTTCTTTTGGAACGCGTTCGGCGCGGCGATGAACACGCCATGGCGGCCCTGTACGACCGTTACTCGAGGATCGTCTATTCCGTGGCTTTGCGGGTGCTCCGCGATGTTCCCGCCGCTGAAGACGTGCTTCAGGAGATCTTCATGCAGGTGTGGCGCAACCCCGGCAGCTTTTTGGCAACAAAAGGCTCCCTTGGCGGATGGCTGGCGGTGGTCGCGCGAAATCGATCGATCGACAGCCTGCGCCGCCGCCGGCCCACCGACCAGGTCGAGGAGATCGCGCTGGCCTCGTCCTTCAACCTGGCCGAAGAGGCCGAGCGCAACAACCTGATGGAGCGCGCCCGGGCAGCCATCGTCCACCTGCCCGCCGAACAGCGCAAGACGCTCGAGCTGGCCTTCTTCGACGGCCTGACACACACCGAGATCGCCGAGGTGACCGGCGATCCTCTGGGCACGGTCAAGACTCGCATCCGCAGCGCGCTCCTGACGCTGAGAAAGGCATTCAGCGTATGAACTCGACGAATCTGACGAATCTGACAGACCGGCATATTCCCGAAGACGATCTTGCGCTGTTCGCCCTCGCGCTGATGCCCCCGGAAGAGGCCGCCTACACGCAGGCCCACCTGAAGTACTGCGACCAGTGCCGCGGCGAGGTCGCGCGTATGCAGGGCGATCTGGTCGCCTATGCGTTTACGGCGGAGATGCAGGATCCTCCGGCTGAGGCGCGCTCCCGTTTGCTGGAGGCGGTCGCGCGGGAGAAGAAGATGCATGCCGCTGCGCCCGCAGCCGAGCCCGTCCTCGTGCCTCAGGGTTCCACCCTGCCCGACCGTGAACGGCAACGCGAGCGGTCCGCGCGGCGTGGGCCGGGATGGTTTGGCTGGGCGGGATGGGCGGTCGCAGCCGGCGTTGCCGGCTTTGCCGGCTGGCAGTTCCACCAGGGGCAGGATCTGCGCGACCAGCTTGCATCGCAGACCGCGGCCACCGAGCAGATCAACGCCGACGCGGCCAAGGCACAGCGCGTGTTGCAGGCCCTGACGGATCCCACGGCGATGCAGGTGGCCCTGCATCTGCCCGCAACCGGCACGGCACCGCCCAAGCCCGAAGGTCACGCCTCCTACAACGCAGGGAGAGGTGAGCTTGTGTTCGTCGGCACGCACCTGCAGGCGTTGCAGCCAGAGAAGACCTATGAACTGTGGGTGCTGCCCGCGACGGCGGGGCAGGCGCCGGTTCCGGCGGGCACCTTCAAGCCTGATGCCAACGGGAACGCCTCCGTGGTGTTGCCGGACTTGCCCAAGAACATCCCGGCCAAGGGATTTGGCGTGACGGTGGAAGCGGACGGCGGATCGAAGACGCCCACCATGCCCATCGTGCTGGCCGGCATGTAACGTCCGCACACGCGGCAGGTTCGCTGACCTTTGTCGGCGAAAAGAGAAGTGCCCCGGGTCCGGTTTTCAGGATGCCGGTCCGGGGCAGATTTCGTGGTGCAACAGGGTTGCGCGGACCATCAATGCGGCCCCGGAGTCACCGGAGTCCGCCCGCGGTATGGCTCCCGAGGAACAACGGCCAGATCCCGAAGGAGGCGGCGTTAGCGCGCGCTGACGACCACGCGGACGCCCACGCCCTGCAGGTTGATGTGTGTATCCACGGTGTCGGTGTCCGTCTCGATCACGGTCATGAAGTTGCTGTCCGGCGACGTAACGTAGACCTTGCCTGTCGGTGTGCCTGTCGTGGCGGCAATGGAGTTCGGATGGCCGTAGACACACGCCTGCGTCGCGCCGGTGGCGACGGCGGTGACCGGGCAGGTCGGTGTGGCGTTTGCGGTGGCGGCGGTCGCGCCAGTGATGGTCGCCGTCACGGTCCCGCTTACCAGGTTCACGGCGGTGACCGAGCCCTGGGCGCCGGCGGCGCTTGCGCCCCGATTGGCCACATACGCCTGTGATCCGTCGTTCAGCACCGCGACCTGCACCGGGTTGATGCCGACGGGCACGGTGGCCAGCACTTGCCCAAAGCCCACGCCGTCGGCCGGATTCTCGGCGTTGCAAGCCGGGTTTGCCGGCTGGGCGAGCGCATTGCACAACGGGATGTTGATGATGCTCAGGTACCCATTGGCATCGCCGGCACGTTGACTCACGACGATCAACTGGTTGGTCGCTGTGGCGAAGTCGGCCCAAACAGGTTGCAGCCCGGTAACGCCGTTGTTGTTCACGTTGTTCAGATCGATCAACGGATTGGCGCTGTCGATGGCGTTGTTCGTGACGTTGATCACCGACACTGTGCCCGAGCCGGAGTTCAGAATGAAGGCGCGACGGGCGTCGGCCGTCTCCACGCCATAGGTCGGGTTTACGCCCACCGGAATGGTCGCGGAAACCGAGAGGCTGCTGCCTTCAATCGCGGCAACCTGGCCTGGATTCACCCCGTTGCTAATGACATAGGCGCGCGGCGAGTTGTCCACCCCGACCACATACACCGGGTTAGCGGCCACACTGATCTGCTGTTGCAACGCGGGGCTGTTGGCAGAAAAGACCGAGACCGCCGAGGGTCCAATCTCCGGAACGAAGATCCTGGGGCTTCCGCCAAAGGTAAGGGCGCTAAGCGTCGGCGCATTCGCACCGGTGGGCAAGGTAGTCTGCACGATGCTGCTGCTGATGAGCGTGGTCGGGGATCCCAGGGGTATGGCGTCCAGCGAATTTTCCTGGTTCACCACGAATCCCTCGGCGCCACTGGCCAACTCCGCGAAGTAACTCGGGTTGGGGATGATGGCGGGCGTCGACAGGATCGTATCGCCCGCAACATCGACCACCGTCAGCAGTCCATTCAGGGTTCCGCCCGGGTTGCCGCCGTTGGGATCGGAGACAGCAAACGCATATCTCTGCGGCTGCCCGGCTGGTCCGACCTGATTGATCGCGGAGACCACCGGTCGATACTGGGTGGCGCATCCCCCCAAAGCGAGAGCCGCGCCGGCCACACATCCCGCAAGCCACGCCTGCGACCCAAACATTCCAGCTTTCCGGTGCATCCAACGGTGAGGCAAACCTTCTCCTGCGTGCTTGGGCAAAAACGGCCCAATCCAGCCCTCATTGTATCGTGACGAGCCCGCTGGCCGCCGCGCCCTGTATCGGAACAACCGCATTGTGAGGAGACGTATGAACGAGCGTGCGGTAATCCTGAAGATGCTCGGCGGCCCCGAACGCGCTCCCCGGACGCTCGCCGTCGTGGGGCTTTCGGACGATCCGCGCAAACCAAGCCACTCCGTTTCGGCCTACATGCAGCGCGCCGGGTACCGCATCTTTCCGGTCAATCCAGCCGTCCCCGAGGTCCTGGGAGAACGCTGCTTCCCCTCCCTGCGGGATTTGCCCGTGAAGCCGGACGTGGTCAATGTCTTCCGGCTGCCGCGGTTCATCCCGGCCATCGTCGACGAGATGATCGCGCTCGGGCTGCGCGACCTTTGGGTGCAACTCGGCATCCTGAACCTCGAAGCCGCGCAGAGGGCCGAGGCGGCCGGCATCCACGTCGTGATGGACCGCTGCATCCTCATCGAGCACCAGCGCCTCCTGGGAGCCTAGCCGCCCGGCTGCGTTGGGGGTGAGTTCTACAATCGAGGTATGCGCGTGAACGGATGCAGGCTCGGCCTCAGGAAAGGATGGCGGTCCATTCCCCTCGCGCTGCTCGCTTTGTGTGCCGGCGCGACGATCGCACAGGGACAGATCGTGGAAGTCGGCGACGGCGGACCCGGCCCCGTGAAAGCGCAACATCTCACGGCAGAGCTGACCGCACTGCGGCCGCAGATCACCCCTGGCGGTACGCTGCAGGCTGGGCTCGTGCTCACGCTGGAGGAGAACTGGCACGTCTACTGGGTAAATGCCGGTGACTCCGGCGAGCCGCCCTCCATCAGGTGGACCCTGCCGAAGGGCCTCACCGCGGGCCCGCTGCAGTTTCCGCCGCCGCAACGGCTGCCGCTCGGCCCGCTGATGGACTTCGGCTACGAGGAGCAGGTCGCCTACCCGTTGCTCCTCACGGCGGCCCCCGGACTGAGGCCCGGCAAAGTTCACCTTGACGCTCACGTCAACTGGCTGGTCTGCGCCTCACAGTGCTTTCCGGGCAAGGCGCATCTGGGCCTGGATCTCGACGTGGTCCCGGGCCCACTTCCCGATCCAGCGTTGGTCGGTACGCTCGGCGATGCCATCAAAGCGCTGCCTGTGCCGCTCCCCGCAACCATGCGCGCCACCGCCGTAGGCGACGCGAAGTCCCTGGGCCTGGAGCTCCATACCGGCAAGCGGGAGCAGGACGCCGAGTTCTACCCGTTCCTGCAGGATGTCTGCAAGGACGGCCAGTGCACTCCAGAGTCGGTCATCGAGAACGCAGCCGACCAGGAGGTGCAGCCCCTGCCCGATGGCGTGCGCGTGGTGCTCCGTCGCGCAGCGGATGTCACCACCCTGCCGCGAAGCCTGCACGGCCTGGTGAAGCTCAGCGACACCGAGGCCTACGACGTTACCGTGCCCGTGAAGCCGGGCACCGTAGCCGTTGTGCCTGCGGCAACGCGTACCGGGACCGCCGCGCCCTCCGAGATCACCCTGGTGGGCGAGCTTGGCCTGGCCTTCCTCGGCGGCCTGGTGCTGAACCTTATGCCGTGCGTCTTTCCCGTGCTCTTTCTCAAGGGCCTGGGCCTGGTCAACTCGTCGACCGAGGAGAAGCGCCGCCAGCGTCTCCACGGCCTGGTCTACACGCTGGGCATCCTGGTCTCCTTCTGGGCTGTGGTCGCCGTTCTGCTGATCCTGCGTGCCGGGGGACGCCAGGTCGGCTGGGGTTTCCAGCTTCAGTCTCCGGGCTTCGTCGCGGTGCTAGCCGCGGTGGTCTTCTTTCTCGGCCTTTCGCTGGCCGGGCAGTTTGAAGTGGGTCTGTCGCTCACCAGCGCCGGCGGCGAACTCGCGCAGAAGGGAGGCTTCGCCGGCAGCTTCTTCACCGGCGTTCTCGCCACGGTGGTGGCCACGCCGTGCATGGGGCCCATGCTCGGCGCGGCCGTGGGCTTTGCGCTCTCGCAACCGGTTGCGCTGACGTTTCTGGTGTTCACTGTGCTCGCGCTCGGGCTGGCTTTGCCCTACCTGTTGCTCACGCTGCAGCCGCAATGGATCAGCATTCTGCCCAAGCCCGGCGCATGGATGGAGGTCCTCAAGCAACTCACCGCGGTGCCTCTGTTTGCAACTGCGATCTGGCTCGCCTGGGTTTACGGCCAGCTCTACGGGCCCGGGGACGGCCTGAACCGCATGGCGCTGCTGCTGCTCAGCTTCCTGGTGCTGGCCGTCGCCGGCTGGGCGCTGGGACGCTGGCCGGCCCGCTGGGGCTCGCTGGCCGCTGCAGCCTTGCTCGTCGTGTTGG
>CAXUNH010000111.1:0-10590 GCA_964252405.1 uncultured Acidobacteriaceae bacterium | reverse complement strand
CTGGGGAACATCTTCGCTCCCGCGGTCGGTGGTGTAGGGGACTGGGTTCGCAGGGTCTGACAGGTAGGTGTCTTTGCTGTCGGTGGCGGTGGGGGCAGTCCAGGCCAAGGCGTGGTTGGGTTGCAGGTAGAGGAGACGCGGCTGGGCCGTTGGCGGCGGCCAGGCGGTGTAGGTTTGCCAAGTGTCGGAGCCGGTTTCGAAGGCTTCGACTTTGGGCAGTGGCGTCCAGGGTTTGTCTTTGAGGTAGTGGTCGAAGAACGGGGCTTCGATGTTGTCGCGGTAAAAGACGGCGGTGGGCTGGTCGAAGCTGATATTGCCGAGGTGGTCTCCGTTGCTGCGCGCCCAACCACCGTGGACCCAGGGCCCTTCGACGAGGGTGTTTTCGGGGGCTTCGGGACTGAGTTTGTCGATGGCATGGAAGAGCTTGACCGGGCCGGCGAGGTCTTCGGCGTCGAACCAGCCGCCGACGGCGAGGACGGCGGCCTTGACGCCATGCATGTGGGGCGCGATGTCCCGGGTCTGCCAGAAGCTGTCGTAGTTGGGATGAACGATCTGGTCCTGGAAGTAGGGGATGAGGCTGCCGGCGGGGAAGGTGAGGTTGGTCAGCGTGCCCTTTTGCAGGAAGAAGGTGTAGAGGTCCTGGGTGGGGTACTTGAAGGTGTCTTTGGGCTCGACGGTGAGCGGGTTTTTCTGGAGAAAGAAGTGGGTGTAGAAGGTGTGATTGGCCTGCAGCATGTAGGCGCCGCCGTGATAGCTGTCGTCGCCCATGTAGTAGTCGACGATGGGGGCCTGGGGGCTGGCGGCTTTGATGGCGGGGTGCGAGTCGACGATGGAGGCGGCGGTGTAGAAACCGGGATAGCTGATGCCGAGAATGCCGACGCGGCCGTTGTTGTTCGGGACGGTTTTGAGCAGGAAGTCGACGGTGTCTGCGGTGTCGGTGGACTCGTCGATCCCATGGCCGTCCTTGGAGGGCGTCATCTCCACCCATGTGCCTTCCGAGTCCCAGCGGCCGCGGACGTCCTGGCAGACGAGGATGTAACCGCCGGAGAGCAGGTTGGGGTTGGAGGTGACGCGGGGGACGACTTTGTCGGAACCGTAGGGAGCGCAGCTGTAGGGGGTGCGCGTCATCAGGAACGGGTATGGCCCTTTGTCTTCGAATTGGCCGGCGATCGGGGTGTAGACGGCGGTATAAAGTTTAGTGCCGTCACGCATGGGGATGTGGAACTCCTGCTTGGCGAAGTGGATGCGGGCGAACTCAGCGTTCAGGCGCGCCTGTTGCTGCGGAGAAACAGGCGCTGCGCTTGGAGCGACCGTAGCTTGACCACCGGTCTGAGCGCAGACGGCTCCGCAGGCACTCACGGCAAGCAGCACGCCACGGAGAGCAACGGCGACGGCTGGTGGAAGGCGGCTGGCTTTCACTTGGAGCATGCAGGAACAATTGTATGTGCATGCCCTGGGCGGCGCGTGGAATACTGGCGCGCATGAGATCGGGCTCGAGGGGTTGGAGCGTACGTGCAGGCAAGCGATGCGCCCGCGAACGGCTGAGTGGAAAACTTGTTCTTTCAACGTTGGGCATCTTGGGAACGTTGGGCATCTGGCTGTTCCTGGTCGCGGGAGCCCGCGCCCAGACGGGGACGGCAACCCCGGCGCATGGCGATCAGCCCTATACGCTGCATGTCTACGAGGACCTGGTGCAGGTACCGGCGCTGGTGCTGACCTCTACGCATGAAAGCTACCGGGGGCTGCCATCAAAACGCTTCGAAGTTCAGTTAGACGGTGGACCGAAGTTTCATCCCAAAGAGGCGCGCCCGGAGGGGGATGATCCGCTGTCGCTCTCGTTGCTGCTCGACGCGCGCCGCGGGGAGCACCAGGATTTGGTGCGTGGGATCTCCACGGCCATCGCGCGTCTTCCGCAGGATCTGCTCACCTCGCGCGACCACGTCTCGGTGTTCGCGTATGACTGTACGTTGGTCAGCTCTGTCCTCGACGAGCCCGCCTCTACTGCCGTGTTGCACTCCGGGGTCGCTGCCGCGCTCGCAGCGCCGCGCTTACACGGTGAACCGGGCAGCAGAGATCGCTGCCGCGCGCCCATTCATCTTTGGGATGCGATGGCGACCGTGACGAGCCGGGTCAGGTCTCTTCCCGGAAGACGTGTGCTGGTTGTGGTCTCTGATGGGCATGACTGGGGAAGCAAAAGCACGGCGGACCTGGTGAGGGTTAACGCCAGCGGCTTTGGTCTGGCAATCTTCGGCGTCGAGCCTGCGCCTCCGCAGCGCCCTGTGCTTGGCTTGAGGCTTCCAACCAGGCTCGCCATGGAGACCGCCATGGATGATGCGTTCGGGGTACTGTGCAACGGCACAGGAGGACTGGTTGTGGGCGGCGACCGGGACGACCTCGACGAGACCTTGGCACGCATCGTCAGGCTCGTTCGAGGACGCTATATCCTGGAATTTGCCCGCCCGCAGAATGGAACCGCTGGCTCTCACCGGATCGACGTCAGCGTGACGGATGCCTCGGCGATTGTGAGAAGCAGCGGTGTGGCCGTCGGTCTGCAGGACGAAGCGCAGCGGAATGACGCACACACGGTGCCGAAGGACACGAGCAAAGATCCAGTGATAGGCCAGAGTAAACGGCAGCGGTAAGGGCTTGTGAAATGCGAACCGAGTCGCTAAATGTCACGTCTTTGTCTTGTGACCCGTAGCAGATGTTTCTGGGTGTCTTGCTGTGGCAATGGCGAAGTGTGGCTTCGCGCGTGGGTATGGAGAACTCTCCGTTTGTATCGTGCGTTCGAGCGAATGGTCGTTAGCGCCGGATCGTAGGTGTAGGCCGGATCCAGGTGAGC
This sequence comes from uncultured Acidobacteriaceae bacterium, assembly GCA_964252405.1. Classification (GTDB taxonomy): domain Bacteria; phylum Acidobacteriota; class Terriglobia; order Terriglobales; family Acidobacteriaceae; genus Granulicella. The sequence goes on along the minus strand of CAXUNH010000111.1, from coordinate 7,748 downwards.
CCGAAGTTTGGGACGGAGCGCACCTGTGCGCTCGATGTAAGCAGAGGCGGAGCCTACACTGGCTCATCAGGCACGTTTACCTTCACAGGGTGAGGTCGCGGCGATGCGAGACGGGAGTTCCCGGAGACGACGGTTCGCAGGAACATGGTGTCCTGTTTTTCTGTTGCTGCTGTGCGTGGTGCTGCACGCTGCTACGGCCGCAGCGCAGGTGCCGCAGCCATCGTCCAGTGAAGCGAGTCATCCGTACACGTTGCACGTCTACCAGAACCTCGTCCAGACCCAGACGCTGGTGCTTGGCCCACGCAACAAGACTGAGGAGGGCCTGACCGCCATAGACTTCACCATCCGACTCGATGGTGGACCGAAGTTCCATCCGCTTCGGGTGCGCCAGCAAGGTGATGATCCGTTGACTGTCGCTCTCCTGATCGATGCGACCGAAGCCGTCGGGCAGGTTACTTTGGCGAACTTCGTGCAGTCGTTGAAGGCGCTTCCGGATGAGGCGCTTGGACCGCGGGATCGCGTCCTGGTTCTCGGGGTCGACTGTGCGTTGGTGAAAGGCCCGGAACTGGACGGAGGGACGGCCAAGGCGGGGATGGAGTCTCTCATGAAGTTCTTGCAGAGGAACCCGGATCTTCATCGCGCCCGCGACCAGGGTCCGGGGTGCGGCAAGACGCGGGGGCTTTGGGACGCGATCGAGACGGTGGCGGGCTTGCTGCAGACGAAGCCAGGGCGGCATCTGATCGTTCTGCTGTCGAACGGCTTCGATCAACACAGCATGTACGCCTGGAGTCGCGTGCGGGAGTACGTGGGGTCGCAAGGCATTGCGGTGTTTGGCGTTCGCCCATCGCCGCCACCGGACCTGCCGCCGGACTACAGCCACTTCGATCATGGGACCGTGTTGGTCCGGAGACCTGAAGAGGCATTCGATGACTTGTGCGAAGGCACAGGTGGGTTGGTGCTGGACGCCGATGAAGCGACTGCCGGCCCGGCGCTGGAACTCATCCTGCGTCTTGTGCGTGAACGGTATGTTCTTGAGTTCAAGCGACCGCGAAACGGCGTCGCCGGCCTCCATTTGCTGGAGGTCTCTGTGCGTGACCGAGACGCCCTTGTGCTCTCAAGTGGAGTCTCGGTCGCCCTGCCTGACCCTGCTCTCGCGAAGGATCCCAGCATCGTGCCTTCCGATGAGTCACAGGCGCCCGTGCTTGGCAAACGACGAAACGTGAAGGATCACTAAGCGCTGACCGCGAGCTCCCCTTTGACAAGCCGCAAAACCAGCCGTTCGAGGACGAGCCGCTTGTCGGGCGGACTGGAGCGGAGGTCGGCGTCGGCTTTGGCGATCGCGCGCAGGGCGTGGGTCAGTTCGGCCCGATTGCGGTACCGGCGCGCCTGGGTAATAAGGGCGTCGGCTGCGAAGGGCGCAGGGCGGAAGCCGGGCCAGAGGACCTGCCAGATGGCGCGCTGATCCTTCACCTGCTTTTCGTTCAGGATGAGGAGCTGGCGAAAGGTCTTCGCGAGGGAGAAGACGTGGCCGATGGCGGCGTCTTCGCCGTCTGAAGCGTTCAGCAGACCGCTGAGCAGGGCGAGGGCTTCGGGAGCGTCCTTGCGGCTGATGGCGTCGGTCAGTTCGTAAAGGCTGCGTTGTTTCGCGGCGGGGACCATGAGCTCGACGTCCCGGAGGGTGATGGTGGAGGCGTGGCGGGCGCCGGCTTCGAGGGTGAGTTTTTCGAGCTCGCTGCTGAGCGAGAGCATGTCGGAGGCTACGGCTTCGACGAGTTGGCGGGCGGCGTCTTCCTGGAGGATGACTTCGGTTTGTTGGGCTTTGCGTTGGGCCCACTGGATCGCGTCTTCGTCGGTGATCTGCTGGAGTTCGATGATGCCGCAGTGGTCGCCGAGGGTTTCGCGGATCTTTTCGGCGCGCTCCTTGTCGGTTAAGTCCATGCGGCGTAGGTCGGCGGGGAGGTGGATGTGGCTGGCGATGAACAGGAGGAGAGCCTGTGGATTGGGGCTGCGGAAGTAAGCGTCGAGGGCGGCGAACTCTTCCTTTTTCTGGCCGCGGCCGTAGAGGGTCTTCAGGTTGCGGAGAAAGAGGACCTGGAAAGGCGCCATGAGCGAGGGCGTTTGGGCGAGGTCGAGGGCGTGGGCGATGGGCGTTTGGGCGAGGTCGAGGTCGTGGAGGCAGAAGTCGCGGAGGTCCAGAGGGACGAGGGCTTCGAGAACGCCGGCGCGCGCCTGTTGGTGGAGGAAGGCTTCGTCGCCGAGGAGGACGTAGCCGGGTTTCCGGGCGGCGTCGGTGCGGACTTCTGTGAGGAAGCGATTGAGGGCGGCGAAGCTGCGGAGGCCTTGGGTGAGGTCTTGCGGGATGGCTGCGCTCATCGGAAGGACTCCAGCATGTCGCTGACTAGGGCCTGGGCGAAGTCGTGGGCGATGCGGCGGACGGCCGCGGAGTCCTCCTGAACGAAGCCCGAGAGATCCTGGGTGGACTGGAACTGTTCGCGCCAGGGGAAGGCTTCATTGCGATAGAGGACCCGGCCGTCGCGGGCGGTGAGGGTCACGCTGGCGCTGATGGTGACGAGATAGCTGGACGTCTGGCCGCTGGAGGCGTCGTAGGTGAGCGGCGTGACAGCTTCGGTGAGAATGGTGCCGCGGAGGGTGGCGTCGGCGTTGTCCGTGTCGTTATCCGCGCTGCCGGGGACGGCGGTGAGGATGCGATAGCGGGTGCTGGTGTTTAGCTCGCGGACCACGGCTTGCGTGAAGGTGACTTCAGTGCGGAAGGCCTGGACGCGGGTGACGAAGATGGGTACGGCGAGTGTGTGGATGCCGTTGGGAATGTGGGTGGCGGAGCCGACCTGGTGGTAGCCGCAGCCGGTGACGAGGAGGAGAACAGGGAGCAGGCGGAGGAGCATCGCTGGATCAAGGATAAGCCGTCGCCTGGCAAAGCTGCAGATCTCCTCCCATACGCGGTGCGCCGCGTCGGTCGAGTCACCGTTGATTGGCCGAGAGCGGACCCGCTCACCCGCGTGGGGTGCGGATGCGCGTTAGCCTTAGCTGCCCGAGGCCTCCGAGGATGCCGGCGGCTTCTGGTCCGACACGTAGAAGTGGTCGAGATCGATTTTGACGTCTTCCGGTCTGACCGTGAGCGGAGCGTGCTTCCAGGTGCCGACCACGGGAGTGATGCGGGTCCAATGCTGAGGGTCACCGATGTTGATGGGCATGGCGAGGCCGGGTTCATCGGCGCGCCAGCGATACTCGACGGTTCGGCGGTCCGGCGGGAACCGGAGTTCGAGGGCCGGAAGCGCAGCGTGGCGAAGGTATTGGTTGAAGAAGGGGGTTAGGTTCAGGCCGGTGCGCCCGTTCCACCACGCGACGACCTGATCGGTGGTGACCGTCTGGTACTTGAAGTGCTGGTAGAAGTCGTGGATGTCGGCGAACCACTTCGCGTCGTCGTTGATGACGTTGCGGAGGGTGTGGATCATGAGCGCGCCCTTGAAGTACTGGTCCTGTGGGGGCTCAGCGTTGGTGTTGTAGGGCGGGATGATGGGGCGTTGATTTTGGACCTTGGGCTTGAGGCCGTTGGTGTATTTGAGGGCGTCGTCTTTGCCCCAGCGGTACTCGACGTAGAGGGTCTCCAGGTAGGTGGTCCAGCCCTCGTGAATCCACATATCGGCGCGGTCCTGGGCGGTGATGGCGTTGCCGAACCACTCGTGGCCGCTTTCGTGAATGATGATGAAGTCGAACCTGGGGCTGATCCCAACGCCAGTCCAGTCGCGGCCGTAGTAGCCGTTGGTGAAGTGGTTGCCGTAGGCGACCGCGGACTGGTGCTCCATGCCGGCGTAGGGGACCTCGATCAGCTTGTAGCCGTCCTGGACGAAGGGGTATTCGCCGAAGTAGTGCTCGTAGGCGTCGAGCATCTCGGGGACTTGCCCGAACTGCTGTTTGGCTTTGTAGAGGTCTTCGGGTAGGGCGTAAAAGTCGAGCGTGGTCTCGCCGTGCTTGGGGGCGGTGAAATGCTGGTAGTTGCCGATGTTGAGGGCGACGTCGTAGTTGTTGATGGGGTAGTGGACGTGCCAGCGCCATTCGGTGTAGCCGTCGCCGAGATCCTGGGAGCCTTCGAAGCGGCCGTTGGAGACGTCAGTGAGGCCGTCCGGGACCTGGATGGCGAGGGTCATGCCTTCCTGGGGTTCGTCGCGCCACTGGTCCTTGTTGGGCCACCAGGTGCTGGCGCCTTCTTCCTCGCAGGCGGTGGTGATCCAGGGCTTGCCCGCTTTGTCGTGGTCGAAGGTGAAGCAGCCGAAGCGGCCTTGTTTTACGGGGTGGCCGGAGTAGGCTAGGTCGATGCTGTAGGTCTGGTCTTTGTGGAGGGTTTCGGGGAAGTCGATGTAGATGGCTCGCTCATCGCGGGTGTAGTGGAGCGGCTTGCCGGCAAGCTGGATAGAGTCGAGGGTGAGTTCGGGGGTGAGGTCGAGCTGGATGCGCTGTGCGTCCTGGAGCATGCGGATGCGGACGGTGTTGATGCCCTTGATGAAGTGGGCTTCGGGGTCGACGCGGAGCTTGAGGGCGTAGCTGAGGAGGTCGTTGTTGGCGCGGAAGGGGCCGTAGGCGCCTCGGAGGAGGTCGTCTTTTGTGGGCGCCTTGAGGGTGTCTAGCTTCTGGACGCGCTGTTGGTCGGCTTGGGAGCCTGGGGTGGTGGTGGCGTTCTGGGCGCTGGTTTGGGCCTGGGCTGCCGCGGTGAGCAGGAGAGCCAGGAGCAGGGTGCGGAGTACCACCCCCCCGGGGTACTTTTGGTTCAAAGTACGTTCGAATAAGGACTTAGGTCTGAACTCTGTGCTGGGTACCTCCCGGCGTGCGGGAGATTGCTCGGGTTGGCCCATGTGTCTGAGTGTAGCGGGGCGGGGCTAATTCTACGCAAGCCTCTGGCGATGGAACTGCGAACGCGGGTGCACAGCGTACGCGGAGTTCACGCAGCGTGAGTGGATGGAGCGGCAGTGGGGCAAAGGAAAAGGGCGGCCGGAGCCGCCCTTTGCTTTGTGATCAGGTTGGGTTATGCCTGAGCGTGGCCTTCGCCGAAGCCGGGCTTGCGGGTGGCTTCTGGCTTGAGGACCTTTTGGGTTTCTCCGTTGTCCCCACCGCCTTCGACGGAGGCGAGGGCGCTCTTCATGGGCGGCAGATCCTTGCCGGCGATGATGAGTTCGATCTCGGAGGCGTCCAGGGTTTCACGCTCGAGCAGGGCCTGGGCCATGCGGTGCATGATGTCCTGGTTGGCTTCGAGGATGGTGTAGGCCGACTTGTAGGCGGCGTCTACGAAGCTCCGGACCTCGGCGTCAATCTGTTGAGCCGTGTCGTCGGAGAAGTCGCGGGACTGTCCGATGTCGCGGCCCAGGAAGACTTCCTGTTCCTTTTTGCCGAAGGTCATAGGACCGAGCCGGCTCATGCCGAACTCGCACACCATGCGGCGGGCAAGGTCGGTGGCGCGCTCGATGTCGTTACCGGCGCCGGTGGTCATCTTCTTGAGGAAGATTTCCTCGGCGCAGCGACCGCCCATCATCATGGCGAGGCGGGACTCCAGGTAGTCCTTGGTGACGGTGTGCTGGTCTTCCTCGGGGAGGTAGACCGTGACGCCGAGAGCCATGCCGCGCGGAATGATCGTGACCTTGTGCAGGGGGTCCGAATGCTCGCGCAGGGCAGAGACGAGGGTGTGGCCGGCTTCGTGGTAGGCCGTGATCTTGAGTTCATCGGGGCTGCGCAGCATGCTCTTGCGCTCGGCACCCATGAGGACCTTATCCTTGGCGACTTCGAAGTCGTACATGTGGACCGCTTTGCGGTTGAACCGCGCGGCGGTGAGGGCGGCCTCATTCACCATATTGGCGAGGTCGGCGCCGGAGAAGCCCGGTGTGCCGCGCGCGAGGATGTTGAGGTTCACGTCCTCGGCCATGGGAACTTTCTTGGCGTGGACACGAAGGACCTCTTCGCGTCCACGGATGTCCGGGCGATCGACGACGACGCGGCGGTCGAAGCGACCGGGACGGAGCAGGGCCGGATCGAGCACATCGGGGCGGTTGGTGGCGGCGATAAGGATGACGCCGTCGTTGGATTCAAAACCGTCCATCTCGACGAGAAGTTGATTCAGCGTTTGCTCACGCTCGTCGTGTCCCCCGCCGAGGCCTGCACCGCGGTGACGGCCGACAGCGTCGATTTCGTCGATGAAGATGATGCAGGGGGCGTTCTTTTTGCCCTGCTCGAAGAGATCGCGGACGCGGCTGGCGCCGACACCGACGAACATCTCTACGAAGTCCGAGCCGGAGATGGAGAAGAACGGGACGTTCGCTTCACCGGCGACGGCGCGGGCGAGAAGGGTCTTGCCCGTGCCCGGAGGCCCGACCATGAGGACGCCCTTGGGGATGCGACCGCCAAGCTTCTGGAACTTCTGGGCCTCGCGAAGGAACTCGATGATCTCCTTGAGCTCTTCCTTGGCTTCATTGACGCCCGCAACGTCCTTAAAGGTGACCTTTTTCTGCTGCATGCTGAGCAGGCGGGCACGGTTCTTGCCGAAGCTGAGCGCCTTGTTTCCGCCGGACTGCATCTGGCGCATCATGAACAGGAACAGGGCGAGGATGACGAGGATCGGGGCGACCTGCAGCAGAAGGCCGAACCACACGTTCCCCTGTGGATCCTTGAGCTGGACCGACACGCCGTGCGAGATCAGGTCTTTATAGAGGTCAGGGTAGTTGGAAGGGATGGTCGTGGAGAAAGTCTCCTTGCCGTCCTTGAACTTGCCCGTGGCCTCAGTGCCGGAGATCGTGACGTCGTTGAGTTTGCCTTGTTCTGCGTCACTCTGCAGCTCTGTCAAGCTGATGGTCCGGTTGTGCCCCGCGTTCATATTCTTGAGCACAAAGTTCCAGCCGATGAGCAGGCAGGCCACCGCGACTACCCAGATCAGCAATTGTTTGACCGTTGAGTTCAATCTGCTTCCTCGATTCGTTGAGCCCCGAAACCTCTGCACTCGCCGTCCTGCGCCAGGCTGCGCGCAGACAGGCTCGACGAGCCCATCACCGATTAGACGACGATCGTGGAGATTAGGTGCGGGCTCCGGCGACGGCCGTTTCACCCCTGACGGCGGGTATTGTGTCTGATTCTAACCCTGACGCATGCAGTTGCGGGTTCGCTATTTCGCCCCCGCGGTCTACACCTTTTACGGGATGCGCACGGGAGGCTGTCGCGAAAGGCGCAGTTCGCGGACAGATCGCTCGGCGCGCAGACCGTTCCCGAGATCGAGCCGGGCTCCATTGCGGGCGGCAAGGCCTGGCAGGTCGGCCAGGCCGGCGAGAGCGAGCAGTTTTGCGGTCTCCCGGGCGTCCAGGCGGCAGCCAAGATGGGCTGCGGCGGCACGTACGACACGCCGACGCAGGGATGGCGGGTGGGGGCGGAGCCGATCGATTTCGATGGCACAGGACTGCTCGCCGGGCGTTGTGCTGATGGCGCGGCCGCCGCCGCGGACGGGTTTTCCGGGAAGAAGCAGGCCGGGGAGGATGCGGGCGACCTCAGCTTTCCAATAGGCGTGGTCTTCGCGGGCGAGTTCGGCGGTGCGGGCAAGGGTCTCGGCCAGCGCGGGGTTGAAGGAGCGGAGGAGCGGCATGAGCTGGTGGCGGAGGCGGTTGCGCGTGAGGCTCAGGTCGGCGTTGGAGCTGTCCTCGCGCCAGGGTTGGTGGCGCTCGCGGAGAAAGCGTTCGACTTCAGCGCGGGAAGTGGTCAGG
>CAXUNH010000110.1:0-10695 GCA_964252405.1 uncultured Acidobacteriaceae bacterium | reverse complement strand
CTGCCGGCCGGCTCGCAGGCTACGGTGACGAACTCAGGGACGAGTGCCGCGGCTGTGCTGAACTTCGGCATCCCGCAAGGGGCTACCGGGAGCACGTCGGGGTCCGGAGGCAGCCCGGCGAGCGCGCCCCGCGTGCCGGCGATCTACCATGCGGTTAGCTTCAACTTCCCCTACTACGCCGTGAACACCTCCACAAGCAGCGCGTCGGAGAGCGGAGCGGTGCTGGCGTGGATGCCGCAGGAGTGCACGGCGTCGCGACTGGATGTGTACTCGCAGCAGGCAGGGACGATCAAGGTGACGCTGCGTGTTGGGACGGCCAGTCTGCTGAACAGCACGTCGCTCAGCTGCACAGCGGCGACCAATACGAGTTGCGTGGCCACCGGCGCGGTGGCGATCAGCCCGGGGCAGTTCGTGGACCTTTATGTACAGAACGCCACGGGTACGGCAGCGGGTGTGTGGACGGCGTTGGAGTGCGATCCATAACTATCCGCCACCGTTGGGGGATAAGCTCTGTTCAGAGCGGCAGGATGGAACGAAGTTGTGCGGCCAACAGGGCGAAGTGGGCGGGATCGAGCGGACCGTCCGACTCCAGCATCTGCTCCATCTGCCGGGAGATGTCCGTTCCGGCAGGGTAGCCGAACATACCCAGGGACCCGGCGAGCTTGTGCGCGATGTCGCTCGCCTGCGTGCGGTGGGCGGCGGAGAGGGTGCCCTTCAGGGCGTTCTGCGCCGCTGCTTCCAGGCTGGCCATCCGGTCCTGCATGATCGGAAGATTTTGCAGCCAAAGGCGGGAGAGCAGCTCCTTCGGATCGAAGGAGCGGCGCGCCGGAGGAGAGTTGTCCTCCGGGCGGTCGCGGGATGGAGGCTGTTCTGCGTTCGAGCCCGGCATGGGAGGTTAGTTCCAGCCGAGAGCGGCGGCCATCTGATCGGCAAGCGTTAGGGGATCGAAGGGCTTGAAGAGCACGCCCGAGACCCCCAGACCCGCGAAACGGCGCTGGTCGACCCCCTGGACCTTGGCCGTAAGCAGCAGGACGGGAATGTGGGAAAGCCCGGGCGTGCATTGCATCTGGCGGAAGGTGGTGGGACCGTCCATGGAGGGCATCATGACGTCCATGAGGATGGCGTCGGGTTGTTCGGTCATCGCTGTCTGCATGCCAGTTATGCCCGAGTTCGCGGTGCACACGGTCCAGCCGGCCACGGTCTCAAGGGAGAGCGCGGCGACCTCGCGGATGTCGTCTTCGTCATCAATGATCAGGATTCTGCGCACGTCCAAGTAGCCTGCAAAAGGAGAATGGTCTAGCAATTACCTGCCGGCAGTGAGCTCCACCGCCGGGTTGTGCAAGTGGCGAACCATTGCAAGCACGAGGTTCTCTATTTCTTTTGGCTGAACTCGGGCTTTTGTGAGGAACTGCGTTGGACCAAGGCGTAGTTGTTCTTTCTCCTCAGAGGAGACTTCACGGCCGGAGTAGACGACCAGCGGCAACGTTCGAAGATTTGGCTGACGGCGGAGCCAGTTCACCAGGGCAAAGCCACTGCCATCGGGCAGACTGAGATCCAGTACCAGGAGTTCGGGCGGATTGGTTTCGCAGGCGCGAACCGCCTCGTTCAGCGATGGAGCGTGGTCGATTTTGACCCGGCTCTCATCGAGTTCTCCTTGAAAGCTGGAAAGGACGACGGTTGCGAGGTCTGCGTCGTCCTCCACCAGCAGGATGCGGGCGGGGCCGTGGCCCCGGTGCAAGACGCGGCCGAGTTCTGCGAGCAGAATGCTGGGGTTGAACGGCTTCTGCACCCAGCCCTGGGCTTTGGCGATGAGCGGAGACCGGTTTCCATTCATGGTGGCCGGCGACAGGACGCTTAAAACGACGATGGGGATGGAGGAGGTTGCGGGATTGTCTTTGAGCCGCTCGATGGTCTCCCAGCCGGTGAGGCCGGGCATATACAGATCTAGGAGGATAGCTTCGACCTTTTGATGCTGAGCGGCCAAGAGCGCGGCCTGCCCTGATTCTGCTTCAAGGACCGCATAGCCCTGGCTGCGGATGTGCTCGGCTACCACGTGACGCACGCCCGGGTCGTCGTCAACCACGAGGATGGCACCGTCGACCTGCGCGTCGGAGGTCACCAGAAGTTCAGTGGACGGGTTCCGGGGCAGCCGCATCATGATGGTGGTTCCGGGAACGCCTGGAGTTCGCTCGTCGTTGCGCTCTGCCCAGATCTCGCCGCCGTGCTGATGCACGATGCTGCGGCAGATGGCGAGACCCAGCCCGGTGCCGCCTTTTTGACGGGAGTCGGCGACTTCGACCTGGTTGAAGCGGCCGAAGATGCTCTCCAGCTTGTCCGCCGGGACACCGCGTCCATGGTCCTCGACGCGCACGAGAAGGTCGTGGGGGTTGGTGCTGGTTTCTACCCGCACCACCGACCCCCGCGGCGAGAACTTGATCGCGTTCGAAAGCAGGTTGGTCAGCACCTGCTGCAGCCGGTCAGGGTCCGCCTCAAACAGCACTGTGCCGCCCTGCGCGTTGGAGGCAGACTCAAGCAGAACGCCGGCTTCCTGCGCCATCGCGCTCATCGTGTCCAGCGACTGTACGACCAGCTCGCGGAGCGAGCAGGGCCGCAGCCGTATGGGGGCGTTCCCGGAGTCCATGCGTTCCAGGTCGAGGATGTCATTGATCAGGCGGACCAGGCGGTCCGTGTTGGTGCTCGCGATGCGAAGAAGATTGGCCGCCCGCTCGTCGACCTTCCCCATCAGGCCCGCCGAGAGCAGACCCAAAGCGCCGCGGATGCTGGTGAGGGGCGTGCGCAGTTCGTGGGAGACGGTGGAGATGAACTCATCCTTGACGTTGTCAAGCTCGGTGCGCTGGCGGAGGTCCGTCTTAGACTGGGCGGCTTCGTGGGTTAAGCGGTTGAGTTCCCCTTGCAGGTCTCGACACATACGCCGCTGTTGGACCAAAGCGCCCAACAGGCCCGCGACGGCGAGCAGCAGCGTGGCGATTCCGACAGCGGGGACCAGGTTCATAGGGACGGTGACTAATAGTAATGCATTCGAGGGCCCAAAAACATGCAACTAAGGTTACTTAAGTCGCGGACTCTAGAGATTTACCGTGGAACAGGGCAAGCGGGAGTATCGCATCACGAGCTTCGGTGGCCGCGAGCTTACGATTGGCGTACGCCGCGGGCGAAAACGGGATGGGGGCCGGGGCAAAAGTGACGTGTCCCTGGAACGGCCGGAGACCGAGAAGGTTCCAGAGATGCGCGGGCAGGGTCTGATCGCCCCAGGCAATGTCGTCGCGTGCTGTCTTGCCGGCGGCTGCGTCCTCGGGATCAATCTCGTAGCGGATGAAGCCCGGGGTGACGGTAGCGCCTTCCTCCAGGGCATTGGACAGTAAGCCGCTGTGAAGCGGGAGCAGGGGCACGTCGCCGACGCCAGTGCCGCCTTCGGGGAAGAAGACAATGGGCAGGCCGTCGCGGAAGCCCTCGGCCATCCCGCCGGCGGCCTTGGCTGCGCTGCCACCGACGCCGCGTTTCACGTAAACGGTTCCGGCCATCATGCTCATCCAGCCGAAGACGGGCATGCGGCGCACCTCGATGGCGGAGATGAAGACGCAGGGCCGCATTGCCGAGTGCAGGAGGATGTCGACGTAGGTGAGGTGGTTGCTGATCACAGCGCCCTGCATGGGAATAGGGCCCGAGACGGTCCAGGTGATGTCGACGGCGCGGAGGATACGGCGGCAGAGGCCGGAGAGCCACGCGGCCCGGTCGGGCCGGGTGTGCGGCCGGGTGATGAGTAGCTCCATCAAGGAGTAAGCAAAGGCCCAGACGACCTTGGCGCCGCGAAAGAGCTTGCGGAACAGGAGCATGTTCTCCGTACGATACAGGGTGACTTGTGGATGGGGGTTTGTTACGAAGGTCCCCAGATTCTTAAGCGCCGTGAAACTCCTGGACAGGATCGGCGGAGTGGACCCAGGCGGAGTAGATCAGGTCACGGAGCTCGATGGCGCCGGCAGCCAGGCGTTCCTGTGTGAATGCCTTGGCCTCCGGCGTGCCGGCGTCCTTGAAGCCGCCGGCCTTCTCGAGCTGGTAGGTCTGCTCGACAAGGCTGTTGGAAAGGTGGAGGTAGTCGAGGTACTGCGTCCACTCGTTGTCGATCCGATGCGGCGGGGCGCTCGCGACAAGCGGGGCGATCTCGGCCGATTTGATATTTGCGCTGACGTAGACGGACTCAAACTGGGAGTGAATGCCATGTTCGGTGGTGTAGCCGTGGGGGTTGGTCTTTTCGGCCCAGCCGTTGTAGTTGATGGTGATGTGGAGCGGCTGGGATCCGTCGGCGACATAGTGGCCCAACCATCCGGCCTCGAAGAGGATGATGGTCTCAATGCCGGAGAGATCCTGATTGGCGGCGTTGAGCTTGCGGTAGTCGCGGAGGTCGGATTTGAGGCGCTCCCAGACCTCTTCGACTTGCCAGGGCTGCATGCCGACCTTGTCGGGGGACAGCGGTAGCTCGGGGTGTTTGGCTTGCGCGGCTTGCAGGGCCTTGATGAAGTCGAAGCGGCGCTTGGGGAGCATCATCCCATCGGGGCTGCAACCCGGGGAGCCTGCGGGGCAGGGTGTTCCGGCGAGGTCGGCCCATTCGAGATCCATAAAGTGGTCGGCGGCCTGGGTGTTGGAGAGCTCGTCTTCGGCCCTGTTGCGCCATTGGTCGGGCTCGGGGCCCTCGTACTCAAGGATATCGGCGGCGTTGCCGTTGCGGAGGAAGGCGGGAACGTCCTGGGGGAGGTTTTCGACCGCGAGGCGGTTGATCATGCGATGGCCGTCGCGCCCCCAGGCGTGGGCCGGGGCCGCCGGCAGAAGGGCGATCAGGCTGGAGGCGAGGGCGAGGCGGGGGAGCGGGCGAAGCGAACGCATTGCGGTGAGTATACGGTTAGCTTGCAAACGGAACGTAAGCGGGGCCCGCTGAGGTCAGTCGGGCTAATCGCGCAAATCGGCGATGGCCTGCCAGTCAAGCATTGCAAGTGAGCGTTCAAGGGGCAGCACACCCTGGCTCAGGCGTAGGTCGCCTGCGACGTAGCGGTACCCGCGTTCGAGACGCGGGTCCAGCATGAAGATGCCGGGGATCCCCATACGTTCGTAGTCGTCGAGCTTGAACAGACAGCGCGCCATGGTGTCTTCCGGGCTGAGAACCTCGAACACAGCGATGGTCGGATGCGTAAGGATCTGTTCCACCGGACGGCTTCTATCGAAGACGACGACGTCGGGAACGCGGTAGCGGGTGGGGCTGACCTGTACGCGAAGCTCGCAGCGGACCCGGATGTTCCAGTTCTTCGCGTGATCGAGGAACCAGCGCTGAATGGCGCATTGCCAGGTGGAATGATCGTACTCGCCTGCGGGTCTGTGCTCGATCTGGCCGTCGACGTACTCCGCGTCCGGTTCGCAGTCGGAGCGGAGGTACTGCTCAACGGGCATGAAGGCGGTGGCCGCCATGGGCACAGTGTACGCCGTGGCCAAAGGTGGATTCCCTTCGAGAGTGATAACAGAAGGGCTTACACGAGCACAGGCTGCTCGGCCAGCACCGGGGAGCCGAAGACGCGGCGGTAGCGGTCGATCAGATCTGCGGGGCCGGTCGCTTTACTGGGGTTATCGCTGAGCTTTACGGTGGGGATACCGTCCGCGCTGGTGATCTTGCAAACCAGGCTGATCGGGGCAAAGGTGTCGTGGGCGGGGCTGGGGTGGCGGGGGTGGCAGTCGCGGAAGTCGTTGGTGAGCAGGGTGCCCCAGCCGGCGGAAAAACGGATGCGGTGATTGAAGTATTCGTGCAGACCGACGATACGGTCTGCATCGAGACCATCGGAGGCGATGAGGCGTTTGGTCTTGGGGTTTTCCCCGCGGGCCTGGAGCCAGGCAATGTACTCGTCCCCGGCTGCAAAGGGATCTTTGCTGTCGGCGCGTTCACCGGTCCAACGGGCGGTCCAGCCGGGGGCATGCTGGAGGAATTGCGTGGTACCGAAGGTGTCGGGGAGCATGATGAGCAGTTCGCCCCCGTAGCTTTGCTGCCAAAGCTCGAGCACCTTGTACTGCGAGTCGAGGAGGGCCTGGTCGGAGGTGCGGGAGGCGAGCGCGGCCATGACCATGGGCAGCTCATGGGCGTTAGTGCCGATGGCTTCGAGGTTGTGCTTGTAGGCAAGCGCCGTGTTGGACGTACCGGTGAGGCTTGGGCCGAGGGTGGCGGCAAGGGCCTGGACGGCGTACTCCTGCCAGAGAAAGCTGTGGCGTCGGCGGGTGCCGAAGTCGGACAGGCGGAGACCGTCGACATGGCGGAGGAGCTCGATCTTGTCCCAGAGACGGGTTTTGGCGCGGGCGTACAGGACGTCGAGCTCGAGCTCGGAGAGCTCGGCCAGGGCGGCGCGGGTCTTCATCTCGCTCACGATGGCGAGGGCGTAGACCTCCCACATCGTGACTGCGGACCAGAGGCCGGCGAAGCGGATGACAAGCTGGCCGTTGTGCTCGGAGATCTCGTACCCGGAGAGCTGGAAGCTGTGGTCAAGCCAGTCGAGAAAGGCGGGCTCGAAGATGTGCCGGACGCCATAGAAGGTGTTGCCGGCGAGCCAGATAAGCTCGGAGCGTGTGAAGCGCAGATTAGAGACGTGGTCGAGCTGGTCGCGGAGAGCATGCGCCGAGAGCCGGTCCGCAAGACGAACGTGCGCCGTGCGGTTGTGGATCTCGCTGGTCACGTGCGTGCGCGGGAAGTTCTTCCAGATGAACTGCAGCATGAGCAGCTTGTAGAAGTCCGTGTCGAGCAGGGAGCGGACGATGGGATCCAGCTTCCAGTTATGATTGTGGGCGCGCTCGGCAAAGTTCACATTCATGGCTGTAGGTAAGACTAAGCGGAAGCGGGGCGCAGCGGGGCTGGCTGCCACGTTAAGGTCGAGGATGCTCCACGTAGAGCTTGCTTGCCTCCGGGCGAAGGGAGCACCGGCTCCGGCAGCTAGGCGCGGATCGCGGCTAGTCACAAGCGTACCTCGCGGAGCGGATGGAGGTCTCGCGGCCGAGCAGGAACGCGCTGGAGACGGGGCGGTATGGCCGATCGCTGCCGCCGCCGATTCGCCTTGCATGCCTGTTTGGGGCTGTCGATCGAGCAGATCGTCTACGATGAGCCGTAACGGGCGGGCATGACAAATGTCAGGCGCGAAAGCTGACAAAGAGGGGTTGAAAGCGGCTGTTCGACGGGCGATGCTAAACAGGCATGTCGCGGCTGGGAGGATTGGGGCAGTGATGGAGAAGAAGATGGCTTCGGTGTTTGGAAGAGCTCTGCGGGTTTTGGTCGTTGTAGGGCTGGTACTGGCTGGTCTGAAGCTAGTCGCTCAGGGGGTGGGTCCGGCGAGGACGGCGTTTGTGCCCACACGGTTCACCGTGGTGGATGCGGGCACGGTGGGCAAGCCGGACGTGGTGTTGCTTCCCGGGCTGTCGAGTTCGCGGGCGGTGTGGGATGCCGAAGCAGCGAAGCTCGCGCCGAACTTCCGGCTGCACCTGGTGCAGGTGAATGGGTTTGCAGGGCAGGCCGCGGGCGCGAATGCGGGGTCGACGGATCTGCTGCCGCAGCTTGTGGAGGAGCTGCACGGGTACCTTGCCGCCAACGGCATGCGCCCGGACGTGGTGGGGCACTCCCTGGGTGGGTTGCTGACGCTGATGTTGGCGGCGAAGTACCCCGGCGATGTGCATAGGCTGGTAATTGTGGACTCGCTTCCGTTCTATGCGCTGCTATTCAGCCCGGATGCCACGGTAGCCACGGTGAAGCCGTACGCCGATACCGCCCGGGCACAGATGACGGGGATGACCGCGGATCAATGGGCGGCGACGCAGCCGATGATGGCCGCGCAGCTGGTGAAGGATCCGGCCGGACAGAAGGCTGTTGCGGCGAGTTCGGCCGGGAGCGACCGGAGTGTGGTGATTGAGGCGATGATGGAGGACCTGCAGACCGATGTGCGGCCGCAGCTGGCGTCCATCAAGGCTCCCACGCTGGTGCTGTATGAGCATGACGCTACGCTGCAGCAGCCGAACGCGGATGCGTATGCACAGACGGTTGAGGCCAGCTACAAGGGCATGCCGAACGTGACGCTGGTGCGGGTGGACGGTTCGCGGCACTTCATTATGTATGACCAGCCAGCGAAGTTCGATGCGGCGGTGGAGGCGTTTTTGCGCTGAGCACCGAGGGCGGAACTGCCCGCCGGGGTTGAATCAGGCCGGACTTTCACGCATCCTATAGAGACCAGGTTGACTCCGGGATGCGGTTGAGCAGGATGGGGCCCGCGGCCGAAGGATCTGATGGCACTGAAACTCCGCTTTCATGTTGAAACGTACCGCAGCCGGTAGGAATGGCTGCGTGTGCAAAGGTTTGGACCTGCTGTGCGCTGATGGGTGTGGCTGGCTTGCGTTGCACCCCACGGTCTGAGCCAAGGTGAGACTCGGTTTCAAGCGACCTCTTGCGAGAGAACACTGCGCTTCTCTGGAGATGTACCCCAATGGCAACGAAGAAAGAGCTCCTGAAGGATCAGATTCAGCACATCGACATCACGCAGCAGCCGGGCATTGTGCCGATGGTCGATGCGATGAGCAAGATGGCGTATAGCTCGCGCGACCTGGCGCGGGCGGCGTCGATCTACGACATGATGCTGCGCGACACGGAGTGTGGCGTCATTCTGTGCCTGGCGGGGTCGTTGATCTCGGCTGGCTTGCAGAAGGTGATCATTGATCTGGTGCGGAACAACATGGTGGACGCGATTGTGTCGACCGGCGCCAATATTGTGGACCAGGACTTCTTTGAGGCGCTGGGCTTCCGTCACTATGTGGCGGGAGAAGAGTACAAGTACGGCGCGGGCGATGCGGAGTTGCGGGAGTTAATGATTGATCGCATCTATGACACGTTCATCGACGAAGAAGAACTGCGGATCTGCGACGACACCACGAAGAAGATCATCGACGGGATGAAGCCTGGGGCGTACAGTTCGCGCGAGTACATCCGCGAGATGGGCCGGTATCTGAAGGAGAACGGGCGGACGCCGGAGAACGGCAACAACGACTCGATTACGCTGGCGGCGTATGAGAAGGGCGTGCCGATCTTTGTGCCGGCTTTCTCTGACTGCTCGTTCGGGTTTGGCATTGTGGCGCATCAGCATGAGCGGCAGGGTAAGGCGATGTGCTCCATTGACTCGGGCAAGGACTTCTATGAGCTTACGCAGATCAAGCTGCAGAACTCGACCACGGGCCTGCTGATGATCGGCGGCGGCGTGCCGAAGAACTTTGCGCAGGACATTGTGGTGGCGGCGGACATTCTGGGTGTGGACGCGTCGATGCACAAGTACGCGATCCAGATCACGGTGGCCGATGCGCGCGACGGCGCGCTGTCGGGATCGACGCTGAAGGAAGCGAGTTCGTGGGGCAAGGTGGATTTGACCTATGAGCAGATGGTCTTTGCCGAGGCGACGATTGCGTTTCCGCTGATCGCCGGGTATGCCTTCCACAAGAACGCGCACGCTGAGCGGAAAGAGAAGAACTTCACGGAGAGGCTGGAGCCGGTGCTGGCCTAGTTGCTGGGGGGCTCGTGATTCCGACGGCGGGGCCTTGGCCCTGCCGTTTTCTTTCCCGGCGCTCGCGGCAATCTATCGCCAGGGCAAAGCACGTAAACTGCAAGGGAGGATGAAGGCGATTCCAGCAGATGCTTCAAGCGTTCCCGTCGCGGGGACGAGCCACCGGTCCCTGCTCCGGTACCTGGGTCTCCTGATCGCGATTCCCCTCGTGATGTACCCCCTCGCCTTCGTCCTTGTGACCTCCCGCAACTACGAGCACTGGGCCACGTCCACCTGGACGCCGATGCTGGAGTACGCCTATAGCCCGCGCCCGCAGAATGCGGATGTGGTGATCTTTGGAGACTCCAGCGCGTTCATCGGGGTTGACCCGCGGCTGATGAATGCATCACTGGGAATTCGGAGCCTGGTCTTGCCCGACTCGGTGGGGAGTATTCCTGTGACGGGGGACATGCCGCTCCGCAGTTATCTGGCGCATAA
Source organism: uncultured Acidobacteriaceae bacterium (assembly GCA_964252405.1). GTDB lineage: Bacteria > Acidobacteriota > Terriglobia > Terriglobales > Acidobacteriaceae > Granulicella. The sequence goes on along the minus strand of CAXUNH010000110.1, from coordinate 643 downwards.
CCGGCCGCCACGGCTCCTTGTGCTGTATTTTTCGCCATGGGATCTGGACTTCGCGCAGATAGCGCGCTTTGAGCAGTTTGAAGGGCAGGAGATGCTGCTGCGGCACGGAAGCTGGCGCCAGATCGCCGATTTTGCCGTGCACCAACCGACCGAACTGCTGGTGTTCCCGTTCCGCTTGTACAGCACCTTTGGACCCCGGATGGTGATGGCGATCCTGCACCATGTCGACCGCGAAAAATCCACGGAGGAGGCGCTTGGGCACACCGACTATCCTCCTGTGGTTCCGCCGCTCGGCCGGGACTGCCGCATTCCGGACAGCTATGTGGAGAAGAAAGGAGCGGCTTCGGTCAAGGCATTGGTGGGGCGCTATGCTTCGGCGCAGACGCGTGTCCTGGTGTACTTTGCGCCGATTCCGGCGTGCGAGAACAGTGCCGCTGTGACCGGCCGCCGGATCCCGGGCCTGGATGCGGCGCCCCCCAGAGCCCTGCCGCCGGAAGATTTCGCCGGGGACCGCTATTATGCCCATGTTCTGCCCAAATTTGTAGAGGCTTCCACAGCGCAACTGGCGGCGGCCGTGCAGGCTCATCTCCGCTCCGTGCCTCAGGCGGCTGACCTTTCGGGGAAGCCATGAGCTGCTTGCGCG
>CAXUNH010000109.1:0-11028 GCA_964252405.1 uncultured Acidobacteriaceae bacterium | reverse complement strand
CCAGGTAAACCGCGAGCAGCTTCTCCCTCAGGTGCGCATCGATATCCGCGGCTGCCCGCAGCTCCGTCTCCAAGGTACGGTTGCCCAGCAACACGCAAAATGTCGATTACCTCCAGCAGCGGCCGAGCTGCGGGAGCCGCACGGAACTATGCGCGCTGACGGAGTTGAAGAACCGGCTCCGCTCGGGCGATGTCTGGGTAACGGGCAGCCGTCAACTCAAGGACTTCGACGCGTATCTTCTTGAACCTTCGCGCTTCACTGAACTGCGGGCGCAACAAAGCTTGTCACTGCCAGTCAAACAAGAGGGTGACGCTTATGTGGCGGAAAGGGTCGCGTTACTCAAACAGTCTCTCGATGAAGTGGACGGCATGGCCGCGCGGGGCGAACTGCCTAATGCGGCGGTCAGCGAGAGTGGCCTGAAGATAACGCCTCTCACCAACGCTGTGCCTGAAGAAGCGAGTGTGCTGATGCGCCGAGCATACGCCCTGCTTCCGCACATCAAGATCACCGACCTACTCCTGGAGGTAGACCGCTGGACAGGGTTCAGCAAGCACTTCACTCATCTGAAGACCGGGGAGCAGGCGAAAGATCAGATCCTGTTGCTTACCGCCATTCTCGCCGACGGCATCAATCTCGGCATCTCTAAGATGGCCGCAGCCTGCCCCGGCACTACTGCCCGCAAGCTTGATTGGCTTGCATCCCTGTACATCCGGGATGAAGCCTATACGAAAGCTCTTGCCGAACTGGTCAACCATCATCATCAGCATCCATTTTCCGAGCATTGGGGCGAAGGCACGACATCGTCTTCAGACGGCCAGCGTTTCCGCGCGAGCGGGCGCCGGGAGCAGTCCGGGCAAGTCAATCTGCGCTATGGAAACGAGCCGGGCGTGCTCTTCTACACTCACATCTCCGATCAGTACACGCCCTTTTATACCAAGGTGATCGCCGCGAACGCCCGCGATGCCACGCACGTTCTCGACGGCCTTCTCTACCACGAGTCCGACCTGCGGATCGAGGAGCACTACACCGACACGGCCGGCTTCACCGATCATGTCTTTGCGCTCTGCCACCTGTTGAGATTCCGCTTCGCGCCCCGCATCCGCGATCTCGCCGACAAGCGGCTTTATGTCCCAGGCAAGGAGCGCGACCACGAAACGCTTGCTCCGTTGATCGGCGGCAAGCTGAACCTAAAACGAACCCGGTGGGAAGAGATTTTGCGGCTCGCCGCGTCCATCCGGCACGGCACAGTAACCGCCTCGCTCATCATCCGCAAGCTCGCCAGCTACCCACGCCAGAACAGCCTCCATACCGCGCTTCGCGAAGTCGGCCGCATTGAACGTTCGCTCTTCATGCTGGAGTGGATGGAAGACCCTGAGCTGCGCAGGCGAGTCCAAATTGGCCTCAGCAAGGGCGAAGCCAGGAACGCTCTCGCCCGTGCCGTTTTCTTCAACCGCCAAGGCGACCTGCGCGACCGCTCCTTTGAAAACCAGCGGTATCGTACAAGCGGCCTAAATCTGATCGTCGCAGCCATCATCCTCTGGAACACGGTGTATCTGGAACGCGCTGTTGCTGCCCTGCGAGGACATGGGATCGCCATCGACGACGAAGCTCTGGCACACCTCTCCCCCATCGCCTGGGAGCACATCAATCTGACCGGTGATTAACCTGGCAGGCCACAGGACGGCTCAGGAAGGGTGCCTTCAGGCCGCTACGACCCCTTGCAGCCTCAAACGAGTGACTGATTTCCTAGCGTACGATTTTTGACGTTTGGTGTAGTGACCCCTATCTGGATTCGTTTACAAGCTTAGGGCTACAAAAGCATAGGTCCCGAGAAACGCGGTTCGCGGAAGTTATATCCCCATCTTCAAGACGCGCTCCAAGATGCTTCTTGCAATGGAGATGCTGTCTGAGAGTACGCACATGAGCCGGGGCGACGGTCGGGCGGGATGCTCGTCCTCGGCAAGCCGCACGGCCGCAATAATGGCGGCGGCGATGACCACGGTGGCGGTGAAACGCTCCCGGTTCCGTTCAGCAAGCTCCCGTGCATTGGCCCGATGCATCTCTCCCATGCCGGTATAATAGCGAACACAAGGCGAAAGTATTCCACCACCGGTGAGGGACAGCGATGTGCGGCCGCTACGTCCGGCGAAGCGACAAACAGAAGCTCGCTGAGCACTTCCACGCGAAACCGCAACCGGCCGATCTGCCGATGCCGGATGCGGACTACAACACGTCGCACCTACGACACATCAGCCCATCATCCGGCAGAGCCGGGAGTCGGTGACCGCGAGCTGGTCCTGGCTCGATGGGGTCTGGTGCCGTTCTTCACAAAGGATCTGAAAGACATCAAGGGCCTGTCCACCATCAACGCTCGTCGGAGACGATCGCCAAGGCTCCGACCTGGCGAGAGCCCTTCAAGAAAAGACGATGCCTCGTGCCTGTGAGCGGCTTCTATGAGTGGCAGAAGGAGGGCAAGCCACCCGAGCAGCCCTATGCGTTCAAATTGGCAAGTGCCGGGACCTTTGCCCTCGCGGGACTTTGGGACGCGTGGAAGGACAAGGACGGGCACTGGCTGGAATCCTTCGCCATCGTGACCACAGAAGCAAACGAACTGATGAGTCGAATTCATCCGCGTATGCCGGTGATCCTTCACGCGCGCGACTACGACCGCTGGCTGGACAGGGAAGAGACCGAACGGCTACCGTTTGACCTGCTCCGGCCCTTTGAGTCTGAAGAGATGGAGATGTATGCGCCAATCCCAAAGTCAACAACGTGCGCAACAATGGCCCCGAGCTGATGCGGGCTGCCGAGAAGGCAGCGGAAAGCGGCCAACTGCCACTCTGAGCTTTTGCGCAGATGAGTGACTGGCCTGTTGAGGCGCGAACCTCAACAGGCCTTAGCCGGCGCTCACTCCTCGCCGGCACCGTCGTGCGGATCGTCCGTGTCCTCAACCTTCGAGAGCCGATTCATGCTGGTGGCGTGGATCTCGGCCAAGCGCTGCTTCGGCTGCCCTTCGGTCTCGACCTCGCGGTACCGGAGTGTGCCTTCCAGTGTGATGAGCTGACCTTTCTGGAGCGTCCGGGCGAACTTGCTCAGGCCCTGCCACGCGTAGACGCGATGCCATTCGGTGCGGATCTCGTACTCGCCTTTGTCGTTGCGCCAGCTCTCTTGCGTGGGGATCGAGAGGACGACGTACTCGTGGTTGCTCTGGGCGGTTTTGGCTTCTGCGTTCTGTCCGAGGCGGCCGATGAGGATGACTTTGTTGAACATGGTGTGATGTGGCTCCGTTTTCGTGTGGTTTGTGCCGCTGTCTGCGGTACACGCTTGCCCGGAGGGTGTGCCGTGCCATCGCCTCCCAAGGCGACTGGAGTGGATCTGCGGAAGGGGACCCAGACTTGCTATGGGGGAGGAGTCCGCACCTCGGAGAGGCGCGTAGCGGATTCATGTAAGGAGAGCGTGCGGCCGCAGGGCGGGGATGTTTTTGGCACGGCACGCTGAACGCAGACAGAAAGGCAAACCGGACGGGAGCCTACGCCTGTTCAGAAGACAACTCGATGCTCCGCGTCGCAGAAGCTCAGCTCAGAACTTGAGTAGGTGTCCGCGTCACCCCCGAGAGGCTGGCTGGCAAGGGCATTGCGAGCCCGCACCTACCGCGCTGCCAAATTCCGGGCCTTGGTCATCGTGCGCCGGATGTAGACGACTCGTCGCGAGGGGCTGGGGTCTCTGGAGAGGTAGTCGTCCGTAAGGGCCTGCTCTATTGAGCCCTCGTCCATGCCACAAGAGTATGCGGCGACACAGAAGGCGATGTCTGCCGCGGCAGGCCGGTCGGTGTACTTCGAGGCTGTCCGGAAGCGTTCCAGGGAGGGCAGGAACCTCGGTCCCCTGCGGGGAGAAAGGACCCTTTCGGCACGGCGCTGCTCGCGTTCTCGTTCACGGGCCTCATACGCTGCGGTGATCTCCCCCATGAAAGCGTGCGCACAGGGGAACTCCTGCCCGGAGTGGCTGTGGAGGCGAACGAAAGGGAAGAGCCCGTTGTCCTGCTTGTATTTGGGTTTGCAGTTGGTGAACCCGGGCAGCCGGCCAAAGCGCCTCCAGTCGGCCGCACTCGGATCGGCGCCGTAGCGGGCGGCAAGGTGCTGGGCGGCGAAGGTGCCCAGGAGCTTGGGAAGAACGGTACTGTGCTTGAGCCAGGCCTGGAAGTTGCCTTTGCTTGTCTCGACGACGACACAGGGCTCGAAGCCATCGGCGGCGAGCAGGGCGAGCTTGGTCTGGTCAAGGTCGTCCAGCACCGTGTAGCGGTGCTCGCCGGAGGGCCGGAGGTAGATGTGCGAGCCGCGGGCATTGCGGAACTTGAGCAGCTGCAGCTTGTCGAGCACAGCGGAAGCGGGGATGGCATCGAGGCCGGGGAGCATGCCCCGGCTGCTGAGCACGCCGACATCGTACAGCGGAGCCTCTATGGCGCTGAGCATTTGGCGTACAGTCTGTTCGGTTCTGTCCATCGTGGCCGTGCTTCGTGTTGCGTGTTGTACCGGAAGGGGAGGGGTGCAGGGGAGGGAACGAAGTTGTTACGAAACTGATCACCTTCAACAGGTATGAATGAGACGATGTCCTCGTTCGCGAGGGAAAGATCTGTATGGGCTATATCCAAGGTGAGGGTCGCAGCCAAGGAACACTGTTTCCTGTCGTACTCGACGACCTCGTTCCCGCTGATCATGTGTGCCGGGTAATTGACGCATTCGTCGATCGATTGAGTATGGATGCGCTTGGGTTTGAGAGGGCGCAAGCAGCAGAGACAGGCCGGCCTGGTTACGATCCTCGTGATCTGTTGAAGCTCTATCTATATGGCTATCTCAATCAGATCCGGTCCGCGCGCCGCCTTGAGACAGAATGTCAGCGAAATGTTGAACTCATGTGGTTGTTGGGCCGGCTCTACCCGGACCATAAATCCATCGCCGAGTTCAGGCGCGTGCATCGAGAAGCGGTGACCGCAGCAGGAGCCGAACTGGTCCAGTTCGCAAAGGGCTGTGGCCTTATCCGGGGCGAGTGGATCGCTGTGGACGGGAGTAAGTTCCGCGCCGTCGCGAGTATCGGTAGCGCCCGTGAACGGTTCCAGTTGCAGCGCTACCTAGACAGCTTGGAAACAGCAGATAAAGAACAGCAGGCAAACATTGAACCGTCCGCGGTAGCTACCGCGTTGCAGAAGCTGAAGCAGCATCCGGAGCCGGAAGCGAGCTTCATGCTCATGCGGAGAAACACTGAACCGGCCTACAACGTACAAAGTGCAGTCGATGCTGAACACTCGCTTATCGTGGCCCATGAGGTTGTACTCGATCCCGCAGATAGCCGCTGTTTGCTGCCGATGGCGGAGGCAGCAAAGACTGCACTCGGGCTACAGACTCTGCGCGTCATAGCCGATGCCGGTTAATCAAATGGAGAGCAGGCGTCTCAGTGCGAGGCAGCGGGCATTCTGCCCCATGTTCCTGCTAGGCGCACGGTCAATCCCAAAGGAGGCGGCACCTTCTTTCAACGCACGGACTTCCGTTACCCAGAAACAGATACGTACCTCTGTCCCGGAGGCAGCACGTTGACGCGCAGAGCAATCCATCACAAGGACAAGCGTATCGAATATGAAGCTCGTGCCCGAGACTGCAAGTCCTGCTCACTCAGGACGAAGTGCACCCAATCTCCGCAGCGAACCCTATCCCGACATACTCATGAAGAGGTGCTGGATCGGATGCAGGACAGAGTGACGCCGGCGTTGATGAGTCTTCGAAGATCAATTGTTGAACATCCCTTTGCAACCATCAAGTACCGCATCTTCGGGCATCCACGCCTGTTCCTGCGAGGTCGCTCTGGTGCACAAATCGAGATCGGTCTCGCCGTCATGGCCTACAACATCAAACGCATGACCAACGTCCTCAGCGCGATCAAGTTAGCCCAAGCTCTTCACCAGAGCTGAGCAGAACGAAGCCTTTTCAGGAGGCGCAGGGACACGCTTGCTCTTCCAGGTTCGCCCAAGCAGGAATCGACTCGACGAGAGTTTCGTAACGACCTCGGAACGGAACCTGCCGCCCGCGTCGTGGGCGAAGAGGAAGGCGGGCGTGCAGCCCTCCTCCACGGTTAGCACTCAACTTGAACAGTCAGCAACGGTTGCTTTTTGCGCGCGTGTTGGGGCATCATGGCGCGGCTCGTCTGAGAAACTCACGGTGTGCAACATCAAGTGCTTGCCTTGCCTGCAGCAGTGACAAGAGCGAGTAACAGGTAGAGCAGCCGCCCTTGATTCCGGCCCTGCCGTCGCGTTCGGGGTTATAGCGCGGGTGACGTTCGCATTTCGCCTTCACCCTCTCCGTGACCTTCAGCTTGACGTGAACTGGTACACGTCGATCTCCTTTGTGAGTGGCGGGAGCCGTTTCGGGCGACTCCCGCTTAGGGTAAGAGTTAGGCGGCCTTTACAGTCTTAGCGGTGCGAGACTTGGCTTTTGTGACAAGGGTGGGCTTCTTCGTTTTGGTGCGGCTGAATTTTCTTTCCGGCTCGGTCGGGTGAAATGCTCGCTCGGCCTCGGTGAGGAAGTCTGGGTCGCCTTCACGCGGGATGCCCCGGTGACCGCTAAGCGCAAGCTGGAGAGCGAAGCGGGTCAGCTGTTCATCGGCTGTGCTGTCCACGGTCGCAAGCAGGACCTCTTCGGCTGAGCGGTGGTCGTTCCGGTCCTTGTCCTCGGGGGTGAGTTCTTCGGCAAGATCGTCCGCGAACGTGTACGGGTCGAGGTTCACGAGGGCGCGGAGCATCACCCGAAGCTGAGTCGCGCTGAAGCTGACGGGTGCGGTCTCAAGCAAGCTGAGGGGTATCGCCCACCCTTGGAGAACGAGCCGCTCAGGCGGGACGGAAAGGGCGCAGCGCAGCGGAGGTCTGCACAGGCGAAGCGCGGAAGACTGGGGAGACGGCTTGCACCTCGTATCCCGCCGCTGCAAGCTGCGCGCCCAGCCAGATCGTAAACGGGTTGTCTTCAGGAGTCGCGTGGCTTACGAAAAGGGCTTGTCGCTCGGTCATACAGAAAACTTCACCTTGCACCTAAAGCGTAGCAGTGAACACAGGGCAAGATTGTCTCGGCGTCAAGATTGACGAGTGGTTCTCTTCGACGTCATGGAGGCTGAGCAGTCTTCTCCGACGCGCTTGGGTCCGCCCGTCAGCTTCCCTATACGCGTTCAAGCATTTTTAAGGTCATGCGGCAGCTGCTTTATCCCTGCAGACCTCTTGGCGTTCTTGATTCTGAAGTAGACAGCAGAGCACTTCCCGAGTAGCTGTTCTTTACACTCAGCGGATTGAGGGAGACTGTAGCGGATGAACATGCGGCTGCGTTGGTGTGCACTGGTTTTGTGAACGGCGGGAATGCCAGGCTACGTAGGAGCCCAGACGTGGCAGCCTTCTCCGGGGCACACCCAGGTCCGGATTTGGCCAGGGAAGGTGCCTGACGCAAGGCCAGAAAAAGGGCCGGAGGTCATGATTGTTTCTGGCAAGGATTTCCTTGTGGCAGGACGACCAGCCACCGGAGTGGGCCACGTAAGTCAGCCAACGATGACGGTGTATTCGCCCACCAGCAAAAACACCGGCGCGGCGATGGTCGTGTTTCCAGGTGGCGGGTACCAGGAATTAGCCATCGACCTTGAAGGCTCTGAGGTCTGCGACTGGCTGACGGCTAAGGGCGTAACCTGCGTGTTGCTGAAATACCGCGTACCGGGCACGGTGTGCTGCCGAAATCTGGTCCATACCCCGAGTCCGGGGAAGCTCTAGAGGACGCCCAGCGGACGATACGACTGGTGCGCTTTCATTCAGCGGAGTGGGGCATCAACCCGCACAAAGTTGGCGTGTTGGGGTTTTCAGCAGGTAGTCACCTGGCCGTGGCAACGAGCGTGTACTTCAACAAGCAGACATACAGCCCGGTAGATGCTGCAGACCATGTAAGCTCCCGGCCCGATTTCGCCGTTCCTATCTACCCGGGGCACCTCAACCTACAGGCGGCCGAGTGGGACGCCGAGCACGGGCGCAACAAGGTGACCGTGCACGTAGCGCCCGGTGGGATCAATGACAAGCAACTCGCACTGAATCCGGAGATCTCCGTATCCAAACAGGTGCCGCCCACGTTTCTGCTGCAGAACGAAGACGATAACGTGGACAGCGTTTATGACGCACTTTCGTATTTCATAGCGTTGCAGCGAGCGGGCGTCCAGCCGAACTCCATGTGTACCCGCACGGCGGCCATGCTTTCGGATTAAGGCGAACAGAGATGCCAGTCACCGCCTGGCCAGACTTGGTCGAAACTTGGCTGAAGAGCTTGGGTGTGCTGCATTAGCCTCGAAGATAACCGGGTGATATCAGCTGCAACTGGGTTACTGCGTAATCCGGCCGGGCTGCCCTCCTTGGGCGTCCTCCGGTCTCCAGTGGCCACAACGGCGTTTCTGAAGACACCGCCATTACGGGACGAGCCGACGCACCCTAGCCGACATTCACTTAAGGCTGTTACCCGTAACTGGTGCTTGTGTCCTGCTTTGGCGCGGAGGTGGTGCCTGTCCCTCAGCCCTGAGAGCTGTGTCAACCATGTCGAAGACGAAGTCGATTGGGACGGCACCTTCTGATTTGGCCCCGTTAACGAAGAGGGTGGGAGTTGTTGCTACGCCTAAACTGCTGGCGATGGCTGTACTCGCCTTCTCTGGTGTGGTGTCCTGCTTCTCAATACAAGCCTGTAGGCGTCCTTCATCAACATGGAAGCGCTGACCTTCATTGAGAGCCTCTGCATCCAGCTCGTTTTCTGCTACTGCAAGCTTCCGCTCGATCCCTCCATACTCGGACGCGTGTTCGTGAATTTTGTCTACTGCGGCGCAGTACGCGGCGGGGCTGAGCTTACCTTCGAGATCGTCGAAGCCGACGATGACAACTGGGGCTGTCGCTGGTCCTCCCCGGGACGGCCTACCTGCATACGGAACTTTCGTCCGGGGGTCGGCGGCGATGTCATACGTCGTGAACTGTGCAAGCCGCGATCCATCTTTTGTGATGAGAAGAGAAACGTTGCCGCTGGCCCCAGTCAACTCGCTGGCGAAGTGAGCAGAGAGCTTATCGAAACCGGGAAGATCGCTAGGAAGAGCTTACCTGGCCGGGCTCAAACAGCGCATTACTTCTTCTCTGCAGTGGCCTGGGGGAGTTTGCTGATCAGGCTTGCCCCGGCGTCGGCATCCATCGGCGCGAACTCCGCCGCGTCGAGGGTCTCCGGATCCTTTGCGGTCATGCTGGACCCAGGCACTCCCGTGGGCGCGATACGCATTGCCGCGGAACCCACGGCCTCGCGCTTGATCTTGAAGGCCAGGAAGTAGGTGTTGCCGGGTTGCGCGTCCAGCTTGAGGCCACCCACGTTCGCCCGCTCCAAAGCGATTCCGGACTGACGGCTTGCGCAGATCTGGTGTGTTCCGGGCGCGACGGTGATGCTGAAGTAGCTCGCGCCCTTGTCCGCGCCCACCCAAGCGTTGTCCACCGCAAAGCGGCTTACCGGGCCAGAACCGAACTCTCCGTCCAGCGACTCAACGAACACGATCTGCGCTTGCCCTGCATGCGGCGCAGAGAGCCTCTGCGCCTTCTTATCGAGCTTGACTTTGAACTGTGTCTCCAGGGGGCCGCAGCCTTCGGGCAGGTTCGCCGCACGGGCAGGAATGGAGGAAAGGACAGCCGCAGCGAAAACGGGCAGCAGAAATGAGCCGGACATAGCAAGCCTCAGAGAAGGTGAGGGTAAGTTCTCCAGCACAATAGCACGCCGGCATAGGGCTGTGATCTGCCGTTCCGCTACACGCAACGACGCCCGGGCAAAGACAGCGTGCCCGGGCGCGTTCGACGATGCATTTCCGTCGGCTACTTTTGTGCGGGTTCGGTCATCTTTTCATGCATTTTGGCGACGAGTCCTTCCGGAGCGATGCCTGCGAGCGCGCCCTGGATCTTGGTGCTGAGGCTGGCCGAGTAGACGTGCTCGTCGCCGTCCATCAGGGCTTTAAAGCCTTGCTTGGCGACGTCGTAGGGATCGGAATCCTTCTTGCCCGAGGTGCCGGCCTTGGTGTCGCCCAGGTCTGCGCGCTCGAAGAAGTTCGTGTCCGTGGGTCCGGGCTGGAGGGCGGTGACGGTGATGCCGGTGTCCTTCAATTCGTAGCGAAGACTCTTGGCAAAGGAGAGGTCGAACGCTTTGGAAGCGGCGTAGACGGCTTCCTTGGGGGCGACCATCTCGCCGGCGATGGACGAGGTGATCAGGATCTTCCCGGAGCCTTGCTTTACCATCTTCTGCACGGCGTACTTGGCGATGTGTACCGTGCTTTCCACGTTGAGCCGAACGAGGTTGATCTCTTTCAGGAGATCGGTCTCTGCAAACAGACCGCCGACGCCGACACCGGCGTTGATGGCAATGGCGTCGAGGGTGCGGCCGCTCGACTCGACCTGCCCCCAGAACTGTTTGCAGCCGTCGAAGGTCGCGAGATCGGCCTGCACGGGCGTGACGTTTACGCCGAGGGCCTTGAGTTCGGACGCAGCAGTCTGGAGGGAGCTGTCTTCCCCATTGATGATCAGGTCGTAGCCGTTTTCCGCAAAGACCCTGGCGAGGTTATAGCCGATACCGTTTGAAGCGCCTGTCACGACTGCGAGCTTTTCTGCCATAAGGAGATCCTCTCGCTCCGGCCGTCTGGCCCTGAGCGCAATGCATGGTGTGATGCGGAGAGCGGCGGTTTGCGTTTGCGCAGGACGGCGCTTCGCGTTGGCGAGTCGGCGCTGACTTGGCGTTGGCGAGTCGGCGAGTTGGCGTTGCCAGACGAAGTGAGTTGGCAGGTTGGCGTTAGCGACTCAGTCGACTTTGGCCGGCATCGGAGCGCGTTCTTGTGCGTACGCGTTCATTGTTGTACGTGGGGAATAAAGTCGCTGAGCGCGTCAAGCCGATTCAGCCACGCGAAGCGCCGACCCCGCCAACGCGAAGCGCTGACCTTTGGTGCGGAAGAAAGGACTCGAAC
>CAXUNH010000108.1:10809-11059 GCA_964252405.1 uncultured Acidobacteriaceae bacterium | reverse complement strand
GCCCGCCCACCCGAAGTTCGGGAAGCCCAGCAGGTGCAACGGGTACGACATCCAGTGCACAGGCGCGTGAAAGTCCAGCACCATCAGGATGGCCAGACCGCGAATGAAGTCGAGCTCGATCTCACGGGCCGGCCAACTCCGCTCCCCACAAGGCCGATGATCCCGCACCGGTGGGGTCAGAGAATCAATCTGCGAGGGGGACCCGGCGGAAGATGCTGTTCGGCTGGCTTGAACCAACATGAGTTCACTC
>CAXUNH010000108.1:0-10799 GCA_964252405.1 uncultured Acidobacteriaceae bacterium | reverse complement strand
CCGTGCCCAGTCGAACGCGTCCTGAGCTGCTGATTCTACCCGGGAGCCCTAAAAACCCGACGAAGGAATGATCAAAGAACAAAGACAAAGGTAATGTTTCCTTGTTACGAATGGCCGATGCACAATCTTCTTGCGTCGCATAGCCGAACGCAGTAGAGACCACGCTCATCTGCGACACCCGTACGCCGCGCTCCCTCCCGCACGAACGTGCGGCGCTACAATGGCACTCGTGTCCGAACCTGTTCTCCTCCTGCATGGTGGTGCTTGGGCGATTCCGGACAAGGACGTCGCCGCTCACGAAAATGGCGTCCGCAACGCCCTGCAGGCGGGATGGTCCGTTCTCTCCCGCCGCGGCTCAAGTCTCGACGCCGTAGAAGCCGCCATCAGCGCGATGGAGGACGATAACACCTTTGACGCCGGCACAGGCTCCTTCCTGACCAGGGATGGCCGTGTCCAACTCGATGCGCTGATGATGTCGGGCCATGATCTGCGGGCCGGCGGGGTAGCCTGCGTTGAACGTCTCCGCAACCCCATCCAGGCCGCCCGCCTCGTGCTCGACCGCTCTCCCCACGTCTACTTCGTAGGGTCCGGAGCGGAAACCTTCGCTGCCGAGCACGGCATGGAGCTCATCGACAACCAACAGTTGGTCATCCCGCGCGAACGAGCGCGGCTGGCGGCCTTTCGCAAGGCGGCGGCAGCAGGGCTTCCCGACCTCACCTTCGCCGGCTCTGCAGACCCTGTCCCAGCCTCCAACCGGGCCGTGGACCCCACACGGTTTCGCGACACTGCCCTGGAACAAACCGCCGTCGACGCCGAAGTGGAAAGCGGGCTCCCGACCGAAGTGCAGGTCAGCGACCCCACATTGCACTCCCATGACACCGTCGGCGCGCTCGCGCTGGATGCACAGGGCCACCTGGCCGCCGGGACCTCCACCGGGGGCACCCTGTCCAAGGCCCCAGGCCGTGTGGGCGACTCTTCCCTCATCGGCTGCGGCTGCTACGCCGATAACACCTCCGCCGCGACGTCCCTCACCGGCTGGGGCGAACCCATCATGAAGCTCGTGCTGGGCAAATGGGCCGTCGACCGCGTGGCAGCCGGTAACGCACCCCAGCACGCCGCGCAAGCCGCAATCGACTACCTCTTCAGCCGCCTGCACGGCCACGGTGGCATCATTCTCCTCGATCCGGCAGGCAACATCGGCATCGCCCACAACACGCCACGCATGGCCTGGGGCTACGCGACGGCCGAGGGCCTGCATCTGGGCATCACCCGCAACCCCTGATGCCCATCGCGCGCCGCTACTTCGCATCCTAGTCAGGCAGAGTGCCACAAGGCCTCGCAGGAGATTACCCCCATGAAGCGCCTCTCCTTTTGGCTCACCCTCCTTGCCGGCGGTACCGCGGCCTACCTGATGTACCGGCGTGGCGAGTCCCTCCCCACCATCGCCAAGAACGCAATGACCAATCCCCTGGGCACCTTCGCCCAGGAGATCAAGCAGGCGCTCTAGTCCATCGTTCCTTCTTCCCCTGGTCGTGGCCGGCAGCACCCCGTCTGCCACGCACCCACTATGCTGGACCAGAGTGACCGCCCACCTATTCACCGATCCCGCCGACATTGACGCACAGATACGACCCCTCGCGCCGGAACAGGCCGACAAGCTCCCTCACATTCACCGCCTCCTGCTTGGCTACTACGGCACTCCACCATCGCGTGAACCGTGGGACCCTTTGACTCAGTTCATCTACTCGCTGCTCAGCTCCCGTACAAAGACACCACAAGCCCACCAGGTGATGCGCGACCTCGAACGTGCCTTTCCCGGGGCGGGCCCGGGCTCCTGGGAAGCAGTCCGGGACGCGCCCCTCGCCGAAATCGAACGCGCCATCGCCGTCGTCACGTTCCCCGAGCTAAAGGCGCCGCGGCTCAAATCAGCGCTGCAGCAGATCACCGCGCGCACCGGCGCCCTGTCTCTCGACTTCCTCGCCCGCTACCGCACGGAAAAGATCCGCGCGTGGCTGGAGCAGTTCGAGGGTGTCGGTCCCCAGGTCTCCGCAGCCGTGGTCAACTTCTCCACCCTGCGCCGCCGCGCTCTTTCGATCGACGCCAACCACCTTCGCGTCATCCAGCGCCTTTGCGTTGTGCCTCGTGCCGACGCCGGAACCACGGAAGAACGCCTCATGCGGCTTGTCCCGGAGACCTGGGATGCCGCCATGCTGGATGAGCATCACTCGCTTGTGAAGCTGCATGGACAGACGCTGTGCACCTTCGAGCATCCACGTTGTCTGGACTGCCCGCTGCTCAAGCTATGCCCGACAGGTCAGCGGAATACGGCGGGTGCGGCTCCCCAAAGACAGGGCTCGCACTAGGGCCCGATCGCCACGCGGCGTCCCACCGCTGCCAGGTCAGATCGTAGTTCTCCCGGTCCTGCACATACGCCCTGGCGTGCGCAAGAACCTGGCAATCGCAAACACACCCGGGGCACACAAAATGGCCTACCGGGCACTGATTCATCTCATCCCGGAACGAAACAGCATAGCAATCCGCACAGCGCGCAGTCTCAGCGAAGTTCACGCGTCCCACCCTTTTCGCCTCAGTCGAGGCTTCCTGCTTACTACACCGCAGTTCAGGCAAGGTTGCTAGACGACTTTGGTCGCATTACCCGTCGCATATTGGGACAGCATAGCTACTGCGCCGCCGCAGGCTGGGCGAGATAGGTCTCGTTCCCGCTTGTATGCCGGTGGATGATCTGCTGACTTGCGGGAACACGGGAGAACTGGTTGCCACTCACAACCCATGTCGCCCGCGGCGCACCTGGGTTCCCTCCGGCCGTCTCCGTGACCACGCCATAGCCAAAACCGACGCATGTGTTGCCGGTAATGCGCATCTCGTCCGCATTGTTGAAGTCGCTCCAACTCTGCTCGATGCACACGTTCTTCGGATCGGCGGCGCCCGCATAGAACAACGTATTGTCTTCCAGAAATGAGGTGTTGCCCCACGCCACGGACGGCCCTGAGATCGCGGCGCCGCTCCCCAGCGGCACAGTGTAGCGCAGGCTGTTCCCCCGCACCCTCACCGTTCCCGTGTAGTTGGCGAAATGGACGCGGCCGTTCACCACCGTGTTGTTGGCCAGGTCAAGCCCCGCTTCCCCTTCGGTATAGAAGGCCATGCACAGGTTGCCGCAGCTTAACGTGTTTCCTGTGATGGTGAGGTTTTCGTGCGGCGCAGGGTTTTCGCTGCGGTGCTTGATCAGCACCAGCGCCGCCGTGGGTGACTTCGCATCCGCGTACGCGAAGTTCCCGGTAAAAACGATGTCCTTGCTCTCCATCTGCACCGAGTAACAGCCCGAGGCACAGCCCCGCGCCACATTGCCGCTGAACAGATTGCGAACACCGCCCTCTGTATCGAAACACACATCACCGCAGCTTTCCGCAGTGTTGCCGGTTACGCTGACGTCCTCACCCATCGAGCCCCAGATGCACGCGCCGCCGGCGTCGAAGCATTCGTTCCCCGTGATGCTGAGGAACCCCGCGTACTTCACCTCATCCACGCCGTGCCAGCCGACATTGCCGTCTCCGCCCCACCACTCAATCCCGTGGCCCGTGCCCATAAAGCGATTATTGGCGACCACACCTCTCAGCACATACAGCAGAAATGCCCCGATGATCCGCGTGTCCCCATGAAACTCCGTGCTGTTGTCAGTGATCGTCACATCCGTGGTCTGGCTCGCCGTGCCCCCGTCGTTGTGGGTGCTGAACAGCGCCATGTTCACCACGTGATTGCCTGCTTCCACCACACGGGCCGCGCGCGTTGCCGTCAGCAAGTACCCTCCGGGATGGCCATCCACATTCACCTGGCAACCGCGCACGCTGAGATCGGTCGCACGGTCGGCGACAAATAAATCCGTGCCGTTGTCGACACTGATCTCCGCTTCGCAGCGCACCTCATTGTGCCCGGCCAGATGCACCGTCGCCTTCCCTACAGCGAGCGGCGCCGCGATCCGGAGACCGTGCCCTGCTGCCAGCGTGACATCCCCTTCCAGCCGCGCCGGCCGGTCCAGCACCACCACACCCGCGCTCGCGCCAAGCCTCGCCTGCTGCTCCGCAATCAGCGCACGGGCATCCGCCATGGGCGCCTGCGCTCTGAGAGACATGCTGCACATCTGCCCGGCAACAAGTGCCAGGCAGCACACCGGGTGCGGTCCACCAAACCGCTTAAACACGCAACCCCGTCTTCATCAGGGCACTCTCGTCAAACTTCGCCAGCAGATCCGCGGCGCTTTCGTACACCTCAATGCACCCGCCATCCAAAAGCTCTTCCCGGCTCCATCCCCCGGTCATCACGCCGATGGTGCGAATCCCTGCTTTGCCCGCGCTCTCCGCATCGTAAGGCGTGTCTCCCAGGGCCAGGCAATCCGTTGGCGGCAGCCCTAACTTGCTGATCGCGGCGGAGAAGATGTCCGGATGCGGCTTGGCGCGCTTCGCATCACCCGCGTTCGCCTGCTCATCGATCAGGTCATCCACGCCCGCAACGCCCAGCATCACCTTCAAATCATCCGGATCCGACGACGTCGCGACCGCCACCTTGATCCCCGCCTCGCGCACCCGCAGCAACAACTCCCGCACTCCCCGAATGGCCTGGACCTGTTGCCGTAATCCATGTTGAAACACAAACTTGCGCAGCGTCTTCAGCGGTTCCTCGACAATGGGACGTTTCCACCACGGCACAAAGACCGGGATCAGTTCGTCGCCGCCCTTGCCGATCTGGCGCCGGATGGCTTCCAGATCAAGTTCCAGTCCCATCTCCGCAAAAGCCACGCGCCAGGCCTCCGCATGCAGCCAGTTGCTCTGCACCAGCGTTCCATCGATGTCGCACAAAAGCGCCTTCGGCATTCCCACCTCACCCCTGCTGAGATGCAGCCGCGCGACCCACACGGCGCCACCCCGCATAATCACCTATGTGAGCCTCGACATCCTCCAGCCGGTCACGCTTACGGGCAAGCACGTTCAGCTAGTTCCCCTCTCGCTCGATCACATCGACGGCCTGAAGGCTGCGGTGACGGACGGCAATCTCCATGAGCTCTGGTACACCTTTGCCCCGGCACCCGCGGCCACGCGCGACGAGATCCTCCGCCGCCTGGCCCTGCACCAAGCCGGCTCCATGCTGCCCTTCACGGTCCTGGATCCCACCGGAACGCCAGTGGGCATGACCACCTACATGAACGTCGATACGGCCAATCGCCGGGTCGAGATCGGCTCCACCTGGTACGCGGCCCGCGTCCAGCGCACCGCCCTGAACACTGAAGCCAAGCTTCTGCTCCTCCGTCATGCGTTTGACACCCTGTCCTGCATCGCCATTGAGTTCCGGACCCATTCCCTCAACCAGGCGAGCCGCCGCGCCATCGAACGCCTGGGGGCCAAGCTTGACGGCATCCTTCGCGCACATTCCATGGCCAAGGACGGCACGCTTCGCGACACCTGCGTGTACTCGATCACCGGCTCGGAATGGCCGGCGGTACGCAGCCACCTCGAATGGCAACTGGCCCGGCCACGTTAGCCCACCACTCGCAAAGCGCAACCATCGGCTTTCAACAGAAATGCACCTCAGCCACCAGCACCGGAGCGCCATGCAAACCGCCGCCCAACTCAACGACGAGTTCGCCCTTCCTGACCTGCTCACCTTCGACGAGCCGCACCCCGGCATGCCGCGGGCCCGCGTACGGACGCCCGCTTGCGCCGGGGAGCTTTACCTGCAGGGCGCCCATCTCACTGCTTGGCAGCCAGGCGGTCAGCGGCCGGTGCTCTTTCTCTCGGAGCGCTCGGCCTTCACACCGGGTAAGGCCATCCGCGGCGGCATCCCGGTGATCTTTCCCTGGTTCGGCTCACCGGAGACCTCCCCCGTTCACCCCCCGCCCGGATCCTCGTCCCACGGCTATGCCCGCGTGTGGCCGTGGACCCTCCGCTTTGCCGCCCTCGCCGGCGACGACCTTCACCTTTCGCTCACACTCGACCACAACGACCGGCTTCACGCGCTCGGGTTCGACTTCCTCCAACTCGGCATCGATCTGATCCTGGGCCAGACCCTCACGGTCCGTCTGACAGCGGCCAACGCTGGCGAAACGCCCTTTCTTTTCGAAGAAGCCCTCCACGCCTATCTGCAACTCGGCGACATTCACCAGGTGTCCCTCGAAGGGCTCGCCGGCACAGAGTTCCTCGACAAGACCGAGAACTTCCGTCGCAAAACGCAAACGGAAAACCCTCTCCGCTTCACCGCGGAGACCGATCGGCCCTACCTGAACACGACAACTCCCGTCACCCTCACCGACCCGGTTCTCCAGCGCCGTCTCACCGTCACCAAGACCAACTCGGACACCACCGTAATCTGGAACCCGGCCGCGGAGCTCACCGCCAAACTCCCGGACCTCGCCCCTGCTGACTGGCACCACTTCGCCTGCATCGAGACCGCGAATGCCGCCGACAACGCGGTCACGCTGCAGCCCAGGCAGGCTCACACGATGATCATGCAGCTAAAGGTGGAAAGCCTGTAAGCAGGCAGGGGTAAGAGTACGTCACACAGGAAGGCCGCCTCCCGGCACCCGTACCCGCATGCAAGACGATCTCCTTCAAGGTGCGCTCCAACAACTGCGGAAGGCAGACGCACCGGTGCGTGCCGCCGCTCTCCTGCGGATCAGCCGCGCCCTCGCGGTGCAGGATCCCGCCGAAGCTCGTGCCCTGCTGGGGCAGAGCCTGGCGCTCACCGGGGAGCTGTCTCGCGTCGCTCCGTCCCGTGCCGCTCTGAAACAACAGCCCCTCTTCGACGAAGCACGTGAAGTGGCGGCAGCCGTGGACCCAACGCAACTGCCGCACATCCCGGCAGCTTCATTCGGCAGCATGCGCGACCACTTTGAGGCAGGCCAAATCGTGCAATCCATGCTCGCGTACGGTCGCCTTGACGACGCCTTTGCGTACCTGATGAGGCTGGACCAGCCCAGCGCCTTTCCCTTTGCCTGGTTGGGCAACATCCTGCACGAACTGGGGGAGCTTTGCCCCGGAGACCCCGGTCGCCGTCTGCTTCTGCTCCGCCGTGCGGTCGACATGTGGCGGCGCAGCCCTTCCGGTCCCTTTCACCACGAGCGCGATCAGTTCCTCCGCTTGTTCGGCTTCTTCTGGAAGGAGTTTCCCCAGGACGAAGCCCTCGCGATCACCCGCATGCTGGTCGACCGAACGCTGGCCGAAGCAGACCTTGGCACCTCAGCCGACTACATGCATCAGGTTCACTTCTCTTCCAGCCGTCAGCACAAGCTTTTCCAGCTTTTGCACACCCTGCGGCACCTCGACCCACCCCTCGCGCAGACACTCGTCGATTCGCACGAACAACTGAACACCGCCGCTCAGCGCTACCCGCATGGCCTGGAGACCATGAACGCGGTGGTCGAAGCGGAATCCGAGAAGCGCAAAAACGATGGGATCACCTGCGAGGGCGCGGGCTTCCTCTTCGCCGGCAATCCAGCCGACTTCGATCGACAGCGCAGGCTCTTCGAGGCATCTCGTTCAGGAGATTTCTCCGCCGCCCTCCGGGACGCACGCGAGAAGCTCGATGAGGACGCATCGCCAACTCACCGGAACTACGCGCCCAAAGCCTACTGGCCCTCCACCGGCGCGTTCCGCCGGCTCTTGTACGACGCCGGCAAACGCCTCGGGCGCGACGCCGCGGCTCTGCTGGACCAGATCCCGGACGACGATGTACGCCTGTTCGCGACCATCGAGCTGGCGGCCGCGCTCAACGGCTCGCCACCATCCTCCATCCGCCAGATGACGCAGCCGAATCCACCCGACCGGCCCCTGTCCGTAGGTCGGATCATCTCATCGCAGACAAGGGTCCGGGGACGCCTCGGTGCCACCACGGTGCGCAGCCCTGATGGCCGCATCATCCAGTGTCCTCGGTGCAGCTCTCAGCCCTCGGATGACGTGCGCTGGACCTGTTCTTGCGGTCACGTGTGGAACACCTTCTGGACCGGGGGCAACTGCCCGGCCTGCCATCACCAGTGGACGGAAACGCAATGCCCGGCGTGCGGTGAATTGTCCGATCACAAGCGTTGGTACATCACCGAAAACTGAACCGCCCGGCGGCGGGGTACGCTAAAGCCAGGGACCATGCTGATTCTCGCCTCCGCCTCACCCCGCCGCCGCGAACTCCTGACGCAGATTGCCGTCCCACATACGGTCTGCCCCGCGCACATTGACGAGACCCGGCGCGACGGCGAGGATCCCTTCGAGTACGTCCGCCGCCTCGCCGTCGAAAAGGCCAACAGTGTCGCTCGCGCGCACCCGCAAAGCCCCATCCTCGCGGCGGACACCACTGTCGCGCTGGGCGCGCACGTCCTCAACAAACCAGCCAACCTAGCCGAGGCAGAGCAGATGCTGCGGTCGCTCGCCGGTCGAACCCACACCGTGCATACCGGCATCGCCGTGGTCCACGCCGGGTCGATCCGCGCCCACGTTGAATCCACCGCCGTCACCTTCACGTCGATACCCGGGGAGGAACTCACCGCCTACCTCGCCACCGGGGACTCGCTCGACAAAGCCGGCGCCTACGGCATCCAGGGCTACGCCGCTCGCTGGATCAGCCGCATCGAGGGCGACTTCTCCAACGTGGTCGGCCTTCCCCTAGCCAGCACGGTGCGGCTTCTCCGCGAGGTTCGCACCTAAGCACCTTCGTCACCTACGTAAGTTGCGGGCCGGAAGAAAACCGCGCGGAGATCATCAACTGTGGCAAAAATGCCACACTCCAGGCAATTCACGCCGGTGTAACCTCACCTTTGTCGCGCGCTGCGCAGGTAAGGTTTCACGCTGGCAACGGACTTCCAACTCGAATGCACCCTGCAGCAGCCGCTCACCTTTGGCGGTGTCGGTCTCCATTCCGGCGCACCTGCCAACCTTCGGCTCGTCCCGGCCCCCGCCGGCTCCGGCATCGTTTTTCGACGCTCAGACCTCGACAACTACGAGATCCCCGCCATCGGCCGAAATGTCGCGAAGGTCTCCTATGCGACCAGCCTGATGCGCCAGGGTGTCCTGATCTCCACGACCGAACATCTGCTCAGCGCGCTCATCGGCCTCGGGGTCGATAACGTCATCTGCGAAATCGACAACCTCGAAGTACCCATCCTCGATGGCTCCGCCCAACCCTATGTCCTGGGCATCGAGACAGCAGGCCTCAAACAGCAGCGCCGCAAACGTGAGTATCTCCGCATCCTGAAGCCCGTCGAGGTGCGCGAAGGGGAGGGCCCCGACTCCAAATTCATTGGCGTCTACCCCGGCCAGGGCTACGCGATCGACTACACCATCGACTTCCCCGCGCCCATTGGCCGCGACCGCTTCACCGGCGATCTGGAAGCCGGCGCCTACGCGAACCTGATTGCCCCCGCGCGGACCTTCGGGTTTCGCGAAGACGAGGCCAGGCTTCGCAACATGGGTCTGATTCGCGGCGCGTCGGAGTCCTCCGCCATCATCATCGGCGGAAGCCGCATCCAAAACGGCCCCCTGCGCTTCCCTGACGAGTTCGTGCGTCACAAGGTGCTTGATCTCATCGGGGATCTCGCCCTGGCGGGCCGGCGCCTCTGGGGCTCCGTGGTCGCCCACCGCGCCGGTCACGCCATGCACACGGCCCTGGTCCAGCGCCTGCTGCGGGACCGCGGCGCCTGGGAACTCGCCACCATGCCCCTCGCCAAACCCGCCTCCCAAAGCTCCAGGGCCGCCCGCACCTCCCAGCCCAACCGTCGCCCAGCCTGGGCCGCGGCCTAGGGCGGCGTAGCAACTCCTACAAAACCTCACGTAGGGCGCATCCCGGTTTCGCCGTGGACAGCTGTAGCCCTCATGGCTAAGCTCTCTTCCATGCAAATCGATCCCACGGCATCGGCCCTCCTCGTCATGGACTGCCAGGCAGGGATCGTCTCCATCTACACGAAGCCGGAAGACCGCTTCATCGAGCGACTCTCGGCCGTCGTTGTCGCCGCCCGCACCGTGCACCTCCCTGTCATCCACGTCCAGGTCGCCTTTCGCCCCGGCCTGCCGGAGGTCAGCACGCACAACAAGCTCTTCGGTGTAGTGAAAGCCTCCCCGCAGCACCAAAGGCTCTTTCAGGGAGCCGCAGGCGCGATTCACCCCGCCCTTGGCCCGGAGCCTTCTGATCTCATCGTCACGAAGCACCGCATTAGCGCCTTCGCCGGAACCGACCTCGCCATGCTCTTGCGCGCCATGCACGTCAACACCTTGATCCTGTGCGGCATCGCTACGAGTGGCGTGATTCTCTCAACCTTGGTCGAAGCCAGCGATGCCGATTTCCACCTTCACGTGCTCGGTGACTGCTGTGCCGACAATGACCCTGAACTCCACACAGCCTTGGTGATACGCCTCTTCCCTCAACGCGCCGAAGTGCTCACCGCTGATGCCTTTCTGCAGGCCCTTCCAGCCGCGCCGCTACCCTGACCGCCACACCCCAGCCAGGATTCGCATAGCCTAGAGGCATGCGCGCGGCCATCGCCCTCGGCTCCAATCTCCCGTCCCGCTACGGCGACCCCACCGCCAACCTCCACGAAGCCCTCCACCGCCTGAAGGACCTCGGTGAGGTCCTCGCCACGTCATCCTTCCTGGAAACCGACCCTGTCGGCTACACCGACCAGCCTCGCTTTATCAACGCCGCCGCGCTCCTCGAAACGCATCGCAGCCCCGTCGACCTTCTCCGCGCCCTCCTCGCCATCGAGCAATCCATGGGCCGCCGCCGCGCCGCCGACCACCCCCCCAAAGGCC
>CAXUNH010000107.1:0-11193 GCA_964252405.1 uncultured Acidobacteriaceae bacterium | reverse complement strand
GGGCCGGGGGACATCTGGGTTATGGTAGCGCGGCGGCGAGTGGGCGCTTTCCCGTTTCGCCAGCCCCGGGCCGTGCCCCCTTGTGCGAGGCCTACCAAAGACTGTAGGGTGTAACGGCAGAGCGGACCATCTCAGCCTAAGAATTTGGGTCCTTGCTGAGCCAGGGACTTCACCCGCTCGCGGTACATTTCAGGAGATCGGCCCTATGGATATCAAGCCGGCGCAGAACATCCAAGACACCTTTCTGAACACGGTGCGCAAGGACAAGAGCCCCATCACGATCTACCTGGTCAGCGGGGTGAAGCTTACCGGAAAGATCCGCTCCTTTGACAAGTATTCGGTGTTGCTGGAGAACAACGCGCAGGAGCAGTTGATCTTCAAGCATGCGATTTCCACGGTGGTCAGCGGACGTCCGGCGCATACGGAAGCTCGACCGGAGATGCGCGGCGGCAGTTCCCCGGCGCCGTCGCCGGACACTGGCATGGCGGCGAATCCGGCGGTTGTCCGCTAGACGAGGCCTTTTTGTCCGAGCAACCGCATACAGAAAGCTCACTGCACCAGCGTGCGCTGGAAGAGCAGGCGTTGCTGCAGACACGGCGGCGTGCCTCCGGGGAGCGCGCGGTGCTGGTGGCGGTGGAGTTCACGGCCTTGCGTCCGCAGTTGGCGCCCGCAGCACGGCAGGCGCGCGCCGCGGCGGAGTTGGCCGGCGAGGCCGAGGCAGAGCATGCCGCTCCCGGGTCGGCCGCAGAGCGCATCGCGGGGGTCCGGGGCGATGTGGACTTTGACGCGTCCCTGGCCGAGTTCCAGGAACTGGCGCGCTCGGCGGGCGCGGACATCGCAGCGCTGCTGATTCAGCGGCGCCACAAGCCTGATCCGGCAACCCTGATCGGCGGAGGCAAGGTCGAGGAGATCGAGGCGACCGTGCGCTCGACCACGGCCGACCTGGTGCTGTTCGACCACGATCTTTCCCCGTCGCAGCTACGGAATTTGGAAGAGCGGCTGCCGTGCCGGGTGATCGACCGGACGCAGTTGATTCTGGACATCTTTGCGCGGCATGCGCGTACCCGGGAGGGGCAGCTTCAGGTGGAACTGGCCCAGTTGGAGTACCAACTGCCGCGCCTGGGCGGACGCGGCAAAGCCATGTCGCAACTGGGCGGCGGCATCGGCACCCGCGGGCCCGGCGAGACGCAGTTGGAAACGGACCGGCGCCGGCTGCGTCTGCGCATTTCGCGCATTGAGAAGCAGCTGGAGGGAGTACGCCGCATCCGCCGGCAGCAGCGAGGCCGCCGGGAAGCGGTTCCGGTGCCCACGGTGGCGCTGGTGGGGTATACGAACGCGGGCAAGTCGACCCTGTTCAATGCGTTGTCCGGGGCGGATGTGCTGGAAAGCAAGCGCATGTTCGCGACGCTGGACCCGAAGCTGCGGCAGCTCACCTTGCCCTCGCGGCGGCGGGTGTTGTTGGCGGATACGGTGGGCTTTGTGCGCAACCTGCCGCATGCCTTGGTGACGAGCTTTCGGGCGACGCTCGAGGAGGTGGAGCGGGCGGAGCTGCTGATCCATGTGCGGGATGCGGCCAGCCCGACGTTGCTGGAACAGAAGGCCCAGGTGGAGGCCGTGCTTGCGGAACTCCAGGTACACGAGACACCGACGCTGCAGGTGCTGAACAAGGCGGATCTACTGCAGGACGGCTTTGTCGCGGCACCGGGCGAGCTGCTTGTCTCGGCGCGCACGGGCCAGGGTCTGGACGCACTGTTGGCCGCGATGGACCGGGCGCTGACGGCGGATCCGCTGGAGGAAGCGGAGTTCCGCATTCCGCAGTCGGAGGGCCGGGTGCTGGCCGCGCTGGAGCGAGGGGCTACGTTGACCGATCAGCGGTTTGAGGGGAATCTGCTCTACCTGCACGCGGTGGGGCCAGCTTCACTGCTGGGCCGGTACCGGCGCTTTCTGCGCCGCGAGGCGGTGGAAACGGGCGCGGTCCAGGGCAGCGGACATAATACAGGCCGCCTGAAGATGGGAGCGGAGGAGTAGTCCCAGTTCACGCGGCCTGCACGACCCGGACGGGTCTTCGGTGGTGACTTTAGTGTACTCTCGACCTTTCGCGAGCGCAAGGAGGTGTTCGATTTTTGCCGTCAGGGGTAGTGTTCGGATACCGCAGGCTTTGCGCGGTGAACGTCCACTCGCTTTGACTTCCCTACGAACGCTTTGCTACAAGTTACAAAGACATTTGTGCGTTTGGCCAAACATAGTGAGCGCCCGGAAGCGTGAAACCGTTCACCTTCCAAGCCAGCGGCGGCTTGCATCGAAGACTGTGAGTTCATGGACATACTTCATTCATTAGGGTCGTTGATTGTTGGTTCTGTGCCGACGATGATCCTGTTCCTTCTGCTTGTGTTTGCCTACAGCGTGCTGGTGCGGCAACCGCTGGAGCGGACGTTGGCGGAGCGGCGTGCCCGGACGACGGGCGCTGTGGAACAGGCGCGCGGCGCGATCGCAGCGGCCGAGGCGGAAACGGCGGTTTACGAAGACAAATTACGCGCGGCACGGGCGGAGATTCTGGGCGAGCGTGAGCGGCGCTTGAAGGAGCGGCAGGCGGAACGGGAGCGGGCGGTTGCCAGCGCGCGCGAGCAGGCGCAGACAAGGGTGGCTGCGGCGAAGACGGAGATTGAGGCGTCCGTACAGACGGCGCGCCGGCAGATTGAAGGTGCGGTGGACGACCTGGGGCAGAGGATTGTGCGAGCCATTCTGCCGACGGGTGTGGGAGCGGTTGAGGTGGGTCAGTGAAGCGGTTTGACGCGCGTGGCTGGGTGTTGAGCCTGGTTTTG
The DNA here is from genome assembly GCA_964252405.1 of uncultured Acidobacteriaceae bacterium. Lineage (GTDB taxonomy): Bacteria > Acidobacteriota > Terriglobia > Terriglobales > Acidobacteriaceae > Granulicella. Next base: position 8,371 of record CAXUNH010000107.1, on the reverse strand, counting down.
CTTGGGTCGGTATGTGCGGTTCCGGGAACGTTGCGGGCGCAGGCTGGGCCGCAGCAACCGGGTCCGGGTGCGAGTGAGAAGTCGACGCCGGTGAACACGGTGCCGGAGAAGCGCGAGCAGGAGAAGGACGAGAACGACGCCTTTCGGCACTCGGCGATGGTGGGCAAGATGGGCCGGATGGTCGGGATGAATCCTGAGCAGGCGGCCACGGCCTTTGAGGTGCTGAATTTCGTTGTGCTTGCTGTGGGTCTGGGCTTTCTGGCGGTGAAGTTACTGCCGCAAGCGTTCCGGGACCGGAATTCTGCGATTCAGCGGCACCTGGTGGATGCGCGCACGGCGACCGAAGAGGCGGGAGCGCGGCTGAGCGCGGTGGAGAGCCGGTTGTCGAAGCTGGACGACGAGATTGCGGCGATGCGTCGGCAGATCGAGGCCGATACGGTGCGCGAGGAACAGCGTATGAAGGCCGCGATCGAGGACGAGACGGCCAAGATCCTGGCGGCGGCGGACGCGGAGATTCAGTCCGCCACGGCGACCGCGCGGCGCGAGCTGCAGCGGCATGCAGCCGAGTTGGCGATTGAGCATGCGGCGCAGCGGCTGGTGATTACGGCGGAGACGGACCGGTTGCTGGTGCAGGGCTTTGCGCAGCAGTTGAAGGCGAGTGGATCCGGCGGCGACAAGGGAGCGCAGAACTAATGGCGGCGGTGGATCTGCGGTATGCCCGGGCCCTGGAGCAGGTTGTGCTGGAGCAGAAGCTCTCGCGCGACGATGTGAAGCGGCAGCTCGAACAGTTTCTGGCGACGTACGGTGAGAGCGCACCCCTGCGTGAGGTGCTGGGGGATCCTTCGATCTCGCAGGAGCAGAAGGTGCGGCTTTTGGATGCGATCGCGCAGCGTGTGGGGATGAGTGGGACGGTACGCAACTTCATCGCGGTGGTGACCGCGCATGAGCGGATGGGTGAGTTGGGCGAGATCGCCGAAGCCTATCTGCAGCTTGCCGACAAGGACAGCGGCGTGGTGGAGGCCGAGGTAACGAGTGCCCGCCCGCTGGATGAGGACGGACGGCGCGCCCTGGAGGCCAGTGTGGCGCAGATGGCAGGAACGGCGCAGGTGCGGGCAACGTACCGGCAGGACCCGTCGCTGCTGGGGGGCGCGGTGGTGAAGGTGGGATCCACTGTGTACGATGGATCGGTTCGCGGCCAGTTGGAACAGATGAGGCGGCGGATGATGGCCGCAGTGGCGTAGGGTTTCAGGAACGCACACGAGTGCACGACACCCACGACGGCCCGCGCGCGGGCCGGTGAAGCAGAGAGAAGAGACAACATGCCGAGCATTGGGGCAAACGAGATTACGGAGCTGCTGCGGCAGCAGATTGAGAACTACGACGAGCGCGTGCAGGTGGACGAGGTCGGCACGATCGTCACCCTGGGCGACGGTATTGCCCGGGTTCACGGATTGGACAAAGTGATGGCCGGTGAGTTGATCGAGTTCCCGCACGGTGTGGCGGGGCTGGCGATGAATTTGGACGAGGACCAGGTGGGCGCGGTGCTGCTGGGCGACTACACCGAACTGCGCGAGGGCCAGCAGGTAAAGCGTACGGGCAAGATCATGTCCGTGCCCGTGGGCGAGGCGATGATTGGGCGGGTGGTGAATGCGCTCGGCCAGCCGATTGACGACAAGGGGCCGATCAACACGGACAAGACGTTGCCGATCGAGCGGATCGCGCCCGGCGTAATCGCGCGGCAGTCTGTGACGGAGCCGATGTACACCGGCATCAAGGCGATCGACGCCATGATTCCGATTGGTCGTGGACAGCGTGAGTTGCTGATCGGCGACCGGCAGACCGGCAAGAGCGCGGTGGCGCTGGATACGATCATCAACTCGGCCAAAAACGACCTGATCTGCATCTACTGTGCGATCGGGCAGAAGCGCTCGTCGGTGGCGGGCGTGGTGCAGACGTTGGAGCGGTACGGCGCAATGGACTACACCATCGTTGTGGCGGCCACGGCTTCTGAGCCGGCACCGATGCAGTACCTGGCGCCCTTTGCGGCGACCGCGATGGGCGAGTACTTCCGCGATAACGGCAAGGCGGCGCTGATCATCTATGACGACCTGTCGAAGCACGCGGCGAGCTATCGCGAGATCTCCTTGCTGCTGCGCCGTCCGCCAGGGCGTGAGGCGTATCCGGGGGACGTGTTCTATCTCCATTCGCGGCTGCTGGAACGCTCGGCGAAGATGTCGAAGGAGTTGGGCGGCGGATCGTTGACGGCTCTGCCGATCATTGAGACGCAGGCGGGCGACGTGTCTGCCTACATCCCAACGAATGTGATCTCGATCACGGATGGGCAGATCTTCTTCGAGACGGATCTCTTCAACTCCGGCGTGCGGCCGGCGGTGAACGTGGGTTTGTCGGTGTCGCGCGTCGGGTTTGCGGCGGCGATCAAGGCGACCAAGCAGGTTGGGTCGACGCTGAAGCTGGATCTGGCGCAATACCGCGAACTGGCGGCGTTTGCCCAGTTCGGCTCGGATCTGGACAAGGTGACCCAGCAGCAGTTGAACCGCGGATCGCGGCTGACGGAGTTGCTGAAACAGCCGCAGTTCCAGCCCTTGACGGCGGCGCAGCAGGTGGCGATTCTGTTCGCCGGAACGCAGGGCTTTCTGGATGACGTTGAGGTGTCGGACATTCAGGCGTTTGAGAAGGGATTCTATCCGTTCCTCGACGCCTCCCACCCGGACATCCTGAGCGACATCAGCACCAAGAAGGCGCTGGATGACGATCTGCGGAACCGTTTGAAGGACGCGATCAACGAGTACAAGAAGGACTTCATGGCGGAGCACAAGAAGGCGGCAGAGGCGGTCACGGCGTAAGGCATACTGAACAGAAGGAGGAAGACCATGCCCCAAACACAGTTGTTGCTTGCGGTGTTGATTCCGACCTTTACCGTGCTCGTTGGCATTCTGCTGAACAAGAGCGACAACTCAAAGCTCGATGCAAGGCTGAGCGGAATGGAAAGCCGGCTGGACGCGCGAATGAACTCTTTGGAGTCTCGCTTTCATGCTGACATGCTCATGCTGATCGGCAAGGTCACTGAGCTTGATGTGCGAGTCACCAAGCTGGAAGGAAAGTGAGAGCGCAACACCTCAATGGCAAACGTACTCGATCTACGGCGGCGCATTCGCAGCGTGAAGAACACGCGGCAGATCACCAAGGCCATGAAGATGGTCTCGGCCGCGAAGCTGCGCCGGGCGCAGGACCGCGCGATGCAGGCCCGGCCGTATGCGCAAATGTTGAGCAATGTGCTGGAGAACCTTGTGCGGCGGACGGATCTGCTGGATGGGAGCACGGGCGAGGTGATGCATCCGCTGCTGGTGGAACGCGAAGAGAAGTGCGTTCTGGTGGTGGTAATTGCGGGCGACAAGGGCTTTGCGGGTGGGTTTAATTCCAACATCGGCAAGGCGGCGCAGCGCTTCATCGACGAGCGGCGTGGGCGCGGGCAGAACATCGACGTGGAGCCGGTAGGCAAGAAGGCGATCGGGCTGTATAAGCGGCGCTACCCGGCGGCGGTGTATGAGCACAAGGAAGAGCACTACGACAACAATCTGGCGACGCACATCGAGGACATCCGTCACCGGGCGGCGCCGATTGAGGTGGCGAAGGAGCACCCGGACCTGCTGCTGCGGGCCAATGTGGAGGATATCTCCGGGATGGCGTACTCGATTATCGAGCGCTATCAGCGCGCGGAGATCGATGCGGTGTACCTCGTGTTCAACGAGTTCAAGAGCGTGATCTCGCAGCGGGTTGTGGTGGAGAAGCTGTTGCCGATCCGCAAGCTGGGTGAACATGAGATCACCGCGGCGGAAGAGATGACCGAGGAGCAGAAGGAAGCGGCCGCGAAGGCCGCAGAGGCCTCGGGGGTCTCGATTCAGGAGCCGGAGACGGCGGAGATCGATGCGGAGGCGAAGAAGTTCGGCACGGCCGAGGTGGATTACCTCTACGACCAGTCGCCCGAGCGGTTGTTCCGGCACCTGATGCCGCGGTATGTGACGACGCAGATCTTGCACGCGATTTTGGAGTCGATTGCCGCCGAGCATGCGGCGCGCATGACGGCGACGGATGCGGCGACGAAGAACGCCGGCGAGTTGATCGACAAGTTGAGCCTGACGATGAACCGGGTGCGGCAGGCGGCGATTACGAAGGAGATTATCGAGATTGTTTCGGGTGCCGCGGCGATTTAGCGCGGGCTCGGAGACGGGATCGAAGAGAGAGTTTATGGCAGACAAGGGCAATACAGGCAAGGTAGTGGCGGTCAGCGGACCGGCTGTGGATGTGCAGTTCACCGAGGCGACGATGCCGCCGATCTATGAGGCGCTGCATATTACGAGCGAGGGGTTCAATGTGCCGAACCCGATCGACGTGACGGTGGAGGTGCAGCAGCATCTGGGCGAAGGGCGCGTACGGTGCATCGCCATGGAAGCGACCGAAGGCATGGTGCGCGGCATGGTGGCGACGGATACGGGGTCAGGCATCACGGTGCCGGTGGGCCGGCCGACGCTGGGGCGCGTGTTGAACGTATTAGGCAAGCCCGTGGATGAGCTTGGTCCGGTGAATGCGACGGAGTACCGGCCCATTCACCGGCAGGCGCCGGCGTTCGATGAGCAGTCGACCTCGGAAGAGATGTTTGAGACGGGGGTGAAGGTCATCGATCTGATCCAGCCGTTCTTGAAGGGGGGCAAGATCGGCCTGTTTGGCGGCGCGGGTGTGGGCAAGACCGTCGTCATTCAGGAGTTGATCAACAACGTGGCGCTGAAGCATGGCGGCTTTTCCGTGTTTGCCGGCGTGGGCGAGCGGACGCGTGAGGGCAACGATCTTTGGCACGAGTTTCAGGACTCGGGCGTGATCGATCTGAAGAACCTGGAGAAGAGCAAAGCCGCGCTGGTGTATGGGCAGATGACTGAGCCGCCGGGAGCGCGCCTGCGGGTGGCGCTGACCGGGCTGACGGTGGCGGAGTACTTCCGCGACGAGGAGCATGCGGACACGCTGTTGTTTATCGACAACATCTTCCGGTTTACGCAGGCGGGGTCGGAGGTGTCGACGCTGCTGGGACGTATGCCTTCGGCCGTAGGCTACCAGCCGAACCTGGCGACGGAGATGGGCGAGTTGCAGGAGCGGATTACGTCGACCAAGTCAGGCTCGGTGACCTCGGTGCAGGCGGTGTACGTACCGGCTGACGACTTGACCGATCCGGCGCCGGCGACGACGTTTGCTCACCTGGATGCGACGACGGTGTTGTCGCGGCCACTGTCGGAGTTGGGGATCTATCCGGCGGTGGACCCGCTGGCCTCGACATCGCGCATTCTGTCGCCGCGGGTGGTGGGGCAGGATCACTACGACGTGGCGCAGGGCGTGAAGCGGATTCTGCAGCGGTACAAGGATCTGCAGGACATCATCGCCATTCTGGGCATCGATGAGTTGAGCGAAGAAGACAAGCTGACCGTCGCGCGCGCCAGAAAGGTGCAGCGGTTCCTCTCGCAGCCGTTCCATGTGGCCGAGATCTTTACCGGCATCCCGGGGGCGTACGTGAAGGTGGAAGACACGGTGCGGTCCTTCAAGGAGATCATCGAAGGCAAGCATGACGACATTCCGGAGCAGGCCTTTTACATGAAGGGCGGCATTGAGGATGTGTTGGCGGCTGCGGAGAAGATGAAGGCAGCAGCATAAGAGCAGGGAACAGGGCGCAGGGTCCAGGGCACAGTTCAAAGTGCCCTGGGCTGCCTGGCGCGGGTGAGAGCGATGGCGGACGCGGGAAACAGTTCGGGGTTGATGACGGTGCGGCTGGTGACGCCGGAGCGGGTACTGCTGGATGCTACGGCGGACGCGGTGGAGTTGCCGTCGATGAGCGGGTACATGGAGACGCTGTATGGCGCGGCGCCGCTGCTGGCGGAGCTGGGTGCGGGCGAGGTTCGGCTGCATGGCGGGTCCGCGGGCGAGCAGACCTTCTTCGTGGCGTGGGGATTTGTTGAGGTTCTGCCCGAGCGCGTGACCATCCTGGCCGAGCAGGCTCTTCGGCCGAGTGAGATCGACGTGACGCAGGCGCAGGCCGAGCAGCGGCATGCGCAGGAGCTGTACGACCAGGCCGGGGACGACCAGGTGAAGTACGACGAGGCGAATGCGGCGACGCGGGTGGCGGAGGAGAAGCTGGCCAGCGCGCAGGAGCGGCATTGAGTCGTTAGGCTGATTGGCTGTTTTGCGATGAGAGCGAGCCTCGCCCCGACGACGGGTGAGGCTTTTTCTCTTTGACTGCGACGCCGCGTCGTTAGCCCGCGGCCTGAGGCGGCGTGTTCTGGCTAGAAGCGCAGGAAATCGTGCTTTGGGTCGTAGTTGAGCTTGACCAGGTTGTCCCGGTAGTCGATCTGGATCGTGAGGCGCTGGAGTGTCGGCAGGCCGAGGAGGCCAGAAGTTTCGAAGCCGTTGCTGTGCGAGATGTTGGTGATGTCGTAGGCGAAGTAGGGCTGGGGCGGGAGCCTCAGGTTCGCGAAGATGAGCGGCGTCGGGTCGATCTCGTAGACGTTCTTCACCTCGCCGGAGAGGCCGACAAAGTGCATGGATGAGCTGTGGAGCTTGCCGGCTTCTTTGGCCATGGTGGACGAGAGCACGGTGCGGCTGGCGCCGGTGTCCATGATGAGGTAGCGGCGGGGACCATCCACTTTGAACGCGGCCGGGAGAAGGATCTGGTGGCCGATGCGGAAGATCTGGCTCCAATCCTTGAACTCCGGTGGGGTGTAACGGTCCTGCGGTCCTGACTCGGTGCCGGTGTCGTTGAGGGCGGGTTTTGCGTCGGCGGCGGAGGTGCCTGCGTCCGTGGGCCGCTTGGGCAGAGGGTCCAGGGCGAGCTGGGCGTTCGGGTAGTCCAGGGTGACGAGGTACCGGCTGAAGACGTTCATGCCGATCAGGCCGTCGACGCCGATTTTGGATTTGCCCAGAACTTCGACCAGGCAGTCGGCGATCTCGACATCGCCGATGGTGATGGAGGCGACGTGGGAGAGGTAGCTGTCGACCTTGCCTTCGTCGCCCACGCCACCGGTCTTGAGGTGGTACTCGGGTTCGAGCTTCAGGGCTTTGGCGGCGCCTGGCGTGAGCACGATGCCGGAGGCGCCGGTGTCGATCTGCATGCGGCGATGCGTCTTGTTCAGGTCGACATCGAGGCCGAAGGCGATGGGTTGGGGGTGATCGCCGTAGACCGGACGAAGGGGGATACGGGCGGAGTCGGCTTTGGAGGTGACGCGGCACTCGCCGGGACGGCTGGCCTGGAGGTGCGTCAGAGCGTTCTGGTAGTTCTGATCCCGTTCCGCGGAGAGGGAGTGCTGGCCCTGCAGGTAGCGGGCGAGCTCGGCTTCCCGGTCTTTGCGGGGCAGGGTGCTGATCCAGGCGCGGCGAATGAGTTCGTCGTTCGGACGGAGGCGATGCGCCTGGGCGAGGTAGCGGGCGCCGCGCGCGTAGAAGCCTCGCAGGTTCAAGATGTCGGCCAGGGCCGCGGCGGCCGGGGCGTCGCAGGGGTCGAGATCAAGGGCCTTGACGCCATGGCTCAGGGCGCCGTCGAGGTCGGCGGCACGGTAGGCGGCTTCGGACACGGCGACCTCGGCGAGTGAAGCTTTGGGGTTGGCCGCGAGCATGGCGGTGGCTTCGGCCTGAGCGTCGGCGACGCGATCCTGGCCGATGAGGGCGCGCACGAGGCCAAGCCGAGGCTCCAGGGCGTTGGGTTCCGCCGTAAGGGCCGTGCGGAAGGTCGCTTCGGCGCCCTTGTAGTCTTCGCGGGAGAGTTGCTGGTCCCCGGGGGAGCTGGGTGTGGGATCGACGTGGCAGGTCGCCTTCGCGGGCGCGGCTGCCGCGGGCGCCACCGACGTCCCGGGGGTGGTTTGTGCCGGGAGCGAGGACGCGAAGACCGCGGCCAATGCAAGGATGGGAAGCGTGTGTCTCATGGGAGCAGGTCTACGATATCCCCGAGTCGCGCAGGACGGAAGCCCCCATCGGAGGCACGCGGAAGGGGATCCGCTGCGCTTTGGTACACACAGGTAGGATGAAAGGAAAAGGAGCGGGCTGCCGCGAGGCGGAGCCGCCGGGGAGCATATGCCGACAGAGCTTTACTATGAAGACCTGCACGTGGGAATGCGGATTAACTCTGACCGGAGCTACAAGGTGACCGTTGAGGAGATCAAGGAGTTTGCCGAGCGCTACGATCCGCAACCCTTTCATCTGGACGAGGCGGCAGGGGAGAGTTCCTTCTTCAAGGGACTGGCGGCCTCGGGGTGGTTGACCGCCGCGATTGTGATGCGGCTGCGGGTAGAGAGCCTGCATATCGGGGGGGGGATCATTGGGG
>CAXUNH010000106.1:10011-11199 GCA_964252405.1 uncultured Acidobacteriaceae bacterium | reverse complement strand
ATCGCCAAGCTCTATGACATGCTTCCCGCCGATGCCGGCGATGTGGAAGGCGGCCGCACCGCCGCCCATAATGCCCCCGTCCGCACCGTCTTCGTCATCGGCCCCGACAAGCGCATCAAACTGCACCTCGCCTACCCCATGACCACCGGCCGCAACTTCGACGAGGTCCTGCGCGTGCTCGACAGCATGCAACTCACCGCCAAACACAAGGTCGCCACCCCCGCCAACTGGAAGCAGGGCGACGACGTCATCATCACCGGCGCAGTCTCCAACGACGAAGCCGACCGGATCTTTCCCGGCTACAAGACCGTCAAACCTTACCTGCGCACCACCGCGCAGCCGCAATAAGAACCGGTTGCTGGTTTCTGGTTCCTGGTTGCTGGTTCACCCTCACACCAGCAACCAGCAACCCCAAACCAGCAACCCCAAGAGCACCGGTGGCGAAGTGGCTAACGCGCTGGTCTGCAAAACCAGTATTCGTGGGTTCGATCCCCACCCGGTGCTCCAAACATTTGTGCAACATACAGGCCCACCCCAGAAAGGTGGGCTTCGTGCTGTAGGGGCAACTGTAGGGACCGTGGAAACGCAAAGAGGCCCACCCCGGTCAAGGGGTGGGCGTGAGGAGATTGGGTTGCGAGGTGGTTCAGCCTCGGTATTGCAGCAGGCCGAAGCTGACGCCGTAGCCGCTGGGGCACTCGCGGAGGCACCGGACGTAGGCTCGGACCGTTAGGCCCTGGGCGAGGCGGCGGGTGAGGTCCTCGGCAAGGCGCTTGTCCAGGTAGCCGATCTGCTCGCCGAGGCGATTGCGGACGGCGATCGCGTTGCGGTCGTAGGGGTTCTCGGGTTCTGGCTCAAGCTCGAGTTCGTCGTACGGGGCCAGGATGCCAATCGCTTCCTGGCGGCCTGGCTGGGTGACGCCTACGACCTTGCCGTCAAACCACTCGCCGCGGACCTTGCGGGCCTCGGCGTCCATCCAGTTCTCAAAGGCGTCCTGCATCATGCTCTCTCCAAAAAACAACAGAGGGCGGACCCCATTGGATCCGCCCTCACTGGTTGCCGGGTCCAGCACCCGGGGCCGAAGCCCTTCGTTGAAAGCGCCCAAACTGCGGGCAATTAATGGGTGCGGCCCTGCCAGGCCGCGGTGTCACTTCTGCGCGAAGCAAATGGCACTAGATTACACCAGCCCAC
>CAXUNH010000106.1:0-9970 GCA_964252405.1 uncultured Acidobacteriaceae bacterium | reverse complement strand
GGCTCGACGTAGGCGGCGGCTCCCAGGCGCTCGCTGTGGAACGGCGGATCCGCAACGCCGTCCCAGCGGCGTGCCCAGACGCAGGGTGCGCCGGCGGCGGCGTTGCAGCCGCGGTAGTCGGGATCGCGGGCGAGCTCGGCCGCGCTGGGGTCGTGCAGGCAGGGGAAGTCCACAGGCGTCCTCATCCGTGCAGCTCCGGTGTCTTGCCCTCGAACAGGGCGGCTTCGGCAGCGCGGCGGCGGATGAGTCCGCGTTCCGGCTGCCCGTTCACGTTGACCCACTTGCCGAACTCGGCGGCCGCGCCGGCGAAGTCGCCCGCGTTGACCTTTGCGAGCAGGGTGGAGCGCAGGAAGTTGCCCCGGCCGGCGTTGAAGGTGAAGTCCACCAGCGCATCGAACTGGCCCTGGGTGAGCGGCACGTGGACGCTCGCGTTCACGCAGTCCACGGCCGCGCGCATGTCCCAGCGCAGGGTCTGCTCGGCCTCGTCCTGAGAGATGTGGCAGCCGCGGTAGACGTCCCGGCCGGTGTGGCCGTAGCCGATGGTCCACACCCCGCCGCCGTCCTGGTACGCGGTGAAGCGCAGCGCCTCAAAGGCCCGGGTGAGCGCCAGGCCGGCATCGCTGTATTGCATGGAGGAACTCCTTTACGACGGGTCAGCCAGCGTGGCCAGCAGCACATAGCCCACCTTGCCGAGATAGGCGCTCTGGTCGGTGGTGACCACGGGCGTGGGCGTGCCGCCGCTGTAGGTCGGGTCGACGACATACACGTAGTTGGTGCGGCCGGGCGTGACGCCGCCGACGCTGGCGCCGCCCGGGTAATAGCTCACGGGCGTGGACCCCAGCGTGGTCGAGATGGGCGCGATGCTCACCGTCGTGCCGCTGACGGTGACCGCGCTGTTGGCGATGCCCACGCCCTGGTACACCACCGGGCTGAGCGACGTGGTCGCCACGCCATCGGCTTCCACCCAGCCGGAGGTCGCGCCGCTCGGCCGCACGGAACAGATCCGCACGTTGTACGTGACACCCGAGACGATGTTGCCCAGCAGCATGGCGTTCGACATCGCGCTCACCGTGCCGCCATCCCACCAACTGCTGGCGCCGGAGACCTGGTACTGCACCTGGATCGTATTGACCTGGGGATCCTGCGGTGTATCCCAGGTGACCTCCAGCATGCGGAGTAGCGTGCCGTCCGGCTGGGTGAAGACCAGCGAGTCCACTTGCATATTGGTGGGCGCGGCCGGGGTGTACGGGATCTGCGTGGGCGCGGAGGGCACGTCGTAGACGGTGAGCTCTTCCCCGCTCTGCAGGTCGTCGTAGATGGCCGGGTCATACTCGGCCACGCCCAGCGTGATGCCGATCAACGGACCGTCCGGCGTCTGGCTCACCGCGAACTCGAAGCTCGTGACCTCAAGCAGCTTGTTCGCCCAGCGCATCTGCGGGTTGTTCAGCAGGAACGTGTCCCCGGGCTGAAGCTGCAGCGCCGCGAGATTGCAGTGCAACACACCGGTTCCGCGCTGCATACGGTTGCGCCGGAGGCAGATCTTCGCCAGGCGCTGCGCCTGCGAGACCGAGAGGACGGCTGGCAGGCCGAGCTCCTTCACCAGCACATGCCCGCCGTCTTCGTTCAGGTACTGGTCGGCGGCGTAGCCGTGGAGCACGTCCTCGGCGTACTCGGGATAGTTCGTCGCCTGGAACGCGAACGGGAAGTTGTTCTGGATCCGGCCGTCGTACCAGCCGTTCGCGTCGTAAAGGTCGCCGGCGCAGTTGAACGGGAAGTTGGGCGCGGTATACGTGCCGCGCACACGGTTAAAGACGTTTGCGGTGCGCGAGGTCGACTTCGACCAGCGCGAGGCCGGGTTCCTGATGCAGGAGTTCGGCAAGGTGCAGGCCGATCTGCCGCAGTTTGAGGTTCCGCAGACGGTCCAGTACCTGAGCGAGCCGATGAAGTTCCTCAAGAGCGTCATCGTCGATCGCCGCTTCCATCACGACGGCAACCCGCTGTTCGGCTGGGCGATCAGCAACGTGCTCACCAAGCCGGACTTCAATGGGAACGTCTTCCCGAGACCGGCCAACGACCAGCTGAAGATCGATCCACACCCCGCGCTCCTGAACGCGATGGTGCGGGTGCGTGACGTGCTTGCCCAACCTGCGGGCGAAGACTTTGCAGGGGAAGTTTGGAGCTGAGAATGAGCTTGCGTTCGCGGATCGCCGCCTTTCGTGGCAACCCGCTGGAAAACCCGGCCGTGCCGCTCGGCTCCGCGGCCTGGATGTATGACCTCTTCGGCGGCTCGCCCACATCTGCCGGCGTACAGGTGAATGAGCACACGGCGCTGCAGTGCGAATCGGTCTACGCCTGCGTCAACGTGCTGGCGTCGGACATGGCCAGCCTTCCGCTGAAGGTCTACCAGCAGACGGACAAGGGCAAAAAGCCGGCCGTCGACCATGACCTGTACTACCTGCTCACCGTCGAACCCAATCCGGAGATGACGGCGCCGGCGTTCCTCTCCACCTGGATCGGCTGCGCGGTGCTGAATAACAACGGATACGCCGAAATTCAGCGGGAGGCCGCTAAGCCGGTGGCGTTGTGGCCCCGGCATCCGCGCCACGTGAAGATGAAGCGGGCCACGGCGGGCGAAACGCTAGCCAACGGCAAGCAAGCCAAACTCAACGATCTGATCTACGAGCTCACGGATACCGGCACGCCGCGCCTGATCGCAGCCGCGGACATGCTGCACCTCACCGGCCTCAGCATGGATGGCTGGATGGGCCTGAGCCCGATCCACTCCGGCAAGCAGACGATCGGCACGGCCATGGCGGCCATGAAGTTCATCGGCGGGTTCTTTGGCCGGGGCTCCCGGCCCAGCGGCCTGCTGGTGCCGAACGAGGCGATCAAGGCCGGGGATCCGCGCCTGGACCAGGCCCGCAAGAGCTGGGAGGCCGCGAACTCCGGCGACAACCAGGGCCGCACGGCCGTGATGCCCTACGGTTGGACCTGGACCGCGGTCGGGATCTCGCCGGAGCAGATGCAGTTCCTGCAGATCGGGCAGTTCACCCGCTCGCAGATCGCCGGCCTGTTCCGCGTCCCGCCGCACATGATCGGCGACACCTCGCGGCTCTCGAACGGCAACCATGAGTCAGTTGCGCTGGAGTACGTCACCTTCACGCTGCGGCCGTGGCTGACGCGCATTGAGGCGGAGGTGCAGCGCAAGCTGATGCCGCGCCTTGGACGCACGGCGGGGACGTTGACGGTGAGTTTCGACTACACGGAGTTGGTCAAGGGGGATCTCGCCTCAAGGATCAACAGCTACGCCGTCGGCAAGCAGTGGGGCTTCTACAACACCAACGAGATCAAAGAGAAGCTCGGCGAAAACCCGATCGGCCCGGAAGGCGACATCTACTACGTGCCGCTGAACATGGTGCCCATGGGGCAGGAGCCGCAAGAGACCAACGGAGGCGGCGGCAATGAACCTGATGGCGGTAACGGACCGGATGCTGGAGACGGCACTGGCAATGGCGCTCAGCCGGCCGGTAACGGTGGCCGGAACCAGATGCGATTACTCGAGCGCATGGGGGAGGCGTACGGTGCTCTCTTTCGCGATGCCTGCGGACGGCTCCAGACCCGCTCCAAGCGCGACGCCGACGCCGTCAATCAAGTCCTCGGACCCGTTTTGGACGCAATCGCGGCTGAGGCTACGCGCCAGGCTCGATCGATGTTCCGGGTAGCCGACACAGCCGACCTCGGCCAGGAGAAGATCCTGCGCGACTGCCGCGCCGCCATCCTGAAGCGATCAGCGGACTGGAAGCCCGAAGAGTACGACGCCGAGCTGCAGCGCACCGTCCGGGCGATCACGCTCGGCATTTTCCGCGAAGCCGGCAGTCAGATGGCGATCGCGGCCTAAGTTTTTGGGGAGTAGCTCAGCGGTAGAGCGTCCGGCTGTTAACCGGATGGTCGGGGGTTCGAATCCCTCCTCCTCAGCCAGTCTTCGGAGCATACGTGCGCAAACCAAAGATCAAGATCGTCGCTTCCGGATTCACGAAGCGGCCATGGCTCTTCCTCGTGAAGTGGCCGGGGAACCACTGGAAAAACAGCCAGTGGTTCTCTTTCGAAGAAGCTCTGATTGCCGCTGGCGTGAAGAAAGCCTGAATAAATCCGCAACAGCGGAGCACGCGGCGAAGATCGCCCGCGCCTTTGGCCACGCGATCACGGAGCAGCAGATCCTCTACCCGGGCGATTACATGACGGCTGCCGAGATCGAGGCGATGCAACCCGAGCCTGAGGCAGCCTGAAGCGCGACAGAAACTCAAAGGCGCACGGCATCTTCGCAATCTATTCGCCACTCAACACGACTGTCACCCCAATCTTTGGTAACTGATCCACAGGTGAGAAAGGGCTATATGGCCGAGCAAACCCCGCAATCCGTTGAGCCGCGCTGGCGCCGTCCCGAGGTCGTCTCGGTCCGGGTGGTCGCCCAAGAGATCACCTTCGGCCCCGCCCCACGCTTCTGCACGGCGCCCGGCGGCTGCGGCAAGCGCCTCTCGGTGCTGAACACCAGCACACTCTGCTTCCACCACCAGCCCCGCGTGACCAGCTACTCACTGCCCCGCGGCCAGAGACCGGCGGTGGACCGTGGCTTGTTCAAGGCAACCAGCCAGAAGGCGAAGGGCTAATCCATGCGCAGCATCGCAGAGCACAAAGTCAGCGACGTAAGAACGCAGGTCTACCAGGCAGCCGAGGCCGCCATGCGGGCCATGCAGGTCTTCGAGCCGGAGATCCGCACCCTCGCGATCCGGCAGATGGTGGTGGACGTGGAGATCCACACCGCCGCGCTGAGCATGATCAAGCGCCCGGCCGCCTCCGCTGAGACGGCGCCACAAAGCCCCGGTCACGGTGAGCTCACCATTCAGCAGGTGGCGGAACGGTGCCACGTCTCCGTCGATGCCGTAAAGGGATGGCTCCGCACCCGGAAGCTGGTGAAGACGAAGGCAGGCGGCCGCACCTTGGTAAAGGAATCGGATTTACAGGAATTCCTCAAGCGCTCCACCGAAAAGAGCCAGCGCGGACAGCAACAAACCGCAGCCTGATCTCGCAAGGCTGGTGTAGCCTTGCCAGTGGAGAACGGGTAAATGCGGCCATATAAGCGCGGGGCGGTTTACTGGTTCGAGCTGGAGTTCGAAGGTCGACGCTACCAGAAGACGACAAAATCGAAGAACCAGCGCATCGCCTTGCAGGTGATGTCTGCCTTCCACACAGCCCTGATCAAAGGCGAGGTCGGGATTACTGAGCGCAAGCCGATCCCCACCTTTGGCGAAGCAATGCGCGACTTCCTCTCCTGGTCGCAGCAGGAACACAAAGCACACCCCGCCACCTACGAGCGCTACCGTTACAGCAGCATGCCCCTGCTCCTTTTCTTCCGCGAGCAGCAGCTCGACCGCGTCACACCCGATCTGGTCGAAGACTATAAGCAACGGCGTTCTGCGGCAAAGCACAAGGGCAGGCGCCTGCGCCCGGCGACGGTTAATCGCGAGCTGGCCTGCATGCGGGCCATGTTCAATCACGCCATCAAGAAAAACCCGGAGATCCGCAACCCGATCAGCAAGGTGACGGGCGTGAAGCTGCTGGCGGAGAACAACCAGCAGGACCGGGTGTTGACCTACACCGAAGAGAGCAGGTATCTCGCGAAGTGCTCGCCGACGCTGCGGGATGTGGCCACGTTGATCCTGGAGACCGGCATGCGGCCGGAAGAGGTGTTCACGCTTCAGGCCACCAACGTGGATCTGGACCAGAAGTACCTGCGCGTGCTGAAGGGCAAGACACCGGCAGCGCGCCGGCGTATCGAGTTGACCGAGGTCGCGACGGATGTCCTGGCGCGTCGAATCGCTCAGACGCCGGCTGGCTACCTCTTTCCGAATGACCGAGATCCCTCGCGGCCGCTGCCTGGCGTCCAGAGCGCTCACGCCCGGGCGCTGAAGGAGAGCAAGGTCCCGCGCTTCCGTCCCTACGATCTCCGACACACTTGGGCCACACGCGCCGCGGAGGCCGGCGTGGATCTGATCACACTGGCGGCAATGATGGGGCACTCGCGCATCCAGATGGTGCTGCGCTATGCACACCCGACCCAGGGCCACCAAACAGGTGCGATGGCCAAAGTCGTCGAGCACAAGACGAATCAGCGTGCGGCAGAGAAGGCCAAGCAGGAGGCGGCCGAGCGGCGGCGCGCCGGCTCAGGCCTTCATGTGCTGGTTAAAGAAGCGTAGGGACTGTAGGGGAAATTGCAGGGACCGCGTGCGCTGTAGTCGCGGATTAGAAGAGGAGAGCGGGAAAGAGAAAGCCCGAATTCCCCAATACTCACCCTTGGCTCACCCCAGCGAAATACTGCACTGGAGGTCTGCAAAACCAGTATTCGTGGGTTCGATCCCCACCCGGTGCTCCACAGTTCAGAAAGACGTGAGTGCGCATCCCTCACACCTCAGTACAAAGCCTGCGTGAGCTCGTAGCTCCGGGATTGCAATGCGTTCTTCCCACCCGCTCCAGGGCTCGAAGACGCCAACGTCGATCCAATCGCGCATGGCAACGATCCCAATCGATTCACCCAGTCGAGCCTTGCTGTTGGCGCATCGCGCCCAGCTTCCGCAGACGGGATCGTGGTGAGACCGGCGAGGCCACTCCACCTCGATCCCCTTTCTCGTGCCGTTGCTACAATCCTCCGTTCGCAAGGGCCGCAGACGCAGAGTCGCGAGCCGGTATCGAAGATCCGCGCCCGGCAGATTGCGCCTCCGGCGCTCGTAACTCCCCCACAGAAAAACTGTGCGGATGCCCTGGCGAGAGAACCGTTTCTCTTATACGCAAGCGTCGCAGGTCGAAGCTGTAAAGCCTGTGATAGCATCCGCGGGCTTCACCAATCCAGATCCCGGGGATCACGAATGAAAGCACCTTACGTAACAGCAGAGCAGAACCGCAGGACCCCTTGCCCCTACGCCTTCCGCAAGTCCCCCAGGACGTTGGCGACCAGTGCGCTTACGTTGCTGCTGAGCGCAGGCCTCGCCGTCAAAGCGTCAGCCCAAACCTGGACCCTGCAATGGAGCGACGAGTTCAATGCCGCCGCCGGCACACTCCCAAGCTCCGCCAACTGGACCTACGACACCGGCAACAGCGGCTTCGGCAATCCTGAAATCGAAAACTACTGCGCCGCCGGCTCCAACACCGCCCCATGTTCCACCAGCACACCCAACGCCTACCAGGACGGCAACGGCAATCTCGTGATTCACGCTTTCAAGAACGCCAGCGGTCAATGGACCTCCGCCCGTCTCAAGAGCCAGGGGCTGAAGACGTTCCAATACGGTCGTATTGAAGCCCGCATGAAGCTCCCCGTCGGGGACGGCTTCTGGCCCGCGTTCTGGATGCTCGGCGCCAATGAGCCCTCCGTCGGCTGGCCCCAATGCGGCGAGCAGGACATCATCGAGTGGGTCCAGTCCTACACGCCCACGACGACCTCCTCCACAACCCACGGCCCCGGGTACTCCGGCGCCAACGGCATCGGCGCCAGGTTCGTGTTCCCCAATGGAGGCCGCATCGACGATGGCAACTACCACATCTACGGCGTCATCTGGCAGCCCAACTCCATCCAGTACTACCGCGACAGCCCCTCCAACGTCTTTCTCACGACTACCTCCGCCACCATTCCTTCCGGCGATCAATGGGTGTACAACAACCCCTTCTTCCTTCTGCTGAACCTGGCCATTGGCAGTGGCGGATTCCCCGGGTCCACCGATGGCAGTACGCCCTCCAGTGCCACCATGCTGGTTGACTATGTCCGCGTCTACACGTCCTCCACCGCCAGGAACCTGAACGGGACTCACACCCTGACCCCGCAAAACTCTACGGGCCTCCGCCTCGACGACTCAGGGGCCAGCACCGCCAGCGGCAACCCGATCGACGTCTACACCGCCAACGGCACCGGTGCCCAAAGCTGGTCCATCTCCTCCACGAACGTCTCGCCGGCTGGCTATTACAACCTGGCCACCGAAGGCGCTAATTGCCTCACGGCCTCCGGCGCCGCCAGCGGATCCGCCGTCACCCTAACCCCATGCAACGGCTCCCCTGCCCAAGCCTGGAACGCCGTCTCCACGGGCACCACCTTTGCATTCACCCCCGCCAATAACCCGTCCAACTGCCTCGATGTCCGTGGTGCACTCACCGCCTCCGGCACCGCTGTGCAGGTCTACAGCTGCAACGCCGGCTCGCAAGAACAGTGGGCCGTCAACTAACGCCAACGCACGTGAGAGAACGGGACGGCACCCGGCTTCGGAAGAGCGGGTGCCCTCTCATCTTGTGTGCGGGCGAGCCGCGCTTCCATGTCCGGCTCACATCCTGCCGTCCGAACCCTGTCTCGGTACAAAGCGACGGACGGTTCACGTGGAGCACGCTTTCCGGTACGGTAGAATTCGCTCGGTATTTCAAGAGAGGAACTCATGACCGCTCCAAACACCGAGAAGTTCCGTTGCGAGATCAACGAAGATCCGTCTAAGCGCACCACCCACGTCACGTGTTACGGCCGGCTCGTCTCCGGCGATACCGAGGGACTGCGTTCTGCGGTGGGGCCGTTGATCGTCAAGGGTGGCCGCATCGTCCTCGACATGTCCCATGTCACCCAGGTGGACTCGATGGGCCTCGGTGCCCTTGTGTCCCTGAAGATCTCCTCCGTGCACAAGGGATTCGGCACCCTGGAGTACGCAAACCTCACGCCGCGGATCAAGGACCTTCTCCGGATCACGCACCTGACCGAGTATCTTGCGCGCCCTGATACGGTGAACTACGGCGATCAGGCTTAGAGCGAAACCCGCTCTCCCCGGAAGCTCACTGGTCTACGGCACCACCGCAACCAGTCCCCTGTCCACCAGCACCGGCGGCCGCCGCAGACGCGTCGCCTGCTCAAACGCATACGCCCACCCCAGCAGGTCGCCATCCTTCCACCGCCGCGTGCTGATCTCCAACCCAAACGGCATGCCGTTGGGGTAAAAGCCCGCCGGAACCACGACCGCAGGCACGCCCAGCATATTGACCCACCCTGTAGCGCTGTGCGGTCCTGTGCTCAAAACGCCGTTTTGCGGCATGGTCTCGTCCATCGGCGGCATCTGGATGGCCGGATACACGTACCCGTCCAGATGCAGGCGGTCCAGGGTGGCGTCGTACTCCGCCAGGCACTTGCGCCTGGGTGCCAGCACATCGGCCTCGGCCTGCGGATTACCTTCAAACCTCACCTGCGGGATCACTCTTCGCGGTTGTTTGTCGTGGCTGTCAGCTCCGCCGATGATGGTGGCCGGCAGCGGCGATCCCACCGCCTTCTCGTACTCGTCCGCGGAGTGATACTGTGTGGGCCCGAACTCCTTCAAAAATCTCTCCGTGCCTTCGCGCACATACGGAAAGGTGCCGATCCGCGACGCCGTCAGGGCAAAGCTGTCCGGCAGAATGCTCTCGTCGATCACCACCGTGGCGCCGGCGGCTCGCAGGGCTTCAACAGCTCTCATGAACGCAGCGCGCGTCTCCGGCCGCAACGGCTGCTCCGCATCCTTGCGATCCGCCGTGGCCTGCGTCTCACTCTCTGCCGCGGGAATGCCCTGGAACGGGATGCCCGCACCGCGTAGCACAAACGCCGGTACGCCAAATCGCTTGCCCTTCAACGAGTCCGGCTTCAGGTAACCCGTGTACGGGCCGGCCTCGGCCTTTGCGCTGGAACCAACCGTCACCGGATCCAGTGGATCTTCACCTTTCATCACGTCCAGCGCCATCGTCGCGGTTGTCACATCGCGCGCAATCGGCCCCGTGTTATCCAGCAGCCAGTCCAGCGGTGCGATGCCTGCAATACTCACCAGCCCGCGCGTGGGAAACACACCCACCACCGCACTGGTCGCCGCCGGCATGCGGATGGAGTTCCCCGTATCCGTCCCATTGCCCAGCATCGCCATGTTCGCCG
>CAXUNH010000105.1:0-11202 GCA_964252405.1 uncultured Acidobacteriaceae bacterium | reverse complement strand
CGGCGCGACCGCTCCAAAGCTGCGGCTGGCCATCGAGCCCAGCCCTGAGCCAAACGCCCGCGCCCGCCGCGAGGCCGCCGCACTCGCCGGGGGCTCCGGCTGCCAGTCCGCTGCACGTCCCAGCGCCAGGTTGCGCGCCTCCCAGGCATCCAGGCTGGCCTCGCCGCGCACGTTGTTCAGCGCCTGCTGCCAGACCAGTTCAGCAAAGCGCTCCGGCACACCGGCCTCATCCACATAGGCATGCGCCACGTTGATGAAGAACTCAAAACTCAGCGCAAAGCGGTCGCCCATCAGCCGCGTGGAGATGAACACCCCGCGATGCCCGCTGCCCAGCACGCCATCCAACTCCACATTGCGATGGCAGATCGCCGCGTCACTCAGGTCCTCGGTCCAGGCAGGCGCCACCATGGCCTGATCCTGGCTCTCCGATCGGCTGCGGCGCGGCGAGTCTGTCATCTCCGGCTCGCGCAGGGCTACCGGCACAAAGTAGTAGGTGTTGCCCTTGAGCGCCGTCGCAATCGCCGCGGGCACAGCTTCCAGCATGCGGTCCAGATCCGGCGCCGGCACGCCGGTCTCGCCGTAGGTGGCAAAGCGCACCCCATTCGGCGACCGCCGCACCTCGGCCTCGCGTGCCACCTGAGACGCCCTCACCAGCTTGGCGCCCTGTCCTTCACCCACACCTTCGGCCATCCAAGTATTCTATCGGAGATGGCCTCTCCGCATCACACCGAAGCTGCTCGTCGTGAAGGCACGATCCTGGGCATCCCCATGGGCGATCTTGGCTGGTTTCAATCGCTTCTGATGGGGCTGGCTGCCGGATTTACGGCCTTTTTCCTGGCGACACTCGCCGCCATCATCGCTTTCGCGATCTACGCCGGCGTTTCGCACAGCACGCCGGACTTCGCGATGACCTACAAGCGCATCGGCTTTCCCGTCGGGCTGGCCGTGGGCGTCGCCTCGCTCGCCTTTCTCGGGGTGCAGTGGATTCGCCGCATCACGCGCAAGGGCAGCAACGTTTAGTCAAACCGGGGGACGCGACATCCTGTCATACTGGCTTCATATTTCCTCCAGGAGCCCTCGATGCCTCACGTTCGTCGTGTCTCCAGCCGGTCGCGACTGACCCGCTGGAGTTCTTTTGCGCTCACCGCCGCGCTGCTCACCGGCCCCGCCTTCGGCCAGAAGAAGCGCTCCGAAGCCGCCGCTGAAGGCGAGAACCCCAAAAGGGTCCCCGGTTACTACGGCCCGCAGCCCGCGGTCGAAACCATCGACCTCACCATGTATGCGCGCATTCGCACGGAGGCCTTCCAGCACGGGCACGTCATGCAGTTCTCTGAGGCGTTGATGGACGGCATCGGCCCCCGCCTGACCGGCTCACCGAACATGGCCAAGGCCAACGCCTGGACCCGCGACACGATGACCGCCATCGGCCTGAGTAACGCCCATCTTGAGGATTGGGGCGAGTTCGGCTTTGGCTGGCAGCAGATCAACACCTGGGCCCGCATGGTCTCGCCCGACCCAGAACCGCTCTGGCTGCAGGCAGCACCCTGGTCCACCGCCACCAGCGGCCCTGTGACGGGGCAGGTCGTGTACGTTCCCCTGCGCGAGGCGGCTGACCTGGACAAAGTGCGGGGCACGCTGAAGGGCAAGATTGTCCTGCTCGGCGCCATGCGACCCACCCCGGACCTCACGGAACCGCTGTTCCATCGCTACACGGACGCAGAACTCAAAGACATGGAGACCGTGGAACAGCGCACACCGCGGCCGGGCCAGCCCACGCGCGAGCAGTTCATCGCCGAGCGCCGCCGCCTGACCGAACTGCGCCAACAGGCGCTGAAGCTTATCAACGACGAAGGCGCGCTCGCGGTCATCACGCCCTCCCGCGACGGCGGCGATGGCGGCGGCACGGGCATCATCTTCGACGACAACGGCGCCAACCTCGCCACCGCGGCCCAGAAGCCGGAAAACGCCGTCAAGATCCCCAATGCGGTCATGATGATCGAGCACTACAACCGCCTGGCCCGCATGGCCAGCGCGCACGTGCCGGTCACGGTGGAAGTCAACATCGACACAAAGTTCACCGGCGAGCACGAGCACGGCTTTGACACCGTTGCCGAGATCCCCGGCACCGACCCCAAACTCAAGGACGAAGTGGTGATGGTGGGCGGCCATCTCGATAGCTGGATCTCCGGTACGGGCGCGACCGACAACGGGGCCGGCTCCGTGATGGCGATGGAAGCCATGCGCATCCTGAAGGCCCTTGACGTGCATCCGCGCCGGACCATCCGCATTGCGCTGTGGAGCGGCGAAGAGCAGGGCCTGTTCGGCTCGCAGGGGTACGTCAAACAGCACTTCGGCACCTTCGCCGCCCCGGTTCCGGCAGATCCGCCCGGCACGCCAAGCTATCTCGCCCACCACGGCGCGCTCTCGACCACCAAAGAGTGGGAGAAGCTTGACGCCTACTACAACCTGGACAACGGCACGGGCAAGGTGCGCGGGGTCTACACACAGGGCAACTATGCCGTGGGGCCGATCTTCAAGCAGTGGATCGCGCCGCTGGCAGACCTGGGCGTGACAACGATCAGCTACCGCGATACGGGTGGCACCGATCATCTCAGCTACGACGCCGTAGGCCTGCCGGGCTTCCAGTTCATCCAGGACCCGATGGACTACGAGACCCGTACCCATCACTCGGATATGGACACCGTCGACCGGCTTCATCAGTTCGACCTGGAACAAGGTGCTGCCCTCGAGGCGATCTTTCTCTACAACACGGCCCAGCGCGAAGAGATGATGCCCCGCAAGCCCTTCCCACACCCGGAGCTGGAACATCAGCAAACGGAGCCGATCCCGAACATCTACCCCAATGCCCAGGCACCGGGGCCGTCAGCGCGCTAGCTCCTCGGGGCCGGCACACGGACCCACCCATACCAACGATTCGCCGATGAGGGCCGGTCCGGGACGCTGACGCGCACAACGGGCCGGCCCTCTTTCTTCCCGCGAACACTGCTTCCGAGGGCTCATGTTTTATGCTGCAACCGTTTTCGCAAGCACACCTCAGGCCTCTGTTCGTGTCGCTTGGCATGTTCTTCCTAAGTGTCGCGACGGCTCTTGCCGGAGCTGCGCGCCACGAAGGGGAGGAGCCACCGAGCATCGATCCCGTTCCGGCGGAGGTTGCGTCGACCCACTTCACCGTAACGGTGGGCTCGGTCCGCTCGCCCGTCCTCCATGCGGTGACTGGCTATTACCTGCTGAACTTCGAGCTCACGGGACCGACCCGTATCACCGTAACCGCGGACGATCCGCACTACTGGGACGCGGGGGTCGAAGTTCAACCGATGCGCCTGGGCATTCGTCCACGTCGTGACGGCGCCTCGATCACCTTCACTCTGGACGGGCCGGCGAAGCTCTCCATTGAGCGGCCGGGAGACTACTTCAGCGACTCGGAGATGCTGTTTCTGTTCGGCAATGAGCCGGATCGCTCAGGCATCACCGCGGACACACCAGGCGTGCGCTATTACGGGGCAGGCGTCCATCACGAGAACATCGACGCCAGGAGCGGCGATCGCATCTATCTTGCCCCCGGCGCCTTGCTCTACGGCTCCATCAACATCTGGGGGGTACACGACGTCTCCGTCTCAGGGCGAGGTACGGTCCTCTACAGCGGACCGCAGGACCCCAATACCGATGAGGGCTGGATGCACAAGCCCAACTGGCACTTCATCGTGATGGACAACGCCCAAAACATCCACATCGAAGGCATCACCGGCATTGTGCGCAGCCGTACATGGATGATCCAGATGCGCGATTCGCACGACATCACCTACAGGAACATGAAGGTGATCGGCGGAAGCCCCAACAACGCGAATCAGGATGGCATGGATTGGCTCGGGGGCGGCGACACGCTCGTGCAGGACTGTTTCTTTCGCGCCGCCGACGATGTCTTCTCCATGGAAGGCAACTGGGACGGCTACAGCGAAGAGGCCCTCACGACACCCGGCCATGAGGTGTCCAACATTACAGTGGAACGCAGCACGCTTTCCACCAGCATCTCCAACGTCGTTCGCCTGGGATGGCCGAAGAAGATCTTCGACAGCCATGGATTTACGTTGCGGGACTCCGACGTGATCCAAATGGGCGTCGGGGGCTGTGGTGTCCCTTTCGCTCTGTTTGAGCTATGGGCTGATCCGGCCGGCAAAGGCGTGCACACAGGCATTCAGTTCTCCGATGTTCGCCTGGATAACTGGTACTCCCTCGCGCAGATCCGGCAACCCAATCCGGGCATCGAGGGCGTCACGTTTTCCAACATCTGGGCCATGGACGGACCGGGTCTTGTGCCCTCGGTTCTAAAGGGCGACGTACACGGTGTGTCCCTCTCCGGCGTGAACCTCGGCGGCGGCGACGTCGGCAAAGATACCGACCTGCCCTTGCTAGCGATGGAAGGCGCCGCCAAGCCCCGCTACGAGCCCGGACCGGTGGACGCCGGGTTCAGCTATCCCGCCAAGGCGATTCGTCCTGGTTCCCGGGTCAAGTTCACCGCAAAGCAGCAACCCGGAGTGACCTACCACTGGTTCTTTGGCGATGGCGAGCGTGCCGAGGGTCGCGTGGTCCGTCATGCCTTTCCGGATGCGCTTGGGACCTTGCTCGACGGCACGGGCCGCTTTCGCGTATTGCTCTCCGTCATTGACGCACAGGGCCACAAGGCCTGGACCTCCCAGTCCGTCGTGGTCAGCGAGTCAGCCGGGAAAGCGACGCACCCGCGTGACGTTGCTCCGGGGCTCATCGAGAACAAGGGCGCCACCTATACCGCACAGCAAGGGCTGTTGAAGATTCCGGCGACCGGCGGCTACACGGTGTCTCTGCTCACGAGCACAACCGCTTCGCTCGCCATCGATGGCGTGGAGGTCCATAGTGGCAAGCCGCATGCGCAGGTGTGCGGATCGGCAGGGGACGCCGTACAGGCGGTGCGCCTAAGCCTTGCCCTGCAAAAGGGGCCGCACCGCATCGAGATTCGGCGCGGCCCCGAAGTGGAGAATGCCGAAGCCCCGGGCTCCTCGCCCCCGGGAGAACCGATCCTGCTCTGGGAAGGACCAGGCATCCTGTGGCAACCCGTTCCGGAGACAGCACTGGCACACGCGGCGGCAGCACCGTAGAGCGCTTATAGCGCGAAGCGTACCGCAGCCTGACCCGGCCAACGACTGCGGCCGTCAGCCCGCAAGCATCACCTGGATATCCATTACGTTGGTCCCGGTCGGCCCCGTCTTGATCAGGTCACCCAGCGCTCCGAAGAACGTGTATTCGAGAGGGTCCAGGCCCAGGTCCTTTGCACGACGCAGTGTATCGCCGGTGGCGGTTGCGCCGGCGGCATCCGTTGGTCCATCGGCGCCGTCCGTTCCCGCACTGAGCACAAGCACGTCGGCAAGGTCTGCGATCGCCAACGCCGCTGCCAGGGTAAACTCCGTGTTGCGTCCTCCGGTGCCGTCCCCACGCACGGTAACGGTCGTTTCGCCCCCGGCGAGCAGGCACGCGGGCCTCCGGACAGGCGTGCCGGCGCGGAGGACCTCGCGCAAAGCCTGCACTTGCGCCGCAGCGACCTCGCGCGTTTCGCCGACCAGAGTGCTGGAAAGGATCCGAGCATGGTAGCCGCGCGCGACAGCCTCCGCGTGGGCTGCTTCCAGCGCAAGCTGGTTGCTGGCGATCACATGCACGTGCGTGCGTCCGAAGAGCGGATCGCCGGGCTTGGGCGTCTCGGGGAGAGCTCCCCGTGCGCCGGCTTCGAGACGCAGACGAACGCTGGCCGGCACCTTCGCAAGCAAAGCGTAGCGTGTGAGCACACACATTGCGTCAGCGAACGTCGTAGGGTCCGGTGCGGTGATTCCGGAGCCGATGGCATCGTGCGGGCTCCCGACCACGTCCGAGACGATCAGAGTCAGCACCGTGGCTGGTGCGGCAAGCTTTGCGAGTTGCCCGCCCTTCAGGGTGGAAAGGTGCTTGCGTACGGTGTTGATCTCTCCAATGGAGGCGCCGCAGCGGAGCAGAAGATCCGTCGTCCGCCCCTTATCGGCCAGCGTGATCCCCGGCGCCGGAGCTGGCAACAGCGAGGAGGCGCCGCCGGAAAGCGCGACGAGCAGCAGATCGCGCGCACCCATGCCGGAGACCAGCCTGACAACCTCTGCCGCGGCCCGCAGGCCTGCGTCGTCAGGGATGGGATGGCCCGTCTCAACCACCCTGAGGCGCTGTAGGCACGTTGTGTGGTGTCCATGTTTTGTGACCACGAGCCCATCTGTGAGCCGCTCGCCGAGGACATCCTCCATCGCATTCGCCATCTCCACGGAAGCTTTGCCGACGCCCAGCACATGGATGCGGTCAAACGAGGCAAGAGGAAGCGGCAGGTCACCGGCTTGCAGGTGGGTGTCGCTGCAGAGCAGATGCCGGCGCACGGCGTTGCCCGCACCGGCTGCGCGGAGAGCCGCGTGAAAGATCGACAGTGCGTCCAGTCGAAGCGGTTGACTCCTGTCGATCACTGTGGCTCCGTGTAGGGAGGAATGCAGCGCCCTTTTGGATGCAGCCCGCTAGGCAGACGTAGAGGATGCATCGGCCCGGAGCTGTTCCACCTCCGGCAAAGACGGCAGGGAAGGAATGGCACCGCGTTTTGTCGTGGAAAGCGCCGCAGCGGCGCAGGCGACGCGAGCGGCGGCAAACGGGTCGCCGAGCCGAAGCAGCGAGGCAGCAAACGCGCCGTTGAACGCATCGCCCGCCGCTGTCGTGTCGAGCGGCTCGACGGCGAACGGCTGGATCCAACGGTGTTCCGCCGTGGGTCCCGATCTGCGGGCGATGTAGGCGCCACGCGCGCCCAGCTTCAGCACAATGCCCTGGACGCCCATGGACAGGAAGTGCTCCGCCACCGCACGCAACTGCGCTTCGTTGGCCGCCGAGATCTCTGTACCCGTCATACCGAAGGTCTCGGTCTCATTGGGCGTGAGCCACGACACGGCCCGCAGCAGATCCGCGCTCAGGCTTCGGACAGGCGCGGGATCGAGAACAAACTGGATCTGCTCCGCAGCACATCGCCTCCCCAGCCTTTCTACTGTCTCGACCGGGATCTCCAACTGCGCGAGCACAATCGAAGCGCGGCGGATCCGCGGCCACTCGTGATCGATATCCTCGGGACGGAGAAGAGCGTTCGCTCCCGGCACGACCACAATCGAGTTCTCACCGCTTGGCACCGTTGTGATCAGTGCGATGCCCGTGCTGCCGGCAGCGGCATGCACGTGTGCGGTATCCACGCCGGCGGCCGCGAGCTGCTCTTTCAGCATGGGGGCAAACACATCGTCACCCACCCTGGCGAAGATCTGGGTCGGCGCGCCCAGCTTTGCCGCGGCAGCGGCCTGGTTTGCTCCTTTCCCGCCGGGGAACATGCGCATGTCCTGCCCAGGCAGGGTCTCGCCGGGAGCCGGGAAGCGCTCCGCGGAGAGGACCAGGTCCATGTTGATACTGCCGATCACCGCCACCGACGGAGTTACACTCACGCAGCCACTCCTCGCGTACGTTTGGGGACCTTTGTGCTGCCAGCAGCAAGCCGCGCCGCGAGCTGACTTCAGCGATCAGGCCGGTCCAAACGACACGATCGACGCGAATCGTGCGCTGCTAATACAAGACCCCACGATCAAATGGAACGATTCAACACACGATTCAGCCGCTGCACAAAGGTCGCGGGCTCCTGAAGCGGGAGGCCCTCCATGAGCAGTGCCTGGTCGAGAAGAAGCCATGCGGCGTCATTCACGATGCTGTCGTCGACACGGGAGAGAAGCTTCTTCACGATCTCGTGATCGGGGTTGATCTCGAGCGTGGGTTTCGGGGAAGGCATCTCCTTCTGACCCATAGCCCGCAGCATCTGCTGCATCTGCAAAGAAGGCTCTTCTTCATCAGAGACGATGCACGATGGGCTGTCCGCCAGACGCGCAGAGACCCGAACATCCTTCACCCGGTCACCCAGCGCGGTCTTCAGTGCCGTCAGCAGGGGTTGCAGGGCCTGGGCCTCCTCCGGCGCCGCTTCGGTCTGCAGGTCTTCGCTGGTCGAGGCTTTGCTGACCGCCTTAAAGTCCACATCGCCATACTTGTCGACCCCGGCAAAGATGATCTCGTCGAAGTCATCGTCCAGGATCAGCACCTCGATATCTTTCTTGCGATAGATCTCGAGCAGAGGCGACGTACGGAGCAGAGCCTCCGTTCCGCCGGTGATGTAGTACAGGCTCTTCTGCTCCGCCCCCATGCGCGCCTTCGCCTGGGCCAGGCTGGTCAGCCCTTCCACCTTGGTGCTCTTCACGCGGATAAGGTCGAGCAGCGTCTCGCGGTTGGCGTAATCGGAGTAGAGACCCTCCTTGAGCGGGCGGTTGAATTGCTCGATAAAGCGCAGGTACTGCTCGGGCTGCTTCTCCGCCACGTCCTTCAACTCGGAGAGGATCTTCTTTACGCTGGCGGTGCGGATGCTGGTCAGGATGCGGTTCTGTTGCAGGATCTCGCGGCTGACATTCAGCGGAAGATCCTCACTGTCAATCATGCCGCGAACGAAGCGGAGATAGACGGGCAACAACTCCTTCGCGTCATCCATGATGAACACGCGCTTCACATACAGCTTGACCCCCGGCTTGTAGTCAGCCTGATACAGGTCAAAGGGAGCATGCGACGGGATGAAGAACAGCGTGATGTACTCCAGCGTGCCTTCCGCGCGCGTGTGGAACCAGAACAACGGATCTTCGGGGTCGCCGCTGATCGACTTATACAGCTCCTTGTAACTCTCGTCCGTGAGCTCCGCCTTGGGGCGCCGCCAAAGAGCGCTGGCCACGTTGACCTGCTCCGTGGTTCGGGTCTTGTCCGATCTCTTTTCAGTCTCGTTCCACTCGGATTTGTCATAAGTCAGGAAGATGGGAAAGGCGATGTGATTGGAGTACTTCTTGATGACCTCCCGCAACCGCCAACTGTTGGCGTACTGCCGTCCCTCCTCGTTCAGGTGCAGCAGCACCGTCGTTCCCGCCGTCGCGCGTTCCGCCGGCTCGATCTCAAATCCGGTCTTGCCATCCGAGATCCAGCGCCAAGCCTGTTCTTCGCCCGCCTTACGGGAGATCACCTCAACACGGTCCGCCACCATGAAAGAGCTGTAAAACCCCACACCGAACTGACCGATCAGATTGGAATCCTTCTTGGCGTCGCCCGAAAGCTGCGACAGGAAGTTCTTCGTACCCGAGCGCGCAATGGTGCCGAGGTTTGCGACCAGATCCTCCTCGTTCATGCCGATCCCGGTATCGGCGATGGTCAGGGTCTTGTTCTCTTCATCGAGCTCCAGGTCAATGCGCGGATCGAACGGGAAGTTCTTGAACGATTCATCCACGACGGTGAGATGACGAAGCTTGTCCAGCGCGTCCGAGCTGTTGGAGATCAGCTCCCGCAGGAAGATTTCCGGGTGCGAATAAAGAGAATGGACGAGAAGTTGAAGGAGCTGGCTGACTTCAGTTTGAAACTCAAGCTTGGACATGGCGTTGGTCACATTATAAGAAGAACTAACCCCCGACTGAACCGCAGCGGTGTTGAAACCGAGCGTTCGGCGCGGAGGAGGATGCGCGTCGTCAGCGACCCCTCGGGACACCGAACGCGGGGCAACTGCCGGGCGACTGGACAGACAACGCATCTCCCGGCAGGCGCACCGGACACAGCACCTCCGCATGCCTTCGTGGAGCAGCCAACGTTCACATGCCCTGGCAGGGGTCTCCCAAGGTCAATGCGGACTATCTCGGGAGACTGAAAGCTTAGACCGGTGCAGATAGACCGGTGCAGACGCGGACAACTAGATGTTGCCGCGGAAGCCGAGTGTACGCAGCTGCGACCGCGAAAGCGTGGCATGCACGCCCTCATGCGGAAAGCTGGTCCAGCGACCCACCTCCGCAACGTCCAGCGCACGCAGCGCCTCGCCTTCCGTGCGGAACCGCACAGGCCTCAGGTGCCTGTGCGCGTGATCCGGGCCCAGGGTGCTGTCGGCCGGTTCTGCCTCCAGCCAGTACAGCGTGCCCAGCCTGCGCAGGCTGAGCCTGTAGAAGTGCATCTCCATCCGGTTCAGGCTAGCATCGGGCGCTCAAGGGCCGTCTGCGGCATCCGCGAAGCAGCGAGCCTGCCGTTTCATCAGGCAAGCCCGTCCACCGGCCCGCGCCTTCGCATCTACCGGAGGGCGAGAGGATGCAGCGCAGACGGGTCCACCGGCGCTGCGCCGAGGGCCGGAGTCACCGGCTTTGCGCTCGGGAGCAGCACCGCCGGCACGGGAGGCGCGATGCGGGTCTCCTCGGTCTGGCTTGCGGTCTGCGGAGCCAGGGCCCCAGGCCACACGTACGGCAATTGGTGCGCGTTGCCAAAACCGATCATCGGCTGCCGGTTCAAACGCCACGCCGAGCGGTCCAGCGTCACAAACAGCTGCGAGGGAGCTCCGCCCTTGTCGGTGGCCAGCGTCACCCCGGTCAGGGTGAACCGGTGATCGCCAACTTTGAAGCTCAGTTCCGTACCCTTGTAGGTCGCCTCCTCCGCGACGGCGTCAGGGTCTGGGGTGGTCGACACCACCGCCGTTCCCACGCCCGGAACAAACAGGTACAGGAAGTGCACGCCGTTCACGTCGTAGTTCAACTGCACCTTCGCCGTCATCCCGTCGACGGTATACACGCCGTCGCGCACGCGTCCGTAGATCAGCTTCTCCTCGCTCCGGCGGTGGTGTCCGGGCACGTTGACCCGCACGGCCCGCGCCTCCGGGGGGCTGATCACAGGATCGTTCCCTGTACTGGCCGCGAAGGTCTGGCCCGGGGTGGGCAAGGCGCCGCAGAGCCAAAGAAGAAGTGCACCGGAACAAAACAAGCTCGATGAGGAACGCATGAATTTCTCCTGGACAGTGGTCCTGCTAACTCTTGCCGTACACGATCGCCAGACCTGTGCGGAGCTTCGCGGCAAGCGGACGCCCACTGGCCTGCAGGCCAACGGCGCGCGCACCCACGCTGGACGGAGAAGCATCCAGCGCGCTTTCCATGCGCCGATCCCCCAACGTTCTTGCTCCCCAAGGTCTCTAAGTGAGGTTGACAGTAGCACTTTTCCGGGATCCCACTACAACTTTTTGGTAACCCTCAGCCGTGTCCTGGCACGTTACCGCGGTCGTTGGCCCCCATCCAGCGGCCT
>CAXUNH010000104.1:0-11247 GCA_964252405.1 uncultured Acidobacteriaceae bacterium | reverse complement strand
CCCCCCCCCGCGCGCCCCCCGCGCCGCCCCCGCCGGCCTGGGCCTGCAGCATGGAACACGATACGGGCAGAGAGAGGGCGACTACCAGAAGAACGGTATGCGTTCTCATGCTTCAAACCCCGCATCGGGTGTGGGCAGAACGTCGGTGGGCCGCGCCACCCAGACGTACAGCGTAGGCAGCAGGAAGATGTTGATGATCAGCGCGCCCATCAGGCCGCCAACGATCACAATCGCGAAGGGCCGCTGTGAGTCGGATCCGATGCCGTGCGAGAGCGCAGCCGGCAAGAGACCGAGCATGGCGACAAGCATCGTCATGAGAATGGGACGGAGGCGAAGCACCGCGCCTTGCACAGCGGCCTCCAGCACAGTGTGACCATTTACCCGAAGCTGGTTCATGTACTCCAGCATGATGATGCCAGTCTGTACGGAGACCCCGAACAGGGCGAGAAAGCCGACCCCGGAAGAGACCGAAAAATGGGTGTGCGTGATCAGCAGGGCCAGAAGCCCGCCGATGGGCGCCATCGCGACGTTGGCAAGGATGAGAGTGGCCCACTTCGCGGAGTGGAACATGCTGTACAGAATGATGAAGATGACCAGGATGGTGATCGGCAGAACGATGAGCAGGCGCCTTGTCGAACGCTGCTGACTGGCGTACTCCCCGGCCCAGTCCAGCGAGTAGCCGGGCGGCAGTTTGACCTGCCGGCTCACCTTGTCGATCGCTTCTTCCACGGTGGAGCCGAGATCGCGGTTGCGGACGGAGTACTTGATCGCCACGTAGCGCAGGCCGCCTTCGCGGTAGATCTCTTCCGCCCCGTCCGTGGTGTCTACCTTGGTGATCTGCGCCAGGGAGACGCGTTCACCCGAGGGCGCGGTAATCCGGATGTCGCCAATGGCCTCCGGGCTGGAGCGGTACGGCCCGGCGTAGCGGGTTGTCACGTCGTATCGCGCCTCGCCCTCGAGCACCTGGGTGACCGAGTTGCCGCCCACCGCCGTCTCGATCGCATCCTGCACGTCGGCTACGTTAATCCCGTAGCGCGCCGCCGCCTCACGGTCCACCACGTAATTCAGATTCGGCTGGCCGATCACGCGAAACAGCCCAAGATCCGCGACGCCCCGAATCCCGGACATAACGCCAACAATCTGATCGCCCTTTTCTTCCAGGGTCTTCAGGTCCGTGCCATAGAGCTTCACCGCGAGTTCGCCCTTCACACCGGACACGGCCTCTTCCACGTTGTCGGAGATCGGCTGCGAAAAGTTCCAGATCACACCGGGAATCTGGTTGATCTGGCGATTCATCGCGCCGATGAGTTCCTCTTTGTCCTGGCGGAAGACGGGGCGCCACTCGTGCTTCTGTTTCAGGTCCACAAAGTACTCGGTGTTGAAGAATCCCGTGGTGTCCGTGCCGTCGTCCGGACGGCCGATCTGGCTGACCACCTGCTTCACCTCGGGAAAGGCGGCCAGCAGGATGCGGGCGCGGTTGGCAACAGAGAGGCTCTCCGTGGGTCCGGTCGACGGCGCCAGCGTGCCGCGCAGCCAGATCGCGCCTTCGTCCAGGTGCGGCAGAAACTCCGAGCCGATGATGCCGGAGCCGATCATCACGCCGCTGAGCACCAGCGCCGCGACAGCCCCGCCCGCCGTCATGTGGGGCCGCTGGATGTGCCAGACCACCAGCCGGCGGTAGCGCTCCGTCACCCAGTGCAGAACCGGGTTTTCCCACTCCGAGGTGCCGTTGCGAAACAACAGGCTGGCCAAGGTGGGGGCGATCAGCATGGAAAAGATAAGCGCGCCGAGCAGGGCGAAGGCAACGGTCCAGGCCATGGGTTTGAACAGCCTGCCCTCCACCGCCTGCAAGGTGAAAATAGGCAAATACGCCGTGATGATGATGCCGATCGCGAAGAAGACAGGGCGCTGCACCTCGTGGGCGGCTTCGCGGATCTGTTCGTTCACGGAGATGTCGGTACGGCGTCTGTGGCTGAGGTGGCGGACGATGTTTTCAATCATCACCACCGCGCCGTCCACCACCATGCCGAAGTCCAGCGCGCCCAGCGAAAGGAGGTTTGCGGGGATGTGGCGCAGGTCAAGGCAGATGGACGCGAACAGCAGCGCGAACGGGATGGTCAGCGCAACGATAAAGGCGCCGCGTATGTTGCCCAGAAACAGAAACAGAATGATCACGACGAGGACAATTCCCTCGGTGAGGTTATGCAGAACGGTATGGGTAGTGAGGTGCAGAAGGTCCGAGCGGTCAAGGAACGGAACGATCTTCACGCCCGGCGGAAGCACGTGAGCGTTCAGGTCAGCCACTTTGGCGTGGATGCCCTCCAGCGTTTCGTCCGAGTTCGCGCCCTTCTGTAGCAGCAGAATGCCTTCAACGGCATCGTCGTTGTCCAGCAGTTTGCCGTCGGCGCGGCGGATAGTGCGACCGATCTGGCCAAGGCGGATCTTGGGGCCCTGGATCAGTTGGGCGACGTCGCCGACCGTGAGCGCCGTCCCGTTCTGGGCTTTCAGCGGAACCCGCGCAATGTCCGCTGTGCTCTTGATGAGGCCTACCTCGCGGACGTTGATCTGTTGCGCCCCTTGCTCTATGAACGATCCGCCGGCGTTGGTGTTGTTGGCGGCCAGCGCGGTCTTCACCGCGGCGATGTTCAGCCCGTAGGCGACAAGTTTGGTTGGGTCGAGGATGACCTGGTACTCGCGGGTGGGCCCCCCGAAGCTGGAAACGTCCACCACGCCCGGCACGGTGCGGAACTCCTTCTCCAACGTCCAGTCCTCGATGGACTTGAGGCCCATCGTGTCGATCGCCGGGTTGGTCGACTGCAGCGTGTACCAATAGATCTGCCCGACGGGGCTCCAGTCGGTGCCCAGTTGCGGCTGCAGATTGTTCGGCAGCGTGATGTTGGCGAGGCGCTCGACGACCTTCTGGCGATTGACGTCGTTTACGCTCTCGTCGTCGAAGATCAGCGTGACGGAGGAGAGGCCCGCGAGCGAGACGGAGCGCAGATGCGAGGTATGCGGAATGCCGGCAAGGGCGATCTCAAGCGGAACCGTGATCTGCTGCTCGATCTCCTCCGCGGCACGGCCCGGCCACTGAACAATGACGCTGACGTAGTTGTTGGCTACGTCGGGATAGGCTTCGACCGGCAAGTTGTGGAACGAGATGATGCCCCACGCAAAGAGCAGGAACGCCATCACCAGGATGATGAAGCGGTTGTTAAGCGCGAAGTCGACGAGCTTTCGGATCATGCTGCGCTACTGCTCCGTCGCTTCTTCCACTTCAAGGGCGTTAGTGACCACCTGCTGACCTTCCGCGACGCCCGTTTTGATCTCAATTGCGTTGCCGGGGAGCGTTTGCCCGGTCGTAACGGCAACCCGGCGAAAGCTGCCGCCGGGAGTTGACGGCACAAACACAAAATCGCGATCGTGCAAATGGAGAATCGCGTCTGCAGGCACCACCAGGGCGGTCTGGGCCCGGTTGCCGTGAAAGGTCGCGGTCGCGAACAGGCCGACGCGAAGCCGGTTGCCCGGATTCGGCACCTGGATCCTCACCTTCGCTGTGCGAAGACTCGGGTCAAGGATGGCGCCGATGTCGGAGATGGTGCCCTTCAGCACCTGGCCCGGAAAGGCGCTCAGGGTGATGTCGGCCTGCTCGCCGAGGCGCACCTGCGCAAGGTCGTTCTCGTACACGTCGCAGACAACCCACACATGGGAAAGATCGGCGATCACGAGGGACCCATTAGGGCCCGTCGCCGTTAGCCCAGCGGCGCCGGCCGCGGTCGTGTTCAGCGAGATCACCACCCCGCTGATCGGCGCCCGAACATGAACGGTGTCGCTCGGATTGTTCTTGTCCACACCAAGGATCGCGAGCTGCTGATCGGCCGCTCTCAGATCGGCCTTCGCGTCCGTTTCGGCGTTCTCGGCGACCTGCAACTGCGACTGCGCAATCGCGCCCTTGTCATAGAGGAGTTTGTCGCGCGTCAGGGTCGTATCCGCAAGCCGCTCGTCAGCAACGGCCTTGAGATAGCTGTTGAAGGCGGTCGCGACGTCCGGCGATTGCACGTCGAGAATCAACTGCCCCTTGTGCACGGTATCGCCGATATCTGCATGCAGCGCCGTGACCCGGCCGTTGGCCAACGACAACACCGGCACCTCATGCGCCGGGTCCGGCTGCACCTGCCCCGTCACGTTCAGGCTCGCGAAGGTAGAGCGTACCGCGACGGGCACCAGCGGAAACTGTGCGGCGTCTTTCACCTGCACCTGCGAGGGCTGGCCGACAGGAATCACGGCAACCGCCGCCGGCGGAGCCTCGGCGGCTTCGCGCGACGCGCTCTCCTTGGCCTTGCAGCCAATTAACAGCAGCGATACAAGGGCCAGCGTCCACGCACCCGGGCATCCGGTGGCTTTCATTCTTTGCCGCATGGTCACGCTATCGTCAGCATCCTTCCGGGTGGGGTTACCGTGCGCAGAAACTAGGGGAAGAGACGCCGGTGGCGGCGTTGCAGGTCCACGCTGCTGTCATTCTTTTCCCCCTGCGCGCCGATATCCGCCAAGTATACGAAAGTTGCTGATCTTGAGGACTCAACCCGGGAACGCGGCGCTTGTTGCTGCCCGGGAGTGCGGTTCTGCAGTAGGCCACGGAAGCGCGCAGAGAATCCGTAAGAATCCCGTTAAGGAAGCATAAAGATGGCTGCAGACGACCCGCCAACGCGTCACGCTCTGTGGGGGTATGCCCGACAGTGAGTCTGGCTCCGGCTCTGTACAATCAGGGAGCAGGGGGCGATCGCGATGCGCTTCGAACGGGGCGGTTCCGAACGGCAATCGGCGAGGCGCGCTGTTGCTTTCTACGACCCGGAGCTCAGCTACGAGGAAAACTATCAGCGAGGGCCGTTCGGCGCCTTCGCGGAGAGTTTCCCGCGCACGATCGACAGGCCTGAACCCGGCGGCGCGCCCGGCTCGGGCGAGTTTCTCGGCATACCCGTCGCACTACCCTTCGGCATCCCAGCGGGACCTTTGTTGAACGGCCGTTATGTGAAGGCCGCCCTGGACTACGGCTTCGATTTGCCCGTGTACAAAACCGTGCGCACCCGCAGGTGGGCCAGCCACGCCTGGCCGAATGTGCTCGCCGTGGACGCGACCGGCGATCTGCACCCCACAACGAACCGCCTGCGCGGCCATGGCGACTACAGCGGCGAGCAGTTGTCCATCACCAACTCCTTCGGCGTTCCGTCGATGGATCCCACCGTCTGGCAGCCCGACCTGGCGGACGCCGTCGCCTACGCCAAGCCCGGCCAGGTAGTGATCGGAAGCTTTCAGGGAACGCAACCGGAGCATGGCGGCGGAGTCGAGGAGTACATCGCCGACTTTCGCCTAGGTGCGCGGCTGATGCGTGAGACCGGCGTGAAAATGACCGAGGTGAACCTGAGTTGCCCCAACGAGGGCACGGCGCACCTGCTGTGCTTCGACGCCGGGCGCGCCACGGCCGTGGTGGAGGCGATCAAGGCGGAGTTGGGCGATGTGAAACTGCTGGCCAAGATCGCGTATTTCGCCGACGATGATGCCTTAAGCAAGCTGCTCAGGGGCATCGGGCCCGTTGTGGACGGCGTGGTGGCCATCAACACCATCCCCGCCGAGGTGGTGGACGAGGCTGGCGGGCAGGCGCTTCCGGGCGAAGGACGGCTTCGCAGCGGTGTGTGCGGCAGCGGCATCCGCTGGGCCGGCTTGTCCATGACGGAGCGGCTCGTACGCCTGCGGGAAGAGATGGGCTCCCGCTTTGCGGTTGTGGGCGTGGGCGGGGTGTGCCACCCGAAGGACTACACGATGTACCGCGCCGCGGGGGCCGATGCCGTGATGTCCGCGACCGGCGCGATGTGGAACCCGCTGCTGGCGCAGCAGATCAAGGCCGGGGTTAGGGAGATGGCGCATGCCCTCTGAAGCGGTGGCCGTGGCAGAGGCCTTGCTGGAGATCGGCGGCGTTGGCTTTCGTTTGGGGGACCCAATCACCTTCAAGTCAGGCATCGTGTCGCCGGTGTATTGCGACAACCGCACGTTTCCGTTCTGGCCTGCGCAGTGGAAAAAAGTCATTGAGGGCTTTGCGTCGCTGCTTGCGCGTGAGGGGATCGACTTCGATGTCATCGGCGGCATAGAAGCGGCGGGCATTCCGCACAGCGCAGCGCTCGGGTATGCCTTGCAGCGGCCGTCGATCTTCATCCGCAAGCAGGCCAAGGAACACGGCAAGCGGGCCCGTATCGAGGGCGGGGACGTTGCCGGCAAACGCGTTCTGCTCGTTGAAGATCTGGTTACAACAGGGAGCAGCAGTTTGTCCGGGGTCGGGGCCCTGCGCGATGCCGGCGCCATCGTAACGGATTGCCTGGCCATCATCAGCTATGGCTTCCCGGAGGCGCGTGACGCCTTCGCCACCGCCCAGGTCAAGCTGCATACCTTGACGAACTTCGATGCGGTGCTGGCGGGCGCGTTGAGGGAAGGGCTGCTGGACGACGCCGGTGCAGCCGCAGTGCGCGACTGGATGCAAAACCCGCATGGCTGGGCGACGCGAGGCGTGGCCCCGTGAACACGGCATCAGCCCTATTGCGTAAACTCGACGCGCGCATGGCAGCGGTGGATTCCCTGCTCTGCGTGGGGCTGGATCCCGAGATTGCGCGCTTGCCCGAGCGCTTTCGCCGCGGAGAGAACCCGCTGTTTGCGTTCTGCCGCGAGATCATCGAAGCCACGGCACCCTTCGCGTGTGCGTTCAAGCCAAATACGGCCTTCTTTGAGGCCCGCGGCGCGGAGGGATGGAGCGAGTTGGCCATGGTCTTCGCGCATCTTCGCGAGCATTACCCCGATCTTTTTCTGATCTGCGATGCCAAACGCGGCGATATCGGATCGACCAACGCGGGCTATGTCTCGGCTGTGTTTGACGGCCTTGGCGCAGATGCGATCACGTTGCATCCGTACCTGGGCGAAGAGGCGCTGCGGCCTTTTCTCGACCGGCAGGACAAGGCCTGTATCGTGCTTTGCCGTACGTCGAATCCAGGCGCCGGAGAATTACAGAACTTGTGCGCGGAAGGCAGGCCGCTTTGGGAGCATGTGGCCTCGCGTGTGACGACTGGATGGAATGCGAACGGAAATTGCATGCTGGTGGTAGGCGCGACGTGGCCCGAAGAGATGCGGCGCATCCGTGAGCTGGCGCCGGAGATGACGTTCCTTGTCCCCGGCATCGGCGCGCAGGGCGGCGACGTCCAGGCTACGGTGCAGGCCGGTCTGCGCCGCGATGGCAAGGGCCTCGTCCTCAGCAGTTCGCGAGCCATCCTCTATGCCGCGAACCCCGCTGAAGCTGCGCGCGAGACACGGGACGCCATCAACGCCGCTCGGGAGCGTGTGTATGCCGGGCAGTGAACGGCTGCGGTTGGAAGGCACGCTGGTTAACCATGACGCAGTGTTCGAAGGCGGCGTGGAGATCGACCTCGCGACGGGACTCATCGCAAAGCTGGACGGCGTCACCGGCCGCAGCGACGTGGACTGCAGTGGGTGCCTGATCTTCCCTGGCTTCGGTGACATTCACATTCATGCCCGCGAGGACGTGAGC
The DNA here is from genome assembly GCA_964252405.1 of uncultured Acidobacteriaceae bacterium. Lineage (GTDB taxonomy): Bacteria > Acidobacteriota > Terriglobia > Terriglobales > Acidobacteriaceae > Granulicella. Next base: position 3,665 of record CAXUNH010000104.1, on the reverse strand, counting down.
GGCGCGCAGAACTATAAAGAGGACTTTGCTTCAGCGTCCGCGGCAGCGATCCACGGCGGCGTCACACAGGTTGTCGACATGCCGAACAACCCCGTGGCTCCCGTGGACGACGCGCGCTATGACGCCAAGCAGGCCCTGACGGCAAAGAGCGATGTGCATGTGACGTTGTATGCCGGCATCGGACCGGGTACGAAACCGCTGAAACGGCACGTGCCCTACAAGGTATACATGGGACCCAGCGTTGGCGATCTCTTCTTCACCTCACAGGCCCAACTGGAAGAGGTCATCGCGCCTTATCGCGGAGCGAATGTGAGCTTCCATTGCGAGGATCCGGAGATTCTTGAGGCCTCCAGGGGCGCTCCTACCCATGAGCAGCGCCGGCCGCCTCACGCCGAGATCACGGCCACGAAGTTTGCACTGCATCTCATCGACACCTACGAGTTGGTCGGGAAACTCTGTCACTACTCCACCGGAGAAGGGCTGCAGCAGATCCTCGCTGCGAAGGCGCGCGGTGTGCGTGTGAGCTGCGAGGTCACGCCTCATCACCTGTTCTTCGACACGTCGATGCTCACGGACGCCAACCGCATGGCGCTGCAGATGAATCCGCCCCTGCGCTCGCGCGAGGACCGCCTGGCGCTGATCGGTGCCTTGCGCTCCGGTGCCGTCGACTACATCGCCACCGACCATGCACCCCATACGCTCGAAGAGAAGGCGATTGGAGCGAGTGGCGTGCCCCTGCTGGATACCTACGGTGCGTTTGCAACCTGGCTAATCCGCGAGCACGGCTTCACACCGCAAGACATCGCCCGTGTATGCGCCTGGAACCCGGGACAGTTTGTCCGCGAGTTCCTGCCCGCAGGCTTCGGCGAAGGCTACGGCCGTATCGCACCGGGCTACATGGGCTCGCTGACCATCCTCGATCCCGCAAAGCCCTACGCGGTCACTCGCGAGAGCGTAAAGACGCGCTGTGCCTGGTCGCCGTTTGAAGCAGTCACCTTCCCGGGCAGCGTACGCTACACCGTCCTGAGAGGCAAAGTGCACCGCGCCGACGCCGCGGACGCACATCGGGGAAAAGAGATCCATGTTTGAGTTGAATCACCTGATCAGCGCCGCGCAGCTTTCCCCTGACACGCTGGGTACCCTGTTCACCCTTGCGGACAAGCTGCAGGTGCAGGACAAGTCGCGCATACTGGAACCCACCCTGCGCGGGCGCATCCTGGCCACGCTCTTCTACGAGCCGAGCACACGAACACGCCTCTCGTTTGAAGCCGCCATGCAGAAACTCGGAGGCAGTGTGCTCTCCGTAGAGAACGCCCGGGACAGCTCCTCCGCAGTGAAGGGCGAGACCATCGCGGACACGGTGCGCGTGGTGAGCGGCTATGCCGACGCCATTGTGATCCGGCACTTCGAAGAGGGCACGGCAGCCGCCGCAGCCGCAGCCTCGCCCGTGCCGGTGATCAACGCAGGCGACGGCGCGGGCGAGCATCCGACGCAGGCCCTTGCCGATACCTACACCATTCTTCGTGAACTTGGGCGCCTGGAGAACCTGCGCGTCGTGCTCGTCGGCGACCTGCTCTACGGGCGCACCATTCACTCGTTGCTGCCGCTGCTGGCGCAGTTCCCTCGCCTGCACGTGGAGCTGGTATCCCCGCCTTCGCTGCGTTTGCCCAGCACCATCCTCCAGCAACTCACGGCGCGTGGCGTAGAGGTGCGTGAAACAACGTCTCTGGACGGGATCGTCGAAGACGCAGACGTGGTGTATGTCACGCGCGTGCAAGGCGAGCGATTCGCCTTTGCTGCCGAATACGAAGCCGTCAAAGACGCCTATGTGCTGAATCTGAAGACCGCGGAGCGGCTGAAGCAGGGCGCGGTCATCATGCATGCCCTGCCTCGCCTCAACGAGATCGCCCCGGAGGTCGATCTGGACCCGCGCGCGGCGTACTTTCGGCAAGCCCGCAACGGTCTCTATGTGCGCATGGCCCTGCTTTCGTCTCTCCTGGGGTAACCCGGGCCGTGGGCAATCGTTTTCACACTGCGGAAGCGTGCATGCGACAATGAGCCTGCTCTATGCTTCGCTCGGTCTTCATCGCTCTCTCAGCCAATCGTCATCTGCGCTCTTTTTCGGAGCGCAACTCCCTGGGTCAACGTGTGTCCCGCCGCTTCGTTGCAGGCATGAGTGTGGACGAAGCGATCGACGTGGCGCAACAACTGAACGCTGAAGGGATCGAAGCGTCGCTGGATTCGCTGGGAGAAAGTGTTCTGCAGGTCTCCCAGGCGGAGGAAAGCGCCGGCGTCTACCATCGTCTGCTCGAGGGCATCGCGCAACGCAAGCTGCGCGCCAACATCAGCGTGAAACTGACCGCCATGGGCATGGACATCGGTGGCCATGGCGCCGGGCCTGCGTTGGCCGAGCGCATTGTCGGCGAGCTGGTCGAACATGCGGCGGCCACCGACAGCTTCGTCCGCATCGACATGGAAAGCTCGGACTACACAGAGGCCACGATCCAGATGACCGAGCGGCTGCACAGCCGGTTTCCGGGCCGCGTCGGCACCGTCCTGCAGGCCTACCTGTACCGCACGGCGGACGATGCGGAACGATTGCTGCGCCAGGGCATTCGCATTCGCCTGTGCAAGGGCGCGTACAAGGAGCCACCCGATCTCGCCTTCCCGAACAAGGCCGATGTGGACGCAAACTACGTGCGCCTGATGAAGCGCATGGTGACCAGCGGTGTGTTTTGCGGCATCGCGACCCATGACGAGGCCATCATCGACCAACTCACCGCGTTCTCGCGAGCGCAGGCGCTCGATCCCCGCGCCTTTGAGTTCCAAATGCTCTACGGCGTACGCCGGGACCTCCAGCGAGAGCTGGTTCGCGAGGGTTTCGGGATGCGCGTGTATGTGCCTTTTGGGACGGAGTGGTACCCGTACTTCATGCGGCGGCTCGCGGAACGTCCCGCCAATGTGCTGTTCCTGGCAAAGAACCTGCTCAAGAGCTGACGGCGGAACCCTGGCGTCACCTTGGAGGCTTAGCGAACAGGCTGGCCGGAAGGGCTCGCCGGAGCCGCAGGGGGAAGCATGGGCTCTACCCGCAACAGATTGAACAACACCGCGCGCTGGTTGTCGTTAAGCTGCCCGTAGCGGCCGGAAGCATAGGCCGAAATGCGCTGCTCCGGTGGCAGATCGCGCAACTCGCGAAAGGTATGGGCCACGGTGCGCCGCTGATCCTGGGGCAGGTTCCCGAGTTGCGTCATCGCACCGCGAACTTCGCTCCGCTGGTCCGGGGTAAGCCGCTCCATGGCTTCGTTGCGGGCCAGCAGGCGTTGCCGCTGCTCCGGCGTCATGGCATCCAGCTGAGCCAGGCGCTCCCGCATGCGCTGCTGCGTCTGCTGGGGCAGCTCACGAAAGCCGGGTTCGTGCTCCAACGCCTGCTGCTGCTGCTGAGGCGTCAGGTTTCTGTGCTGATCCATCCACTCGGCCAGATGCTCGCCGCGGGGTCCGCGATGAACGGCATTCATCGTCGGCCCGTCCGGGTTTGCCGGCTGCGGCGAGGGAGCCCGGCGCTCGATGGGAGCCGGGGACTGCTGCCGGGCAGTCGCCCCGGTCCATCCCCCGCCCGTCCCCGCGCACACGCCCGCCAGCATGCCCGCGCCGACAAAGGCGCGGAC
>CAXUNH010000103.1:0-11285 GCA_964252405.1 uncultured Acidobacteriaceae bacterium | reverse complement strand
CAGCGTGAAGCAATACAGCGCCATCACCAGGGAAACCGCCGCCGCTATCTCCATGGGATGAGCCGTGCTCTCGAGCCCCAGCGACCCCACCAGCAGGCCCGCGACAATCCACCCCGCCGTCCCCAGCACCCGGATCGGCCCAAACTCAAGCTTCGGATCGCGCATCTGCCGGAAAGCCAGCGAGTTCGTCAGCGCCAACGTAGGCATATACAGCAGCGCATACACCAGCAGCAGCCCATACACGCCCGCAAACATCCGCTGCTGCGCCGCCAGAAACAACACAACACCGCCAAGCCCGTGCAGCCCGGCCAGCACAAAGCGCGTGTCGAAAAACCGGTCCGCCACCAGGCCCACAAAAAACGGCGCCACCATCGCGCCCACCGCCGTCGTCCCCGCAGCCAGGCCAATCTGCGACCCCGAAAGATGCAGCCCCCGCTCCAGGTACGTGCTTAACGTCACATACCATGCACCCCAGATGAAGTACTCCAGAAACATCATCCCGGCCAGTCGTGACCGCATCCCCAAACCGTTCACAGGGTCATCCTCTCGCAATCCCGGAAACCTCACGCGAAGGAGTCGGTTCCGCGTTCACCACCACCGCAGCAGAGGACGCCAGGCTCGAACCCGCGACGCCCACAACATCCACAGCACCCAGGCGCCGCACAGCATCCATAGGGTGCGCCGCGATGAAGCCCGGCCCCACCAGGTCCAGCCCTCTGCGATCGGTCACACGCGGCCCACGCCCACACCCTAGCGCACGGTGCCGGACCTTGTACATCTGCTCGCGCGAACAAGCCCGGACAATCGTTGGATCGCGCCCTCAAGACAACCCTAGTCGCAAAGGTACTGACGCCACTCCTCACTCTCTGCAATGCCCTTCAACATCGCAAACCGCTCCCGCATCAGACGGCGAATGTGTGGCACCATCACTGCCTGCCCCACGGCGCGGCCCGCCCAGCCCAGCGGCATTGTGAACCGCAGTTCATCCTCCAGCAGCACCCCGTCGTCTACCGGACGGAACCGGTGATCATGGGAAAAGCTCTGAAACCGGCCCTCCAGCATCCGGTCCTGAAAGTAGACCGGCGGCTGGTACTCCGCTATCAGCGACACATGAAACTGCGGAAAGCCAAACTTCCATCCCTCCCACCGCACCGTGTCGCCACCCCGCACGCAGCCGGAGGTTCGCCCCGCAACAGGCGTCATCTGAAGCTCCTGGCGAACAATGGCCACGTGGGTAGACAGCGCAAAGCAGCGCTCCATCGGCGCGTGAACAAGAATGCTGTCGCGAAGGGTAAACATGGGAAACTCCGAAGTGCTTTGGAACGCACGTAGCTCATTCGATGTGTGTCCTCGTGCTGCGCGCTGCGGCAGCGCTACGCGCTCAACGGAAGTCAATCGTCTTCCGAGGTCACGAAACGCTTCTCCGCCAGATCGATCAACGACGTGAGCGACCAGATGTACGGCCGCTTGCCCGTGCCCTTGCGCACCATCGCCAGGGCACCTGCCTTATGCAGGTTGAGCAGCATCGTCGTCAGCTGCGGACGGCTCGGTGCAGCCGTCGCCCAGCGCACCTGCCCCGGCTGAAAGATGGGCGTGCTGAAGATAAAGTCGAGCAACGGAACGGCAAACTGGCTTCGCGTCACCTCCAGAAACTGGCCCTTCAACGCGCCATAAAGCTCCAGCATGGCCGTGGCTTTCCGTGCGTTTTGCTCCGCCTGACGCTCCACGGCAAGCAGGAAAAAACGGACCCAGGCCGTCCAGGCCGTCTTGGTTCTGCCCAGCGCATTCAGCAAGCTGATGTACTCCTCCCGATGCGCCTCGATGTACTCGGAAAGATAGAAATTCGGTTCGCGCAGCAATCCGCGCTCAAACAAAAAGATGGGCACCAGGATGCGGCCAAGCCGGCCGTTGCCGTCCAGAAACGGATGGAGAAATTCAAACTGGGCATGCACAATCGCAAGCTGCACAATGGGGTCGCGCTCGTCGGCATGGTAGTACTTCTCCCAGTTGTCCAGGGCCGGCCGTAGCATCTGCCACTCCGGTGGTGTGAAGCGCACCGTCTTCTTGCCCCCGGCAAGCGAGCCAATGTAGTTCTGCTGGCGCCGGAACTCGCCACGCGCCTTGTTCTGCCCGCGCACACCGCTCAGCAACACATCATGCAATTGCAAAAGCAGATTCAAGTTGAATGGCCGCTTGCGCAGCGCCTTCGTCGCCAGGTCCAGCGCCCGGCGGTAGTTCAGAATCTCTTCGATATCATCCCGCCGGGACAGACCTTCCGGCGGTTCTCCCGCTTCAAACTGCAGGACTTCCGTCATGGTGGCCAGCGTGCCTTCAATGCGCGACGAGAGCACAGCCTCCTGCACCGTCAGCGGCGCCAGCAACATCGACGCGTTCGGCAGGTGCCGCAACATGCCGTTATAGTCGGCAAGCGTACGGTTCGCTCGTCCCATGTCCGCCACTAGACTCGCCCAGTCCAGCGTCTTCAACGGCAGTTTGATCGGGATGGCTGGCTTGAGGAACATGGCGCCTTGTCGTAAGCAGATCAGCGATTCCGCTTCTTGTCGTAAGTATACCGGCTTTCACTTACGACAACATCGCTAGTCGTAAGCCCACTTACGACAAAAGCCGTAGTCGTAAGCCCACTTACGACAAGAACGGTAGTCGTAAGCCCACTTACGACAAGGACCGTAGTCGTAAGCCGGCTTACGACAAGCAAGCAGCCGGCTCAACCAGATCAGGCACTTCTACAGCTCCGTCGCATGCTCCGCCACAAGGGCCTTGGCTCGCTCGGCAAACTCCGCAACCGCACTCGAGCCCTGATCGCCCTTCCCCCGCACCCGCACACTCACCGAGTCCGTCTGGGCCTCCTTGTCGCCCACCACAAGAATGAATGGCACCTTCTGCAGCCCAAAGTCACGAATCTTGCCCTGCATCTTGCCGTTGCTTGCGTCCAGTTCCACGCGCAACCCAGCCGCCTCCAACCGCTGTTTCACGCTCTCGGCATACTGCAGGTGCTTCTCGTTCGAGATCGGCACCAGGCCCACCTGCACCGGCGCCAGCCACAGCGGGAACGCGCCGGCGTAGTGCTCAATCAGCACGCCGAAGAAGCGCTCTACCGAGCCAAATAGCGCACGATGCACCATCACCGGCTGATGCCGCTCACCGTCCTCCCCCACATACTCCAACTCGAACCGTTTCGGCAGGTTGAAGTCAAACTGCACGGTCGAAAGCTGCCACAACCGCCCCAACACATCGACCAGCTTCACATCAATCTTTGGCCCGTAGAACGCCGCCTCACCAGGAAAGCTCTGGAACTGGAGTCCACGCCGCGTCAACACTTCCTTCAGCGCGCCTTCGCTCTCCGCCCACTCTTCCGCGGTGCCAATAAACGCCGGATCCCCCGGCTTATGCGTGGACAGCTCCACGCGATACTCCTTGAAGCCGAACGTCTTCAGCACCGCTTCCGCGAAATCCAGACAGGCTTCGATCTCGCTCACAATCTGATCGCGCGTGCAGAACACATGCGCATCGTCCTGCGTAAAGCCACGCACCCGCAGCAGCCCATGCATCGTGCCGCTGCGCTCATACCGGTACACATTGCCTAGCTCCGCATACCGTTGCGGCAGGTCGCGATAGCTCTTCGGCGTCGACTTGTAGATCAGAATGTGGCCGGGGCAGTTCATCGGCTTCAGCCGGTACTCGGCGTCGTCCAGCTCCATCGGCGGATACATGTTCTCCGCGTACACCTCTTCATGGCCGGAGACCTTCCACAACTCACGCCGCATGATGTGCGGCGTAAACACCATGTGGTAGCCACGCCGGATGCACTCTTCGCGCATCCAGTCTTCCATGGCCTTCCGGACCAACCCGCCCTTCGGATGCCAGAAGATCAATCCCGCCCCGGCGATCTCCTGGATGCTGAACAGGTCCAGCTGCTTGCCCAGCACACGATGATCGCGCGCCTTGATCTCCTCCAGGTGCTTGAAGTGCGCCTCAAGGTCCTTAGTGTTGAAGAACGCGGTCCCATAGATGCGCTGCAGCTGCTGGTTATCTTCCTTGCCCAACCAATACGCACCCGCAATGCTCATCACCTTGAACGCCTTCACGCGCCCTGTCGACGGCACATGCGGCCCGCGGCAAAAGTCCGTAAACGCGCCGTTGCGGTATAGCGAGATCTCCTCACCCGGCTGCGTAAACCGCTCGATGAAATGGACCTTCATGAACTCGCCGCTGTTCCGGTAATCCTCAAGCCCCTTCTCGCGCGGCGCCACCACGCGCTCAAACGGCTCATCGCGCTTCACCACCTCGGCCATGCGCTGCTCAATTGCCGCGAGATCCGCCTCCGTGAACGGCACCTCACGGTACACGTCATAGAAGAATCCGTTGTCCGTCGCCGGCCCGTGGCCCAGCTTGGTCTCCGGAAACAGTTCCAGGATCGCCGTCGCCATCACATGCGCCGCCGAGTGCCGCACCACGCGCAACGCCGCCGGATCGGTCTCCTTCAACAACTCCAGCGCGACATCCTGCGTCAACGGCGCACGCAGGTCCACCAGCCGCTCCCCGCTCTCGCCCGCCGCCGAGTACATCCCCGCCTCGGTCTGCTCGGCCTTGGCCTCGTCCTCCGCGGTCTCCCCAGCAGCCGGCACGGCCAGCGGCCGCACCCGCGCGACCACCACCACCGCAGCCAGGCGCGGCGAAATGCTGTTCGCTACATCGAGCGGTGTCGTCCCCGGCGCGACCTCGCGCACCGAACCATCAGGAAGCTGAATCTTGATCTGTTCACTCACACCTTTGAGCATATGGTTCGGCAACCGGCAAGTCGAGACTTGCTGCACTTTCCCGCCCATGAAGACATTCCTCGTTGCCGTGGTCGGGCTGCTTCTCTTTACATTGGGGGCACAACGCCTTGTTCCCGCTTTTCGCCAGCGAGGACGTCTCCGCTGCGCCTGCCTGTCGAGATGCGGGCGACGAACAGACTGTCGCGCGCAGCGAATGCAGCTCTTTCGCGGCCAGCGTCCACTCCGGGGCGACCGCGTGGGCCACTACGCGGCACCCAACGCGGCCACGCACGACGCTTCCGGCTAGGGCCCGGCAGCCGGGCGCCGCGCGAGGGGCCGCCAACGATGCCCGCCCCGGGGTTCTCTCGGCTGGGGTACCCCGCAGAGGTCAAGCGAGATCACGCCTTGTGGTCGTCACGGGAACATTCACAAGAACCGCGCCCTGACGCGACCGGCGCCCGCCATATCCTCCGCCAAAGTTGCATCGCACAGCCGCTTGCGGGCTATCGTGTGCCCCCGCCAGTTGCGCCTACTGTGTCTTCAGGCCGCTCCGCAGCACACACGGTCAGCGAGGCGCGAGGTCTCTCCCCAATGCAACTGCTCTGCAAAGTCTCCACTGTCTTCAGCGATGTCCGCTGCCCCATCTGTGGTCAAGGCTTCCTGGTTTACTGGACCCGTCAGCGCGCCGGCGAGCGCGAAGAGCAGCGCCACACCCTGCAGCAGGCTCTCCGCGAGCAGCACGGGGCTCTTGACACCGCCGACGCCCATGCACCCGCTTTCCAGGTCACCGATAAGCCCGTTGCCAACCCGCAGCGCCGCCCGCGCCCCGTGCCCGCCACTACCTCCGCCATTCCGGTCTACAACTAGCAGACCCAACAAGTTCCGGGCCGGGTCCGGGGGCTCCGGCTCTGCCCGGAAACACCTCTCCAAGGAGCCCTGTACCAACGCCTGAAACCGTCGTCCGCTACAATGGAGGGCGGCGACCCGATAGAAGCGGTTCTCCTGAAGACGTGCGGCAACGGCGGGACAGGCTCACCCCAAGTTTTCTTCAAGAAAACTGGCCGGCAAGAGTCTCCCCAAGGCATCCGCCTCAGGAGATCCGCCGCACCCTGGGCGCACCATCAGTTGCAACGCGCCCTCTATGAGCTGGTTTAAACGCGAAGACCACGAGATTCAGCCCACACCCAACCACGAGGTCCGCACGGAGGGACTCTGGGTCAAGTGTGACAACTGTCGCAAACTCATCTGGAAGGCCGATCTCGACGCCAACCTCCAGGTCTGCCCGCACTGCGGCTTCCACTTCCGCATCGGCTCCCGCGCGCGCGTCGACATGCTCCTCGAGCCCGGCTACGAGATCGTCGACGCCGGCCTCCGCTCCACCGATCCGCTCGACTTCTGCGACCTCAAGCCCTACAAGCGCCGCCTTGCCGAAGCTCAGAAGAAGACCGGCCTCGACGACGCCATCCTCAACGCCGTCGGCAAGCTGGGCGAACAAAATGTCATCCTCAGCGTCATGGAGTACGGCTTTATCGGCGGCTCCATGGGCGCTGTCGTCGGTGAAGTGATCGCCCGCGCCGTCGACCGCGCCCTCGACACCCATACCCCGCTCATCATCGTCTCCGCCTCCGGCGGCGCCCGCATGATGGAAGGCATCGCCAGCCTCATGCAGCTGGCCAAGATCTCCGCCGGCCTCGCCAAACTCGACGACGCCAAAATTCCCTACATCTCCCTCATGACCGACCCGACCACCGGCGGCGTCACGGCCAGCTTTGCCATGCTCGGCGACCTCAACATCGCCGAACCCGGCGCCCTCATCGGCTTCGCCGGCCCCCGCGTCATCGAGCAGACCATCCGCCAAAAGCTCCCCGAAGGCTTCCAGCGCTCCGAGTTCCTCCTGCAACACGGCTTCCTCGACGCCGTCGTCCCCCGCAAAGACCTCAAAGCCTACCTCGCCCAGGCCCTAAGCTGGATGACCGCGTCCTAACCTAGCAAGAATACATAGACGTTCATGCGAGATGAACGCTGCGCATGGAATTGGGACCCATTGATGACCCATGAACGCGAGTGGACACATATCCGGTCAATCGTAATCATCGACCAGATATGTCGACCACTAGTAAAACTTCTTTATCGCCTTTTAATCCATATTCGCTGGGAGGAAGCTCCAGTCTCACGTGAAATGGCGAGACCTCCGTCATTCTTGTTACTTGCAGGAATTTGGGATTGATGCCCGCTCGTTTAAGGGCACCAAAAGGAAGAGGAACAGTGCGTACCCCAACGCGGCGGTCGTTCTCGCCCGAGAAATCTAGGGCGACCATTTGGTTGGTGAGGGTTTTGAAGTCCTCTCCGAATCCTGCGAGAAAGACGAGCCGCTTGCTTGATAGAAAGAGGAAGGGGGGTGGGCCGAGTAAGTGCACCGCCGAGGCCGCAGAGTCTGCCTGGTTCGAATAGTCCGATGGTTGTATTCCGGCGGGATAGACCGCAATGCCGACATGGGATGGGTATTTCTCGTTTTCGGGAGCGCGTCCATACCGATTCTCTCCTGGAGTCTGTTCAGCGTCATAGACCCTAAGAATGTCCGACGTGAAACCCGCAGAATGATTAGGAGAGTATTGAACGAAGGCGATCAAATGCCCATCCAAAAAAAAAACGGTTCATAGCAGTAAAACCAGTCTGATCGCTTGGAAGAAGCGATATCGATGATCTCGACAACCTGAACATTGCCTGTGTGACCGAGAACCGCAGCCTTCTCGTGAACGACCTCCACCCTATCAACCTTCTCGATCGCCGAGTCAGTGACCGTCGTCACCAGTCGATTTCTTGAACGATCAGCAAAAGAGATGGTCAAGGAGAAGTTCAGCTCTGCCTTTTGTGAGGTGCGAAAGGACTTCACCGTGAAGTCATCAGCCAACGCCGACGCGCTCGATCCGATAAGGAGCGTAGTCATCAAAAACTTACCTACTGGCTTTGCGTAACGTTTGACGTCTGTCATTGTACTTGTACCGTTAGTGCGCTAGGGAGGGAGGGTACGCCTGAGCAGGCTGTGTTGGTCGTGTAGTTATCGAGATGTGCGGCATTCGGATCCGTACAGCACGCCTTGCAGCGAAGCGCGCCGAGTTTCTCCTCCAGCACGGCTTCCTCGACGCCGTCGTCCCCCGCAAGGACCTCAAGGCCTACCTCGCCCAGGCCCTAAGCTGGATGACCGCCGCCGAGACCGCCTAGCTCACTTCGCCCGCTTCAAAGTTCAGGGCACATCCACCGCGAGCGGAAGTGCTCTGGACGATGTTCCGACCAGAAGCTTTCTCGGTCCGTCCGGCTTCGCCCACTGCTTCGTGGTGACGGACCAGTATGCGAAGGCACGCGGACGAACGTGCAGCGCGACACGACGTTCTTCGCCCGCAGCCAGCGAAACCCGTTGAAACGCGGCCAACGTCTTGGGAGCAAACTGCACGCCGGCCGGTCTCGAGGATGGAGCCGCCAGGTACACCTGCGCTACCTCATCCCCGCGCACCCTGCCCGTATTCTTCACCATCACGGAAACGTCCACGCCGCCATCCCCGGCCGGCTTCACCTCTACACCGGAGAGCGCAAACGTCGTGTACGACAAGCCATACCCGAAGGGGAACAACGGCTCGATTTGTTCCTCGTCGAACCAGCGATATCCCACCAAGACTCCTTCAGAAAACGTCGTCTTCCCGTCCACGCCCTTTGCGGACCGCTCCGGATGCGCCGGCGAGGTCGCCGGATAGTCGCCAAGCGACTTGCCCCAGGTCATCGGCAGCTTGCCGCCCGGATTGTTCAGCCCAAGCAGCGTCTTTGCCTCCGCTACACCGCCCTCGTCCCCCGGCCACCACATCTCCACGACGCCCTTCACCTTGCCTATCCAGGGCATCGCGACCGGTTGGCTCGTGTTCAGCACCACCACCGTGTTCGGATTCACCGCCGCAACCTCTTCGATCAACTTGTCCTGATCTCCAGGCAGCTCGAAGTGCGGCTTATCGCGCGTCCAGGCAAACACCACGGCGGTCCCGGCGTTTCTGGCCGCCGCAAGCGCTTCCGCATGAGCCTGCTTCCGCGCCTCCGGCGTCATCCAGTTCAGCCGCACCTGCACCGGGGCGTTCGATGTGTCGACCGAGGTGACCACCTCAATGGCGTGCTTGCCCGCGGTCAGTTGCACCGATCGGCGGATGTTATCCAGTCCATCGGTCGTGGGCAGCCCATTGTCCTGGGTGGCGTGCTGCACATCCCCGTGAACCGTACCTTTCACCGCGCCGCTTCTGCCAACCTCCTTGCCATCGATGCTCAGGATTCCGCGCGTACCCAGAAGCTGCAGGTAAAACCAGTAGTCGCCAGCCGACGCTATGGCGATGTCACCCTTCCACGCCACCACGCTGTTTGCTGGAAGCGCATTGCCCTTCGCCACCGTGAAGTCAATGGCAGGATCAACGCCCGTCCGTTTGCCGGCACCGGTTCGCAGCAAACCTGGCTTGCCATCATGACTCAACAGCGTCGCGTCCACCGTCCTTCCGGTCATGTCATCGGCCACGGCGAACGTCACCCTGGCTCCGGGCGCAAGCTGCCTGATCGCGGCCAGCGGCCCGACCTGCAGCGCCGGTATGCCCGGCGACCGCTCCCCAAAGGTGCCAATCGAGGCGACCTGCCCGGCCGTCGGTCCAATCAGCGCAATGCTCCGGTCCTGCCGCAGCGGAAGTACAGCTCCCTCGTTCTTCAGCAGCACAGCCGCGTCTTCAGCTGTTTTCTCGATGATCTTCCCGTTCGCCTCCGTGTCCTGTGGCGTGACGTCATGTTTCGCCTTGCCGTCCAGATAGCCGAAACGGTCCATCTCATACAGCACCCGCCGAGCCGCCGCCGTGATGGTCGCTTCCGTGATCGACCCATCCTGCAGCGCAGACCGCATCGTCGCTGGATCGGAGTCCATCGGAAAAGCATTCAGGTCCATCCCACGCCCCTTGGTCTCCTCGGGGATGGTGCCGCCCAGCATGCCGGCCAGCGCCGCGACGTTGGGCTTCGTCGGCGCGCCGCTATCCTCCGGACGCGTCCTGAAGTAGGTATGCATCATCCCTGCGAACGGGCTGTCGTTGGGCACCTCCCCCGGCATCTCCATCGTCAGGCCCTGGTTAAGGAAATGCACATTGTGCACCCCGCCCCAGTCCGAGGTGACAAAGCCCGGAAAGTTCAACTCGTCCCGGAGAACCGTCGTCAGCGTGTCAGCATTGCCGCAGGCAAAGGTGCCATTGACCTTGTTGTACGAACACATGATCGACGCCACACCCGCCTCGATCGCCGCCGCAAAGGGCGCCACATACACCTCATGCAGCGTCTGCTGATCGACGAAAACGTTGTACGAATCGGAGTCATACGCCACAAAGTGCTTTGCCTGCGACATGACACCCTGCGCCTGCTCCCCCCGAATCTCCGCGGCGCCCATCGCCCCATTCAGAAACGGATCTTCGCCCAGCGTGTTGTAGCTCCGCGCAAACGTGATGTCGCGGTCGATGTTGATAAAGGGCTGCAATACCACATCGATGCCCAACGCCCGCGCCTCCCTGCCGATGGCCATCCCATTCTGCTCGGCGTCGCTGAGACTCCACGTAGCGGCCACACCCATGGTCGCCGTCTGCGCCTGCCCGGCCACCCGCGTCAGCACCCCCGGCGGCCCATCGGCCATCCGCAACGACGGGACTCCCAACCGTGGCACGCCCGGAAGGAACCCTGCCTGCCCCTGGTTGGTCGTCGCCGGCTCTACATCGCCACGGACCAGATTCATCTTCTCTTCAAGGGTCATCTGGCCCAGCAGACGATCAATCCTCGCCTCATCTGCGGTTTCAGAAGGCACGGCTTGCGCATGCACCAGAAAGGTGGACATGGCCGCCATGAAGCAAACAGACACGTTCGATCGAAAGCTCATCCCGGTCTCCTCTTCGTGAGTCTCTAGGACCTTACCCGGTGCAAGTCGGTCCTGTCGAAGCTCATCTGCACACAACACCAGCCATTCCCTTCCCGGCTGCCCGAGGTGCCTGCCGCCACCCGGTCCTGCACGCCCTGCTCCGGCACACTCGCGGACTCGCCGCGACGAGGTACCCGTCATCTTCGTGATCCAGCCCAATCCTCCCGGACAGCGCTCCGCGTTGCTTTCTCCGCCGCGCCGCCCACCAGCTCGTCGACCACGAACCGCTCGTCTTCCGTCACCCCTTTGCCACACGCAGCATGGGTCCTGAAGCCCGCCGCCGAGCTCCACCGCACCCCGCCCGCCCGCAGCCGCGGAGGACTTCGTCTCGTCAGAACCCTGCTTCAGTAACCGAAAACTCCGTCGTGTCCCCGCCGTCCTCAGCCACCGAGGATTCGTCTCGTCAGAGCCCGCTTCAACCGGGCTGTAAACAGCCAACCATCCGCCCAGCCGCCCGCCCACGACCGTCTTCCCGCCACCCGGCATCACGCTGTGGTTCGTCGCAAATACGATCCTACTGCCGAGCGAATACTGACCGA
>CAXUNH010000102.1:0-11739 GCA_964252405.1 uncultured Acidobacteriaceae bacterium | reverse complement strand
AGCCGAAGGGATCTACCAGATCCCTGACGCCCGTCGCGACCCCGCCTACGCTCCGCTGGGGATTCCGCTCTCGGGTACACGTTTCCGCTTCTACGCGGGCGCTCCTATTCAAACGCCGAAAAGCGTCGCGATCGGCAGCCTTTTCGTCCTGGACACCGCGGCCCGCAAGCTCACGCCCTCACAGCTGGACTCTCTCGAAGCCTTGAGTCACATGGTGACCACGCGCCTGGAGCTGACCATGCGGGTGCGCGAGTCGCACAAGGTCTCGCGCGCGCGCCAACGTGTGGAAGCCGCCCTCACCGTCGAAAAGAACTTTGTTGCCGCCGTTCTCGATACGGTGGGCGCCCTGGTTGTCGTCTTCGACACCGCGGGCCGTATCGTGCGCTTCAATCGCGCCTGCGAGATCATCTCCGGGTACCGCTCCGCCGACCTCGTCGGCAAGTTCGCCTGGGAGCGCCTGATCCCTCAGGAGGACGTCCCGGCCTACATCGCGGGCTTCGAAAGGATCCGCCAAGGCGACTTCCCCGCCACCTTTGAGAACTTCTGGCTTGCCAGTGACGGCTCCCGCCGACACATCTCCTGGTCCGCAACCGCTCTACTGGACTCACAGGGGCAGGTGGCCTTCATCATCGCAACAGGAATTGACGTCACAGTGCAGCGCGTTGCAGAAAATACCATCCGCGAGAGCGAATCGCGCTATCGGCAGATCGTCGAGGGCTCGCTGGGCCTGGTGTGTACGCATGACCTGGACGGCTGCATCCTTTCCATCAATAAACACGGTGCGCAGAGCTTTGGCCGCACCGTCGACGAGGTCATTGGACACCCGCTTACGGAGTTCATTCATCCTGACCGCATGCACCTGATTCAGCCCTACTTCGAAGCGCTGCTCTCGACGGGTGAAGCGCAGGGTCTGCTGCACCTCAAGCACCGCAACGGCGAAGAGCGTGTTCTCGCTTACCGCAATCGCCTGGTGGAGCCCAGTGACGGCCCGAAATATGCGCTGGGCTTCGCCGTTGACATCACCGATCAGGTCCGCGCGGAAGAGCAGCTTCGTTCCGTGATCCGGCAGTCCAACTCGGTTCTGGAGTCCGTCGGCGATGGCATCTATGGCATCGATCTCGATGGAAAGGTCACGGTCGTGAATCCCGCGGCCGCCCAGATGCTCGGCTTTCAAGCCGAAGAGATGCTGGGCCGCAACATGCACGAGCTCGTGCACCATTCACGCCCCGATGGCTCGCCCTATCCGGAAGAGGAGTGCCCGATCCGAGGCAGTGTGCAGGACCTTACCACGATCCGGGTAGCCAACGAGGTCTTCTGGCGCAAGGACGGAACATCGTTCCCCGTGGAATACGTCGCTCGTCCCCAGATCGAGACCCAAACCGAGGCCTCCGGTCCTCATCATGGCATCTCCGGCGAACACGGCCGCAGGCGCGCCGTGGGCGTGGTCGTCGCCTTCACGGACATCAGCGAACGCAACGCACTCGACCGCATGAAAGATGAGTTTGTCTCCACGGTCTCGCATGAGCTGCGCACTCCGCTTACCAGCCTGCGCGCGGCGCTCGGCCTGCTCGCCGGAGGCGCACTGGATAGCCGCCCCGAGAAGGCTCGTCAGATGATGGAGATTGCCATCGGCAACACCGACCGGCTGGTACGGCTGGTGAACGACATCCTCGATCTGGACCGCATCGGCTCCGGCAAGGCTGAGATGCACTTTGTCAGTTGCTCCATTGAGGAGATCTTTCGCCGCGGCATCAGCCTTCTGCAAGGACCGGCCGCCCAGGCGAACGTGCGCTTTTCCATCGAGGCGAATGGCGTTACGGTCTGGGCCGACCCCGATCGCATTCTGCAGACCGTGACCAACATGCTCTCGAACGCGATCAAGTTTTCGCCCCCCGCCGGGGATGCCCCGAGCGAAATCAAGCTGACCGCCCGCTATCAGGCAGCCGATCAGGCCCTGATCGAGATCCAGGATCATGGCCGCGGCATCCCCGAAGACAAACTGCAGATTATCTTTGATCGCTTCAAGCAGATCGACGCCTCCGATGCGCGCACCATGGGCGGCACTGGGCTGGGACTGGCGATCTGCCGCGCGATCGTGCTGCAACACGGTGGCCAGATCTGGGCGACGAGCACCCTGAACCAGGGCTCCACCTTCCATTTCACGCTGCCTACACAGCCACGGCGCCGGCTCCGATAAGCAAACGCTCGCCCTATCTCCAGCGAACGCCGGCTCTTTCCCAGGCATCACATTTTCCAGAGATATGGCGCGGAGCGCCGTGACCGGAGAATGCGATGAACATGGGACAGAAAGTACGCAGAGCGTTGTACGGGGTCGCTCTCACCGCCGCACTGACCGCCGTGCCCGCGCTGCGTGCGCAGGACGTACACACCGACTACGATCACAATGCACACTTCGAGAGCTACCACACCTTTTCATTCGCCAAGATCCAGACCGAAGATCCGCTCTACCAGCAGAGACTGCGCGATGACATCACCGCCGACCTCCAACGACACGGGCTGCAACTGGTTCCCTCCGGAGGCGACCTCGCCGTCACGGCGATCGGCGGCGTACATGATCAGCAGCAATACAACACGTTTTATTCCGGCCTCGGGCGGGGCTTCGGCTGGCGCGGATGGGGCGGCTGGGGCGGTGGCTGGGGTGGCGACCAGATTGCCAATACCACGGTGCAACAGATCCCCGTGGGCACCTTGATGGTTGACCTCTACGACACGCACACCCAAAACCTCGTCTTCCGCGGACGCTCGCAGGCCGATGTGAAGAAGAACGAAGAGAAGAATATCGCCCTCGTGCAGAAGACCGTCGACAAGATGTTCGAGCACTTCCCGCCCAAGCACTCGATGTAAGGCGCGACGTTCCTTCACCGCAAAGGCCTGAGCGCGTCGCTCAGGCTTTTGCGCCTCCATGGCCACTCCGCGGGGGGTTTACTCCAGGGTGTTGCCGCCGTTTACCGCAATTTTCTGCCCGGAAACAAAGCTGGCTGCATCGCTGGCCAGAAACGCAACCACCCGCCCGACTTCCTCCGCCATCCCCATGCGGCGCAGAGGAACGGCGTCCGCATAGGCGCGTTTGTCCTCTTCGGACGCGGCGAACGATCTCTCCGTGGGGATCCATCCTGGCGCCACCAAGTTCACGGTGATGCCATCGGGCCCAAGCTCGCGCGCCCAGGACCGCGTTTGGCCGAGTTGCGCGGCTTTGGCCGCCACATAGTTCGCGAAACGGGGATTCCCCAACTCCACCACCTCGCTGCCGATCTGGATCACGCGCCCGAAGCCGCGCTCGCGCATGCCCGGCAACACTGCCTGCAGGAGCAGCAATGGCGACTTCACAAAGAACTCCATCTGGTCAAGGTATGCCTGCCAGGTCTGCTCCTCAATGCTCAACAGCGGCTGGTGCCCGGTCGCATTCAGCACTAGGACATCGACCGGCCCCAGGCTCCTCTCAACGGCCGCCACCAGCCCTCGCACCTCGGCCTCGTCACGCACATCGGCACCAAAGGCCTGCGCCTGCACGCCCCGCCCCCGCAGTTCGGTGCACAGGGTTTCCGCCCGTTGCGCACTGGCAAAGTAGTTCACCGCCACCCGAAACCCGGACTCCGCCAGGGCCACGGCCATCGCCGCGCCAAGCCCGCGCGAAGCTCCCGTCACCAGCGCAGTTCGCTGCATCCTCACAGCATAGATCAGCCATTTCAGGGCAATTGCGCCGGCCACGCGCGGTCACTATGATGGCTGCACCGTATGGCTTCGTTTCTGCGCATTATTGCCTCGTCCTGCGTTTTGGCTTGTTCCTTCTCCGCTCCCGCGCAACAACCGGAGAGCGAAGCGCGAGGCATCTTCCAGGGCAGTGACGACATCGGCCATGCGCAGTTGGGATCCACGCTCTACGACTCTGCGAAGGGGAGCTACGAGCTTCGCGGTGGCGGCGGTGATGTGTGGGGCACGGCCGACCAGTTCCGCTTCTCCTGGACCCGCTTCTCCGGGGACGGCTCTCTCGCCGCCGACCTTCACGTAGATGCTCCGGTCACCTATCGCCTCTCGAAGGGCATGCTGATGTTTCGTCAGAGCCTTGACCCGGCTTCCCCCTACGCTGACGTCGCCATTCACGCTGACGGCCACGTCACGCTGCAGTACCGGCTTACGCAGGGCGGCGAAACCAGGGACGTCATGCTTCCGGAGCACAACCCGGTTCACCTGCGCATCGTGCGTCACGGCGACGTCTTCACCGCCTACGCTGACTCCGGCAATTCCACCAGATCCTCCGCGCCGTCCATCACCATTCCCATGCACGATCCGGTCTTCGTCGGCCTCGGCGTATGCTCGCACAACACCGACGACCTGCAAACCGTGACCTTCTCCCGAGTGAAGCTGGAGAGCGCAACTCACTAGCGCGCTACGGCGGGGGAGCCGTCCCGTACACCCGCACGTAGTCCACCAGCATCTCCAGGGTGGAGGGTGTCGAACCATTCGGCGGCCCCGGCCAGCGGCCTCCCACAGCAAGGTTCAACAGGAGAAAGAATCGCCCTTGGTCAAAGGCCCACACCCCACCTTTGGGCAGATCGGCGGGCGTGAACGTCGCGTAGGGTTTCCCCGGATCATCGACGTAGAACTGCACCTTCCCCGGAGTCCAGACGATGCCGTAGGTGTGAAACTCGTCAGCGAAGGCCTCCCCCGAAGCCAAGGAGAACGGCTTCCCCAGGCCCACGCCCTGGTAGCCGGGACCGTGCAGGGTGCCGTGGACGAGCGTCGGCTCCTTCCCGATGTTCTCCATGATGTCGATCTCCCCGCAGGCCGGCCAGGGGTGCTGCTCGATGTCCTCTCCCAGCATCCAGAAGGCCGGCCAGACGCCCTCGCCTTTTGGAATGCGGATCCGCGCCTCAATGCGGCCGTACTGAAAGCTTTGCAGCTGATGCGTTACGAGACGTGCCGAGGTCCACTGCCCGTCAGCCTTTCGCCGGGCCACGATGTGCAGGTATCCGTCCTGCCCCACAAAGGAGTTGGGCTGTTTCGCTGGATCGCAGGGCGCCGCCGTCGTTCGAGGGCTACAGTACGTCTCCAACTCACCGTTCCCCCAGCCGCCCCCTCCGGTCTCGTAGGTCCATGCACCCTGATCAGGCTCGCCGACTTGCCCATTGCGCGCGCTGAACTCATCCGACCAGACCAGACGCTCCCCAGGCGTTGCTGAGGGCATGGAAACCGTCACCGCAACCGGCAATGTTTGCGCCTGCGAGCTAACACCACACGACAGAAGAACAAGCAGCAGCAAGGCCCTGCTAATCTTCGGGAAAACACACAGGCGAAGCGCGGAGCGAGCATACCCGCCCCGCTTCATCATTGTCTGTTCAATGTTCAGCCACATACTTTTCCTCAGCGTCTCTCGGCGACCGGAAGGGTTGCATCCTATAGCCAGCATGGTGTCTTCGTCCAAGATCGAGAACCTTGCCCAACGGTTCACTCCCTATATCGACGAACTGCGCGATTTCTTTAGCAGTCGCAAGGTGCCTTTTGGCACAATTGCCGATTTGCAGGCATTTCCCAGGCTGCTCCGGGACCCTGGGTTTCATGAAGAGATGGTTTCCATGGTGCGCTCTATCCTCTACCGGGAGAGCGAAGCGGTGCCCCGCACTGAGCTGATGGACCTGATTGCCCTCGCCGTGGGAGGGCCACAGATCGAGGAGGCCGCCCCCGAGTTGCACGAGCCATTGCGCCAGATCCTGGTGTTTGTTACAGAAGTTGCGCGGTCCCAGCGAGTCACTTTCCCGCCGGAGTTGCCTCCCGACACCGAGCCGTCCGGCACCCGTGCCGCAGAACCGGAAACCCCGGCTGCTCCGCTCAATCTGGTGTTCACGCAGACCCCTGAGCTGCACGCGTCAGGCACCCCTGATCCACCGGCGCACCTTGTCAACGACCGCCTTTCCCGCGCGCTGATGGATTCGCAGGCCACCGTGGAACCCGGCCCAGCGGTTGAACCCCGGGCCGCACTCCCAGATCCTCCACCCTTCACCACCGAGCGCCCGCAGCCCACTGCGAAGCTCCGGCGCTCTCCACGCTCCCTCTCATCCTTCCTGCGGAATGCCTACTGGATCCCGGGCGTCTGTGTTCTGCTGCTCGCGTTAGCCGCGGCGTATTCCCTGAAGAGCCGCTCACACACGCAGATCGCCACCGTACCGCAGCAGACGAGTTCCCCGGCAAGCGCCGCAACTCCCAAGCCAGAGGCTCATGGGCCGGCGCTCGGCGCATCGGGGATCCGTGGTCAGCACCTCGCGCCGCAGGGGATTGGTGCTGCTGTGGAGACCAGCAATGCCCTTGCGGATCTCCCAGGCCACCGCAGTTCTACCGGTAGCCGGCCTTCCTCTCGCGTCCTTCCCGACAGAGACCTTCCCGTCCCCCCAACGCACAACGGCGTTCGTCCTGCTTTGACCTCCTCCAGCATCTTTCCTCGTGTGCTGGGCGGTCGCGAGGGCGTCTTTCTCGCCTCGTCCGGCATGATGGCGGCTCACCTCCTTACCGCTCCCGCGCCCCACTACCCTAAACTTGCCAGCCTGACGCATGTGGAAGGCGAAGTGATTGTGCAGGTCGTCGTAGGACGCAACGGCGGCGTAGAGGCGACTCGGGTGCTGGAAGGACCCCGTCTGCTCCGCGGCGCGGCTGAGCATGCCATCCGGCACTGGCGTTATCGTCCCTACCTTATCGACGGCAGACCGACAGACGTGGCAACCATCGTCACCGTGAACTTCCGGCTGTCGCGTTGAGGCTGTGCCTGAGAAAGCTTACGGCAATGACTTCGTCAGGATGGCGGTAGAGCCTCGACTTCGTCGCCTATCGACGACGTTCCCGATCCGGATGAGCGGGAGCGCGCATCGCAGTCGTCAAAACAAGACTGGCGTATGAGACGATAAGGGCCCGGCAGCTTCAGCTTCTGGAGGGACTTATGCTTTCTTCCTTGCTCTTGGAAGGCGTCGCACACCGGTTTGAGCCGTTCGTCGCGGAGGTGCGCTCCTTCCTCAAACAAAACAACGTAGCCTACGGCTTCCCAGAGCACCTGCTTGCGTTCACCCAGAAGCTCTCCAGCGAACCAGAGCTGCGCCAGGGTGTCTCCGTGAAACTGCTGGAGGTCCTTCGCGAATCAGAGACACCCGTCTCGCCCGGTGAACTCGTCGAACTGCTCCTGGTCACCATCGGGGGAGCCAACATCGATGAAGACACTCCCGCCGTCCAGAAAGCTGAACGTGTGCTCTCCCAACTTGTAGGAGAGGTGATGACCTCACAAGACGGCGCCTTGTCCCTCGAGCAGGTTTCCACGGAGTCGCCGTCCGTGAATCGTCCCGAGGACACCGAGCCTCTCTCCACGGTTGACGCCGAGGTATCCGAGCTTCCGGTCGCGTCGAAACACCCTCCGGCGGAAGCTGTCGCCTGGGCACCTGCCCCGAGTTACGTCTGGGCCGCGATCCTCTGTGGCGTCCTGCTCCCGCCGTGCATGTACTTGCTTTCCAGGCCGCATGGAGCCCCATCAACCGCTCCGCGAACAACCAACACTTCCTCGGTACATTCCGCGCCGCACCCGGACGCCGCGCTCGATCTTGTTCTGCCCTCCCCTGAAGCGATGAAGCCCCTCGACCTTGATCTTGGGGAGGACGAACCCGCGCCCAGGCCGAGGATGCATCGATCGCTAAGCCACCCCCCAACCATTGCTCCGGCGAAGACACAACCCACCCAGGACCCATCCTCCTCCGCCGCCGCACAGGCCAACACAGCCAGCTCTCCAGGCGTCGAGAACACCGTCCGGGAAACGGATATGCCCGGCCGCGACCTCGGTCTGCCTGCCTCCCCGGCACAGGGACCCCAGGAACTCTGAGGATCTGCGTCCGGAGCTGCGTTGTCGGGAACGCCCGGGACCGCATCCTGAAAAGACGTGCATCCCGCCGGAACCGAGCCGCGAAACAGTCCCCCACTTGCCGCGGGGCATGGTTCTGGGCGCAAGCTGCTCCTCGAGGGGGCACGCGCGATCCCATTCGAGGGCACTACACGTACGTTGCCGGAACGCAGCTTTGCACAGTGGACAGAGTTTCGTGCTGCGAACCCGGACCAAGGTCCAGGCGCGATATGACCTCTCTCCCACTCTCCGCGGGGCGATCAGCTTGGAGCGATGACTTCCGGCGTGGTGGATGTTGACTTCCATGCCTCTGATCTCAGCTAGCCTCGCTAGCTAACGCAATAACTCGCCCATGACCCCAGCTTCGCCCTTCGTCGGCGCAGCAACGCGGGCGATCCTTTTCGGTAGCCGGGACGGAGTGAGTCGTGCATCGGCGCCTTCGCTTGAGGAGAAACGCAAGGGCGGAGTCTTGCGAGTCCGCCCTTCGGCTGTTCTTGCGCGTGAGCGCGTTGGCTGCATGCACTTACTCAGCGGCCAGCTCTTCCTGTTCGCCTTCCATGCGCATTGCTTCGAGCTCGCGCTCTTCGGCTTCGTGCGCTTCCATGACCTCGGCCTGGATCTGGGCTGCCGCCTCTTCGAGCTCTGGGGAGAGCGCGACCTGGCGGTAGTACTCCATACCGGTGCCGGCGGGAATCAGGCGGCCGACAATGACGTTCTCCTTGAGACCGCGCAGGCCATCGATCGCGCCGTTAATGGACGCTTCGGTGAGCACGCGGGTAGTCTCCTGGAAGCTCGCCGCCGAGATGAAGCTGTCGGTGGAGAGCGACGCCTTGGTGATGCCGAGCAGGAGCGGACGACCGACGGCGGGGCGGCCACCTTCGGCCACAACGCGCTGGTTCTCCGCGTTGAAGCGGAAGCGATCAATCTGCTGCTCGAGCAGGAAGTTAGTGTCGCCGACGTCGTCGATCTTCACCCAGCGGAGCATCTGGCGGACGATCGTCTCGATGTGCTTGTCCGAGATGGACACGCCCTGGAGACGGTAGACCTCCTGAATCTGCTCAACGAGGTAGATCTGCAGTGCGCGCTCACCGAGGACATCGAGGATGTCATGCGGATTGCGCGGACCGTCGATCAGCGGATCGCCTGCACGCAGACGCTCGCCTTCCTGCACGTTGATGTAAACACCGCGCGGCACCGAGTACTCTTCCTCGTGGCCGTTGTCCGCGGTGACGTACACCTTGCGCTGACCCTTGGAGACATCGCCGAAGCGGACCACACCGTCGATGCGCGAGATGATCGCGGGATCGCGGGGCTTACGCGCTTCGAAGAGCTCAACGACGCGGGGCAGACCGCCGGTGATGTCCTTGGTACGGCTGGACTCACGCGGGATCTTGGCAAGCACGTCACCAGGCGAGACCTCATCGCCATCCTGCACCATGAGGTAGGCGCGCGACGGCATGATGTAGCGCTTCTGGCCGCCGGCAGCCTTGATCAGGATGGTCGGCTGACGCTTCTCATCGGGCGACTCGGCGACGACGAGACGAGAGAGGCCGGTGACCTCGTCGATCTCTTCGTTAACGGTGAGGCCTTCCTGCAGGTCCTTGAAGCTGACCGTGCCGGCGATCTCGGTGAGGATGGAGAACGTGTACGGATCCCACTCGCCGAGCAGGTCGCCCTGCTTGACTTCCTGGCCGTTCTCGACGCGAAGCTTCGCGCCGTAGACGATAGCGTAACGCTCCTTCTCGCGGCCCTTGTCGTCGATGACGGCGATGGAACCAGACCGGTTGAAGGCGACCAGATGGCCTTCCTTGGCGCGAACGGTGGTCAGGTTGATGAAGTTCACCTTGCCGCCGTTTTTGGCTTCCACCTTGCTCGCATCCTGCACGCGGGAGGCCGTGCCGCCGACGTGGAAGGTACGCATGGTGAGCTGTGTGCCAGGCTCGCCGATGGACTGCGCTGCAATGACGCCGCAAGCTTCGCCCATCTCCACCATCTTGCCGGAGCCGAGGTTACGGCCGTAGCAGAGGATGCAGCAGCCGCGCTTGCTCTCGCAGGTGAGCACCGAGCGAATCTTCACGCGCTCGATACCGGCAGCCTGCACCGCGGAGGCGAGATCCTCGTCGATCTCCTGGTTGATCTCGACGATGGTGCGGCCATCGATGTCCTTGAGGCGCTCGAGGGAGACGCGGCCAATGATACGGTCGCGCAACGGCTCGATGGTCTCGCCGGCTTCGATGATCGGCATCACGTAGATGCCTTCCGAGGTGCCGCAGTCGTGCTCAGAGATGATCACGTCCTGCGCCACGTCGACGAGACGACGGGTGAGGTAGCCCGAGTCGGCGGTCTTCAGCGCGGTATCGGCCAGACCCTTACGGGCGCCGTGGGTCGAGATGAAGTACTCGAGCACGGTGAGACCTTCGCGGAAGTTCGCCTTGATCGGCGACTCGATAATCTCACCGGAAGGCTTGGCCATAAGACCGCGCATACCGCTGAGCTGACGAATCTGCTGCTTGGAACCACGCGCACCGGAGTCGGCCATGATGTAGATCGGGTTCATGGCTCCTTCCTTGTCCGCGCGCTTCATGTTGTTGAACATCTCGTCGGCGACGCGATCGGTGACACCGGACCACAGCTGCGTGACCTTGTTGGAGCGCTCGAGGTTGGTGATCGAGCCTTCAAGGTACTGCTGCTGCATGGTAACCACCTGCTTCTCGGCATCGCGCACCACGGTGTACTTCGACTCCGGGATGACCATGTCGTCCAGGCCGACGGACAGGCCGGAACGCGTGGCGTACTGGAAGCCAAGCTCCTTGATGCGATCGAGCGCCTTCACCGTGACCTCAAGGCCCAGGTTCAGGTAGCAGAAGTTGACGAGCTGACCGATGCCCTTCTTCTTGAGCAGGCCGTTGATGTACGGAATGCCGTCCGGCAGCGAGTCGTTCAGGATCGCGCGGCCGACCGTGGTGTTGATGTACTGCTTGTTGAACTCCACGGGCTCGGTGTGCAGGATGTCCTGGTCGTCATAGGCAGTGGTCATGTCGAGCACCATGCCGCTGTAGCGCAGGCGGATCGGCGTGAGCGTCTCCACTTGCTTGGCTTCCAGCGCCATGATGACCTCTTCGATGTTCGCGAAGACACGGCCTTCACCCTTGGCGTTCGGCTTGCTCTTGGTCAGGTAGTACAGACCCAGCACCAGATCCTGCGTAGGCACGGTGATCGGCTGACCAGAGGCCGGCGACAGGATGTTATGCGACGCCAGCATCAGCACCGACGCTTCGATCTGCGCTTCGGGGCTCAGCGGGATGTGCACGGCCATCTGGTCACCGTCGAAGTCGGCGTTGAACGCAGTGCAGACGAGCGGATGAATCTTGATCGCCTTACCTTCGACGAGCACGGGCTCAAACGCCTGAATGCCGAGGCGATGCAGCGTCGGGGCGCGGTTCAACAGCACGGGGTGGTCCTTGATGACCTCCTCGAGGATGTCCCACACGATCGACTCCTGCTGCTCGACCATCTCCTTGGCCTGCTTGATGGTCGTGCAGTGGCCGGTCTGCTCCAGGCGGTGATAGATGAACGGCTTGAAGAGCTCAAGCGCCATCTTCTTCGGCAGACCGCACTGGTGCAGCTTCAGCTCCGGGCCGACAACAATCACAGACCGGCCCGAGTAGTCGACCCTCTTGCCCAGCAGGTTCTGACGGAAGCGGCCCTGCTTGCCCTTGAGGGTGTCAGAGAGCGACTTCAGCGGACGATTGTTGGCGCCACGGAGCACGCGGCCACGGCGGCCGTTGTCGAACAAGGCGTCGACGGCCTCCTGCAGCATGCGCTTTTCGTTGCGCACGATGACCTCAGGC
>CAXUNH010000101.1:0-11767 GCA_964252405.1 uncultured Acidobacteriaceae bacterium | reverse complement strand
GGCCCTGGGGGGACGTGGGCGAAGTGTGCGGGGTGCGGGTCACTGGGGGGGCGGGTGGGGTCACCCCGGAGAGCGGAAGAGGGGTGGGGCGGCTGGGGCCGGTAACCTGTTCCGACGGTGACTGGCCGTGCGCCACGGCGGAGATCGTGTACGCCAGAGCGATCGCGAGAAATCTGCGCACGTGCACGCGTGTGCCGGGTGCCCGATCGAACTTTGGGGTAGGTAGAGGCGGCAGCCGCGACGGCTGCGCGCTCCCAACCAGCGCAGAGTGCTGCAATCGTGGATCCTTCTCGTGCTTTGGTGGAAAGATGCCTTGAGGGAATCCGGGGTTTGCCGCACACTCTGTGCGCCGGATCCCAAGGAGGGCTGCCGTGTCGAACCAGCTTGGACGCTTCTGCGTACTGTGATGCGACGGCAATGCGCGGGGAATCAACTTTCTTCAGGGTGGAGTTTCTTGTGATTTATTCTGCCAGTGTCGTGGGCCCGTTTGAGGATGCCCTCAGTGAATCAGACCCGTAAGGACGTCCTTAACGGATGGAAAGAGATCGCGACCTACCTGGGGCGGGATCCTCGCACTGTTGAACGATGGGAGAAACAGCGATCCTTGCCTGTCCGCCGGCTTCCGGGGAGCGGTCGCGCGACCGTGTACGCGCTGGTGCACGAGCTGGATCAGTGGATGGCCAGCAGCCCGGTGCGGGATCCAGCGCCAAATATGGGAAGCACTGGCACGGCCGGGGAGGAAGAGGCTCCTGAGCGGAATGCGCTGGTCGCCCAGGCAGCCCTCCCGCCGGCGCAAGAGGATGTCGACCGGGAAACCAACAGTCAGGTTGAGCGCAGGCGGTGGCCGTGGCTGCGCTGGACGACCCCGCTGACGTTTTTGCTGCTGCTCTTCTGGGTGGGCTTCGGTGCGTCCGGCTGGAGACGGAGACACCCGGAGTCACCGCCGTCCGGCGTAGCGGCCCCGACAGCACGACCGCACAACCTGGTGCCCTCCTCGCCCGTATTTGGGGTGGAGGAACTGTACCTTCGCGGCTGCTACCAGAATGAGTTGCGAAGTCCGGAATCGCTGCGCCGGGCGCAGGAGGCCTTTACCGCCGCGATCGCGAAAGATCCGAAGTATGCGCCGGCCTATGCCGGCCTGGCGAACTCCTATCTGTTGCTGCGGGAGTACTCCATGCTGCCGGATGCCGAGGCTTATCCGCTGGCGCTGGACGCCGCGACCAAGGCGTTGGCGCTCGATCCGAAGCTGGCCCAGGCGTACGCGGCGATCGGCTTCGTCGACTTCTTCTGGCGCTGGGACGGGGCAGCGGCTGATGGGCAATTCCGGCGCGCCCTGGAGCTGGACCCGGACCTGCCCCTGGCGCACCACTGGTACGGGTCAGTGTTGACCCACGAGGGGAGATTTCAGGAGGGAGTGAAGGAGTTGAGCGTCGCGCAGCGGCTGGACCCGAGTTCCAGCGCCATTTTGACGACGCGCGCTCTGGCCCTGGGTCTGGGCGGAAGCCGTTTGCAAGCCGAAGACATGCTGCAGGATGCGATCAGCGGCGGGAAGACGGGTCAGTACCGCAATCCGGCGACGATGCACAGGGTGCTGGGGATACTCAGCTTGCTGCCACCAAGGGACATTCCGCGCTACCTTGCCGAGACAACGCTGGCGGCTGAACTTCGGCAGGACACCCAGACTGCGGCGACGATGCAGTTCGCGGCCAAGCAGTACCGCGCCCACGGGGAGCAGGCGATGTGGCGCGCCTTACTGGAAGACGAGCAACGGCGCCACAAGGGCGGGGGCGCGACCTACTCCATGGCCAGGTACAAGGCCGAATTAGGCGCAAAGGAGGAGGCGCTGGACGACCTGGCAGATCTGTACTCACGGCATGA
This sequence comes from uncultured Acidobacteriaceae bacterium, assembly GCA_964252405.1. Classification (GTDB taxonomy): domain Bacteria; phylum Acidobacteriota; class Terriglobia; order Terriglobales; family Acidobacteriaceae; genus Granulicella. The sequence continues at coordinate 9,889 of CAXUNH010000101.1, read as the reverse complement.
TCCGGCCCTGATCGGAATTTCAGTAGACCCGCTGCTGGCTGGGTTGCATCGTGAGCCGAGATTCCTGCAACTCCGGGCGGCCATGGGACTGCCGGCAGTGGACGAACCGTAGCGTGGCGGGTGCAGATGAGGACGCCTTCAGGTGTGGGCGGCGGTGGTCTCGATCAGGATGTTATTGACGTAGCCCTCGGAACCTCGTTGGGATACGACCTGCCCCGGATTGCCCAACACCACAGATCCGTTGGGGACATCGAAGTTGACGTAGGCGCCGGGAGCGATGAGCGCATTGGCGCCGATGGTGACCTTGCCCACGATGATGGCGTGGGCCCCCACCCATACCCTGTCTTCGAGAGTGGGGGCGCCTTTGCGGGAGCCTCGACTGGTTGCGCCGATCGTGACACCCTGCCCGATATTGACGTTGGCGCCGAGCGTGGCGAAGGGACTGATGACCACGCCACCGAAGTGGCCGATGTACAGACCGGCGCCGATGCTGGTGCGCGGCGAGATGTCAAAGCCATAACGGAATCTGTAATGGTTCAACAGGATGCGATGCAAGGTATAGGGCAGCAGACCGAGACCGCGCTTTCTCGATGCGTAGTGGGCGACCTTGCGGAGGTGCCATGTGAAGCGGAACCCTGGTTCTCGAAACCATGCGTCCAGCAACGCGCGAGGGCGGGTATCCGCCCGGTACCGGAAGGCGTCAGCGCGCAAAGTATCTCTTACATCAGGGGCCATTTCGATCACACCAAGCATAGCGCGCGCAGGACGGATCGCTCTGGATGGCTCCGGGTCAGCCGCCGGGGTTGTCTGACGCGGATGCCGCCCGCTACTGTCGCACGCCGGAGGTTACCCGCAACGGAGGGAACTGAAACCGCGGATAGAGTGCCACCGGGCATGATGGCTCTACTGCATGCAAACTTCATCCGATTCCTGAAGGATTTCCTGGGACTTTCGCGGCTGGCTGCTGTGATGGACAGTCTTAACGGCGTACATGCGCCGGTCTGCTTCGGAGAGAAGTCTCTCGGCGTCCTCGCCGTCCTGCGGATAGAAGGCGGCGCCGAGGCTGAGGGAAAGGAAGCTCCTTCCGCAGACCTGGCGGCCGGCCTCTTCGGCGAGACCGCTCATAAGCAACGCACGTTCTTCGATCGTCGCCGCGTCGATGTTGGTGGCCACGATCACGAACTCGTCGCCCCCCATGCGGGCCGCGTAGTCGTAGGACCTGCAGACGTTACGCACGGAGTTGGCGAAGAGCTTGAGCACCTTGTCGCCGGCCAGATGACCGTAGCGGTCGTTGACTTCCTTGAAGCCGTCGAGATCGCACACGATGACGGCCATGCTTTGGTTTTCGCGTTTGCAGCGTGCCAATTCCTGCTCCAGGTGAATGGAGAGCGCCCGGGCGTTGGCCATGCCGGTCAGGTGATCGATGGTAGCGGAGTGCTCGGCTTCGCGGTACTTTAGCGCGTTTTCAATAAAAAGCGCGACGCGGGCCGTCACGACCTGCAGGATGCGCAAGTGTTCGCTGGTGAAGGCGTCCGGCTCCGCGCTATACAGGGCAAGGACGCCGACAAGGCCGGTGACGCCCTCCAGGGGCACGACGAGGGCCGATTGGGGGCGCCCGCTTGCGCCTTCTCCGGCGGGGAAGCCGGTTTCGACCGCAGGGTTCCCGTTCATGATCGGCTTTGCGTTCCCGGCAACCCAGCCGCACAGGCCGGTTCCAATCTTGATATTGAGCTGGGAGAACAAGCGTGCATTCTCGCCGGTGACAAACTCCGGAATCAGCGTGTCCTCACGCTTCATGAAGGTGACCAGCGAGTCATACGGAACGAGTTTTCTGAGGCGCAACGCGACCAGCGAGAGCGTCTCGTCGAGGCTGAGCGAATTGCCGAGATCCTGGCTGAGTTCGAACAGGGTGTGCGCTTCCTGCCTCGCGGAGGCGATGGAGGTGAGGAAGTCCGTCTCGTTGCCGTTGCGGCTGATGCCCTCGGATTGCAGACCGGTGGCGGGACCTTCGCCTTTTTGCACGGTATAACTGAACCGGAGGGCGTCTTCACTGGCCTGTTGAAGACCGCGAAGAGCGAAGCCTTCGAACTCCTTATAGCGCCCTTCCAGAATTTGAACGATTTTCGGATCGAACGAGGTTCCCGCTTCCTGGGCGATTTTTTGCATGGCTTCGTCCAGCGGCAGAGCCTTGCGATACTGGCGGTCGGAGGTGAGAGCATCGAGGCAATCGACGACGGCGAGGATTCGTGCGCCGAGGGGTATCTCCTCGCCTTTGAGTCCGTCGGGATAGCCGGCGCCGTTCCACTTCTCATGGTGGGACCGGACGATCGGGGCAACGGGGTAGGGGAAGGCGACCTTATCCAAGATCTCCGCGCCCACCACCGGATGAATTTTCATCTTCTCGAACTCCTCGGGAGTGAGCCGGCTGGGCTTGTTGATGATGTGGTCGGGCACGGCGAGTTTGCCGATGTCGTGCAGCAGAGCACCGGCGCGCAAGGCGTCCAGGTCTTCCCCCGTCATGCCCATCTGTTTGCCGATCTCCACGGCGTAGGTGCGAACGCGGTGGAGATGGGAGTGAGTGTTCTGGTCCTTGGCTTCGATGGCGAGGGCGAGACCTTCGATGGTGCGCAGGTGCAGCGCGCAGACCTCTTCCACATGCCGCTTTTCGGCCTCCACCTGCAAGGCTTCGATCTCTACACGCTTCTTCTCGTCTTCCAGACGGCCCAGATACAGATGGTAGGAGCGGTAGACCCAGTACATGATCGGCACGATGATCAGGGCGCTTTGCCAGCCGATATAGCGTGTGACAAAGCTGACCAGACCGACGATCGCGGCGCCGACGAGATAGTAAGGAAGAGACCAGAAATAGGTCTCCTTCCATATCTTGCGGACCGAGATACCCTCGCTCATGGCGATCACGATAGAGACGGGTGCGGTGTTCGCGAAGAAGTAGGCGCAGGCGGCGATGATCAACAGCAGGGGCGTGCTGTTGCGTACATGCTGTGAAGACCAGCGATAGGCGGTGTAGGTCGCGTAGATGGCGGGTGCGCTCATCCCAAGGACATTGAAGATGACCTTGATGGCCTGAGGCCGGTGCTTTGTCTTCCAAAAGCTCTGGACGAGGGTGGCGCCGCAGCCAATAATGAGCGTTTCTCCCAGCGAAAGCTCCAGAACACCGAGCAGAACAAAGAGGAAGTGCACGGACATGGTGCTTTCCATGCCGGGGAGCCACACTTTGAGCGTTGCAGAGAGGATTGCCACCGCCAGATAGCAGAGGAACTTCAGCAGGTCAGTGGGATGCGAGTGTAACAGCGCGTTGAGGATCACCCCGGCCCCGACCAGGGAACAAGCGGTCACGAAGACGCGGACGCGAAAGGGCAGGGCCGGCTGTGACATCAGCTCGACCTCTTTCCGAAGCCATGGAGCGGGCCCGTCCCGGAGCGGGCTTTCGCGGGGCAGGCTGTGTGCCCAGCGAGGCGGATGCTCCCCGGGGTGAACTCGCCTTGCGAACGCGCTTCGAGAGATGGGACTTTGTCGAGGGCGAGCAGCCATTCCGCGGCAGCACCCAGACTCACAGGCACAACACCCGCCGGCCGCTTTGTATGGATTGCTCGCATCGATCCGTTCGGTTCCGGTAACCCTCACAGCGTCTAATTGCGCGGAGGGGACGGTACATAGCACTTTCGTCTGAATTTGCCCGGTCCGAGGTGGTGAAAGCTGGGGACGGCTCCCGGTACAACGATGAAGCGGAGGCAGCTTGGTAACCTAAGTAACAAGTCCTGGTTACGCGGGTTTTTCGATGACTATGGCCGCGAGGGCGACAGATCGTCGTAGCGCAAGGGAGAGGAGAGCACGGCAGATGGTCACCCTTGAGCGCCGGCGCACCACGGTAGGGCTCCAAGGACAGCGCGCGCCCGGTGCTGGGGAGAGCTCGAGCCAGGGACCTGCCGTTCGAACCTCCGGCGGTGGTTCGTAGAACGACTGGGCATCTGGACGGAGACTGCAAGTTGATGTGTGTATGATCATCGGGTTCCGAGGGCAGACCTCGAAGCGCATCTGCGAGCGAGGTAGGTTTTGGCGGAACTGCTAGGCGCGCTGGACCAGGGCACCACGAGCACACGGTTCATGGTCTTCGACCGAGGCGGACGGATCGTGGCCCAGGCCCAGAAGGAACATGAGCAGATCTACCCGCAACCGGGCTGGGTGGAACACAATCCTCGTGAGATCTGGCAGCGCACGCTCGAGGTGATCGAGGCGGCCTGCGCGGAGGCCAGGCTACAGGCGTCTGATTTCGCGGCTCTCGGCATCACGAACCAGCGTGAGACCACCGTGGTGTGGGACCGGTTTACGGGAGAGCCGGTCTACAACGCGCTGGTATGGCAAGACACCCGCGTGGGGGAGTATGTGGCGGCCTTCGCCCGCGAGGGGGGGCAGGACCGCTTTCGCGCCAGGACCGGCCTGCCTCTCGCGACCTACTTCAGCGGTTTGAAGATCCGTTGGATCCTGGACAACGTTCACGGCGCACGCGCCCGGGCCGAACGCGGGGAGCTGCTGTTCGGCAACATCGACAGCTATCTGCTGTGGAACCTCAGCGGCGGCGCGAACGGCGGCATCCACTGCACGGATGTGACCAACGCAAGCCGTACGCAGCTGATGGATCTGGACACCCTTGACTGGGATGAGGAATTGCTTGCGCTGTTTCAGGTGCCGCGAACGGCCATGCCCCAGATCCGCTCCAGCAGCGGAGATTTTGGCGAAGTGAGGATCTCCGGCTTGAAGGGGGTACGGATCTGCGGGGTGCTCGGGGACCAGCACGCCGCCCTCGTCGGTCAGACGTGCTTCCAACCGGGTCAACTGAAAAACACATACGGCACGGGCTGCTTTCTTCTGATGAACACGGGGGAGAAGAAGGTGATGTCCAGCCACGGCCTGCTTACGACGGTGGGGTACAGGTTCGGCGACCAACCCGTCGTCTATGCGCTTGAAGGCAGCATCGCGATCACCGGTGCGCTGGTGCAATGGGTGCGGGACAACCTTGGCATGATTCGCACGAGCGAAGAGATTGAGACGCTGGCCCGGTCGGTAACCGACAACGGCGGTGTGTACATCGTGCCAGCGTTCTCCGGCCTGTACGCGCCCTACTGGAAAGACACTGCTCGCGGCGTGATCACGGGGCTTACGCGATATGCCAACAAGGGCCACATTGCGCGGGCGGTGCTGGAAGCCACCGCCTTCCAGACCCGCGAGGTTGTGGAAGCGATGGAGGCTGACGCCGGCATCGTGCTTGACCAGCTACGAACGGACGGCGGTATGGTGAAGAACAACCTGCTGATGCAGTTTCAGGCGGACCTGCTCGGCCGCAAGGTGATTCGCCCCGCGATGAGGGAGACCACGGCCCTGGGAGCGGCGTACGCCGCGGGCCTCGCGTGCGGTTTGTATAAGGATGTCAGTGATCTGGTCTCTAACGGGTCTGTCGACCAGACCTGGGAGCCAGAGATCGACCTCCCGGAGCGCGAGCGGCTCTTCAAGCAATGGAAGAAGGCGGTCACGCGATCCTTCGACTGGATCGACGAATAGAACACAACGGCCCACGTGGAGAGCGGATGCGCGGGAAGGGAAGGCGGCATGAAGAAGGCGTTCGTCGGAGAACTGATCGCGGAGGCGGTCGCGATGTGCATCATCATTGCCATCGGGGACTCGGTCGCTGCGATGTTCAGCCTCTACGATCCCAGCCCGTACCAGCACGCGTATTGGGGCGTCTGCATCACCTGGGGCCTTGCGGTGACGATTGCCATTTACAGCACCGCGTCGGTGAGCGGATGCCACGCCAACCCGGCGGTCACCCTGGCGCTCGCGTGCTTCCGCCAGTTCTCGTGGCGCAAGGTGGTGCCGTACTGCCTGGCCCAGGTGCTCGGCGGATTGATCGGCGCCGCGCTTGTGTATGCGCTCTTTTCGCCCGTGATTGACGCCTTCAACGCAGGGCATCATCTGACCCGGGCAACGGGCGGCGCCGCCCAGGTGTTCTTTACGCATCCGGGCATGGCCGTCACGCCGTTGCATGCGTTGAGCGATGAGATCCTCCTCACAGGCTTTCTTGTCTTCGGCATCTTCGCCATTACGGAGCAGTACAACGAGCAGGCTCCCGGGGCGAACTCCGGGGCGCTGATCATCGGCTTCTTGATTGCCGCGATCGGCGCATCGACCGGGTACCTCGAAGCCTGGGCGATCAATCCCGCACGTGACCTGGGCCCCCGGCTATTCTGCTTCTTCACCGGATGGGGAGCATCGGCGTTTCCCTCCCCTGGGAACTACTGGTGGATACCCCTGGCCGGGCCGCTGGTGGGCGGTGTGCTTGGCGGCGCGGCGTACCAGGTGTTGATTCACCAGTTTCTCCCGGCACGAAACCGCGCGCGCGCTGTGCGCCCGTTGGACGCTGCGGAGCTCTAAGCCACCCTCAGTCCGCGGTGCGCTGGAGAGCGCATCCTTCGAGCGAGGAGGGCAGTGGAGAGCTTGCTCGCGCTTGAACACAACTCTAGGAAAGAGGACTCTATGAACACTCCAGTGTCGCGTCGCAGCTTCGTTTTCGGTTCCGTGCTCGCCACGGCGGCAACCGGGATGCCAGCCTTCGCCTCAGGGGCGGGATCGCCGCAATCGGTGCCGACTGGGACGCCGCCCATCAAACTCGGCCTGGCCAGCTACACGTTTCGCAACTTCAGCCGTGCGCAGTTGATCGGCTTTACCAAACAGCTTCAGCTGACGGAGCTGAACGCCAAAGACGTGAAAGACCATCTGCCGGCCGATCCAACGCTCGAGTCCGCGGCCGTGGCGGACTACGCGGCCAATGGCATCAAGCTGCACGCGATCGGCGCGCTCTACTTTCCGAAGAACGAGGACGAGGACATCCGCTCCAAGTTCGAGTACGCCCGGCGCGCTGGGGTGAACGTCATCGTTGCCGGTGATCCTACGCCCGAGAGCCTGCCGCGCCTGGAGCGCTTTGTGAAGGAGTTCGACATCCGTCTTGCGATTCATAATCATGGGCCGGAAGACAAGATCTGGCATTCGCCGCTGGATGTTCTGAAGGTGGTGAAGGATATGGACCCGCGTATCGGCTGCTGCATCGACATCGGGCACTGCGTTCGCGCGGGCACAGACGTGGTCGAGGCCATCCACGCCGCTGGACCGCGGCTCTTCAACATGCATACCAAGGACCTCAAGGATTTCACCGCCAAAGAAAGCCAGGTCGCGGTGGGCGAGGGGATCATGCCCATGCGCAAGATCTTCGAGGCGCTGATCGCCACCCGGTACCAGGGCTTTGTCGACCTGGAGTACGAGGTCCATGCAGACGATCCGCTGCCTGGGGTGATCAGCAGCTTCGCCTATATGCGCGGTGTGCTAGCCGGGATGGGCTACGCCACCCAAGTCGCGTATCCTGCCTAGCCGGACGTACCAGAGCGGAAGGACAAAGGAACGGACCTTTGATCGCGGGGACGCGGAGCGCATGGTCCCCAGATGCGGGGCTTGCGGGTCCCGAACGGTGAGGCGGCCCGGGCACGGGCAAGATCAGGGGAGAGTGGTGGCCCGGGCAGGAGTCCAACCTGCGACCTTCGCCTTAGGAGTGCGCCGCTCTATGCAACTGAGCTACCGGGCCCTGGTTCCCAGTGTAGCGCGTGTACCGTGCGCGGTCCTGGGGTCCGGCGGTCGGGAGCTTGTGGCGGGGGTTGGGCCGCGCGCTAGAATGTGCTTGTGCCGAAGTACTCCATCGTCGTCCCGTTCCACAACGAGGAACAGAACGTCACGCGGCTCTATGACCGCGTAAAGGACGTGATGGAAGAAGCGGGCGGCGACAGCTTTGAGCTGGTGTTTGTGGATGACGGCTCGCGGGACCGGACCTACCGGCTGCTGGAAGAGATTGCGGCAGTGGATTCGCGGGTGCTGCTGATTAAGCTGCGGCGAAACTTTGGGCAGACCTCCGCGCTGGCCGCCGGGTTTGACCATGCAACCGGCGAGTTCATTCTGGCGATGGACGGTGACCTGCAGCATGATCCGGCGGAGATTCCGCTGTTCCTGGCCAAGCTGGAAGAGGGATACGACGTGGTGAGCGGATGGCGCGCGCGGCGGGGCGATAACGTGCTGCTGCGGCAGGTGCCTTCGCGGACAGCGAACCGGCTGATCCGATGGTTGTCCGGTGTAGACATTCATGACTTTGGGACCACGTTCAAGGCCTACCGGCGTGAGGTGATTCAGAACATTCCGCTGTATGGCGAGATGCACCGCTTCATTCCGGCGCTGGCGAGCTGGTATGGGGCCACCATCTGCGAAGTGCCGATCTCCAACCCGGCGCGGGAGAGCGGGCGCAGTCACTATGGGTTGGGCCGGACGTTTCGTGTGGTGTTCGACCTGCTGACGATCCGGTTTTTGTTGAATTACATGACCCGGCCGCTGCACTTGTTCGGGGGCGTAGGAGCCCTGGGTGCGCTCTCGGGAAGTGGGATCGCAGTTTGGCTGCTGGTGGATAAACTGGTGTCTCATCGCGCGGTCGGGATGGAGCATGCGCCATGGTTTGTGATCGCGGCCGTATTGATTCTGGCGGGGATTCAGCTGATTGGGATTGGGCTTCTTGGTGAGTTGCAGGTGCGGCACTTCTATGCGCAGGGGCAACGCTCGCCGTATTCGATCGACCGGGTCGTGCGAATGCGCCCCAGTGAGGAACATCTGATCCGGTAGGTGTGGGCGGCTGCGCGTTGGCGGCTTTGCCGTTGGCATGGGGGGTTGGTTGGTGGCTTAGTTTGTTGAGCCCAGGAAAGCGTTCAGGACGGTGAGGTAGGCTTCCGGTTCTTCGTAGGACGGGAGGTGGCCGCTGTGCTCGAAGACGTGGAACTGGGCGCCGGGGATGGCTTTGACCATGCGCCAGGCGGTGAGGGGAGCGACATTCACGTCGAAGCGGCCAGTGAGAATGAGCGTGGGGACGTGGATCGTAGTGAGTTGTGGGGAGAGGTCGAGGCTTTCTGCGGCTTTGCTGACCTGCTTGCCGGTGGTGGGGTTCAGGCCCAGGTCCTTGATGCCGTTCAGGTATTTGTCGGCGAGTTCGGGGCTGTAGAAGCACTTGCGGATGTGGACGCGGAGGCCGTAGTCGGCGGCGGCCCTGGTGTTGCCGAGTTCTTTTTCTTTGGCGGCCTCCTGTTCTTCGAGGTCGGGGAAGATCTCCGGCATGGGGTGCGCGATCGCCTTGAAGCCGGGGAGGCCGTCGCTGACGATCAGGCGGCGGACATGGTCCGGGTGGGCGAGGGTGTAGGCGAGCGCGACAAAGCCGCCGAAAGAGTCGCCGAGGAGGTCGACCTTGTCAAGGCGCAGGTAGGCGCGGAGGGCTTCGAGGTCGGCGACCTGGGCGTCCATGGTCTGGGGCGCGTTGGGGGCCAGGCGCGTGGAGGCGCCGTTGCCGCGCTGGTCGTAGAAGATGACCTGGCGGATGCGGGCCACGCGGTCCCACAAGTCGTTCTGCACCATATAGGCGTGCGTGAGGCCGGGTCCGCCGTTGATGGCGATGAGCGGCGTTTGTTTGCCGGGGGTGCCAAGGGTTTCGTAGGCGAGGTCGACTTCGGGCGTGTGCACGAGGCCTTTGACGGTAGAGGGGTGTTGGGCCTGGGCGAGGTTGCAGAGGAGCACGAGGGCGATGGCGAGGGCTGGGCGCATGGGTGTGTCTTTGATTATCGAGCCGAGTGGCGTTTGGGATGCAGTGGAGAGAGTGCTTGATGATGGGCGGATCCTCTGCGGCTCGCAGGAACGCAGGTCTCTCCACTGCGCGAACGGTGAGACTGTTCGCTCCGGTCGAGATGACAGATTTCGTGGGAACGCAGGTCTCTCCACTGCGCGAACGGTGAGACTGTTCGCT
>CAXUNH010000100.1:6490-11794 GCA_964252405.1 uncultured Acidobacteriaceae bacterium | reverse complement strand
CACCACCATCGCCCCCGAGGACCGCCCGGACCTCCGCTGGTTTGTCTGCTTTCTCCTCTTCCTCGCCACGACCATCAACTACATGGACCGCTCGGTCCTCTCTCTTATCGAGCCGCTCCTCCACCTCCCCTTCATGGGCTGGGTTCCCAATCTCGACGCCAAGTTCCAGGTCGCCTACCACCTCAACTACGGCCACATCGTCGAATCTTTCCAGATCGCCTACGCCCTCGGCTTCCTCATCGCCGCCCCCTTCATCGACCGCCTCGGCACCAAAACCGGCTACGCCCTTGCCATCACCGTCTGGGCCCTCAGCTCCCTCTCGCACTCGCTGGTCGCCTCCGTCGCCGGCTTCTGCATCGCCCGCTTCTTTCTCGGCCTGGGCGAGTCCGGCAACTTCCCCGCCGCCATCAAGGCCACCACGGAGTGGTTCCCCACCGAAGAGCGCGCCCTGGCCACCGGGCTCTTCAACTCCGGCGCCAACGCCGCCTTCTTCATCGCCCCTGCGCTGCTCCCCTTCGTCACCGCCCGTTTCGGCTGGCGCGCCGCTTTCATCTGCACCAGCTCCATGGGCGTCTTCTGGCTCGTCCTCTGGCTGCTGTTTCCCTACAACCGCCTTCGCCGCACCTCGAGCATCACGCAGGAAAACCTCGCGAACGTCCTCCCCCGCGCCACGGGCTGGCCCCGCTACGCTGGCATCCTGCACAACCGCGGGCTGTACGCCTTCGCCCTCGGCAAAGGCCTCACCGACCCGGTCTGGTGGTTCTACCTCTTCTACCTCCCCATGTTTCTGCACGACAACTACGGCCTGGACCTCAAAGCCGCCTACTGGCCCATCGTCATCGTCTATGCCGTGTCCTCCCTCGGCTCGATCGGCGGCGGCGCGCTCTCCGGAGCCATCATGAAGCGCGGCTACAGCGTCAACGCCGGCCGCAAGCTCACCCTGCTGCTCATGGCCGTCTCTGTCGTGCCTATCGTCTTCGTGCCCTATATGCACACCCTTTCGCCGGGCAGCCCCTGGCCCGCCGTAGGCCTCATCGCCCTCGCCGCCGCCGCCCACCAGGGCTGGTCCGCCAACCTGTATTCCACGGTCACGGACATGTTCCCCTCCACCTCGGTCGGCACCGTGATCGGCTGGGGAGGGGCCGTCGGCTCCCTCGGCGGAGCGCTCTTCACCTGGCTCGTCAGCCACTACTTCGCCTTGCACCCATTACCGATCTTCATCCTTGCCGCTACCGCCTACCTCCTTGCGCTCGGCATCTTTCAGCTCCTCGTCCCTCGCCTCGGCGCACCGTCCCTCCCCGACATTCCCATCGGGGTCGCCTGATTCCTGGCGCTCCCTGCACCCCTTGGCTGCCCGGGAACGCCGCATAGTTCTGAGAGCCGGCCCGGCAACGCCCCACCCCATCCGCCAGGTCTTCGGCAGACCTGGGCCGCACCGGCCGCTGCTCCCCACTGCGCTGAAATTTCCCAGCGTCGACCAGACTCCGTCTGCCATACTTGAGCGGAAGGATGTTCACGCAATGGGGGCAGTGCAACGCAACAACGTACGGGTTCTGGGCACGGGTGAGCAGACCATCATGTTTGCGCATGGCTACGGCTGTGACCAAAGCATGTGGCGGCATGTCCACCCCGCGCTTACCGGCAAGTACCGCGTCGTTTTGTTCGACTACGTCGGCTCCGGGGCCTCGGACGCCACCGCCTTCAACTCCAGCCGGTACAGCACTCTCAGAGGCTATGCGCTGGACATCCTCGAGATCCTGGACGAGCTCGACCTGACCGGCGTGCACTTTGTCGGGCACTCCGTTAGCTCCATGATCGGCGGTCTTGCCGCCATCGAGCAGCCGGAGCGCTTCGGCTCGCTCACCATGATCGGCCCGTCCCCCTGCTACATCAACTCGGGGGATTACCGGGGCGGCATGGAACGCACCGACGTCGAGGGTTTGCTCGACACGCTAGAGAGCAATCAGGTCACTTGGTCGGCTACCATGGCGCCGGTGATCATGGGCCATCCCGAGAACCCGGGACTCGCCGGCGAACTCGAAGCCAGCTTCTGCCGCATGGACCCGTTCCTTGCCAATCACTTCGCGCGAGTCACCTTTCTCTCCGACAACCGCGCGGACCTGCCCAGGATCAAGACTCCGACGCTCATCCTCCAATGCCAGAAGGATGCCATCGCCGGAACAGGCGTGGGCCAGTACGTGCACGCGCACCTCCCCGAAAGCCGGCTCGTGATCATGGATGCGACAGGCCATTGTCCCCACATGAGCGCGCCCAACGAAGTTCTGAAGGAACTCCTGCAATTCCTTCCCTAGACGATGCTGCGGCCGCGGTCCTTCCCGCGAACCTGCGCGGTGCGCTCGACCTCGTTCCCTGCGGCCTGCTCATCCTGACCGTCGATGGCATCATTTGCCATGCCAACCGCCACGTAGAACGGCTTCTGAACGTACACCCAGGCTGTCTCGTTGGGAAGGACTTCAGGGAGTTCCTGTCGCGCGGCGGAGCCATCTTCTTCGAAACGCAGTTCGCGCCATCGTTGCTCTTGCGGCGTTCCCTGGAAGAGATCGCCTTCGATCTGCGACCCGCTGCGGACGGCAGCCCTGAACCGGTGCTCGTCAACGCCCTGTTGCGGCCGGTCCAGGGCCATCCGGGCGAAGAGATCGTTCTCGCCATCTTCCATGCGCGCCAACGGCGGCTGTACGAGACGGAGTTGCTCCGCGCGCGCCGTGCCTCCGAGCAGGTCTCCGAGATCGTGCGCCGGTCCTCCGACGCCATTATACGCTTCACCGCGGAGGGGATCATCGAAAGCTGGAACAACGGCGCGCAGGGCATCTTCGGTCAGGACATCACGTACTGGGCGGGCCGGCCCCTGACCGCTCTGTTCTCGCCCGAAGCACACGCGGAGATCGCTGACGCCATCTCCAAGCTCCAGGCAGGCCAAGAGGTGCTTCTCGAAACCAGGGGCATGCGCTCCTCCGGCGAACTCGTCGACGTCTCCGTCAGCCTGACGCCACACATGGAAGCGCCGGGGATCCTCGTCGCCTTCTCCGGCATCATCCGCGATACCACCGACCGCCGCCGCGCCGAGCGGGCCCTGATCCAGAGCGAAAAGCTTGCCTCCGTCGGCCGGCTGGCGAGCTCCATCGCGCACGAGATCAACAACCCGCTCGAAGCCGTCACCAATCTGCTCTATATCCTGGCGTCCCGTATCCACGACCCTGAGTCGAAAGTGCTGGTCGAAACAGCCCAGGAGAAGTTGGCGCGCGTCTCGCATATCGCCACCCACACCCTCCGCTTCCACCGGCAAAGCACCGGGCGCGCGGAGGTCCATCTGAAACTGGTCATCGAGTCCGTGCTCGCCCTCTATCGAGCACGCCTGATGAACTCCGGCATTCAAACCACGGTGGATTGCGCACCGGAACTCGTCCTGTCCTGCTTTGAAGGCGAGCTCCGCCAGATCCTTGTCAATCTGATCGGCAACGCCTTCGACGCCATGCGCAAAGGCGGGGAACTGTGGTTGAGGGCCCGGGAAAGACGTTCGGTGGCCGGCGACCGCCGCATTCAGATCACGGTCGCCGACTGTGGCTCCGGCATGTCCCCGCAGGTATTGGAACACCTCTTTGAGCCGTTCTTCTCCACCAAGGGCATCGGCGGTACCGGCCTCGGCCTGTGGATCACAAAAGACCTCGTCCACAAGAATGGCGGAGCCCTCAGGATCCGGTCCACGACCAGGGCCGGCCGAAGTGGCACCGCCGTGACCCTCGACTTTCCTGCGTAACGCGAGAGTCCGGGGTAACTCTGGTGCCCCTTGAATCGAACCGATGAAGGCCGCTCTGGGATCGGCGACGGCACCCTCATGGATCGCGAGCCTCGCGAGTCCCAGCGAATCCGGCAGCGCCAGGTACCTGCCTGTTGCGCTCCCCGCACCGCCTTTCTATGCTTGCCACATGCAGCTACTCACTCAAGACGAGCTCACCCGCCTGACCCCACCCGAGCGCCTCGCCCTGATCTCGCAACTATGGGACAGCCTCGATAGCGAGCAGCTACCATTGACGGCCGCACAGGGGGAGGAATTGGACCGCCGGCTCGCAACTCTCGAGACCGACCGGCGTGAAGGCGTGACCTGGGAGGTCCTGAAGGCCGAACTCGAAGGTCGCCTCCGCTAGTGCGCCAGGTCATCCTCACGCCTGCGGCACGATACGAGATGACCGAGGCGCATCATTGGTACGAGAGCGAGTGCAGTGGCCTTGGACGGCGTTTCCTGGGCGAAGTGGACGACGCAATTGAGCGCATGAGGTCGAGTCCGAAGCTCTTCCCAACTGTTCACCGCAACGTACAGCGGGCGTTACTCCGGCGCTTTCCGTATGCGCTGCTCTTCGTGACCGAACGGGACCAGTCTCTAACAGTCCTCGCCTGTTTTCACAGCAGCCGCAATCCGCTGCGCTGGCAAGAACGCGTGTAGACCTGCAACCTTCAGAAAACGCCATGCCTCAGAATCAGTGCAGTCAAAATGGGGTACTTCCGACCGCAAGTACCCCCATAAGTCCTGTATCCAACGTACTTTGAACCTGAAGTACGGGGGGGGGGTACCCTGACCAGCATCTACACTTACCGGTGACCCCATGAAAATCACCGCCGCCCGTCTCATCGTTTGCTCCCCGGACCGCAACTTCGTCACCCTGAAGATCGAGACCGACCAGGGCCTCTACGGCCTCGGCGACGCCACCCTCAACGGCCGCGAGCTCGCCGTCGCCAGCTACCTCACCGACCACGTCCTGCCCTGCCTCATCGGCCGCGATCCCGCCGATATCGAAGACATCTGGCAGTATCTCTACCGCGGAGCCTACTGGCGTCGCGGCCCCGTCACCATGACCGCCATCGCCGCCGTCGACATGGCCCTTTGGGACATCAAAGGCAAGGCCCTCAACACGCCCGTCTACAACCTGCTCGGCGGCAGATCCCGGCAGGGCTGCCTGGTCTACACCCACGCTAACGGCCGTGACATCGAGGAAGCCCTCGACTCGGTCCGCCGGCACATGGAAGAAGGCTACCTCGCCGTCCGCGCCCAGGCCGGCGTCCCCGGCGTATCCTCCAGCTACGGCGTCCCCAAGGCCGGCAAGCCCTACGAGCCCGCCGAACGCGGTCTCCCCTCAGAATCCCTCTGGTCCACCGAGCGCTACCTCAACTTCGCTCCCAAACTCTTCGAAAAACTTCGCTGCGAACTAGGCCCCGACGTCCATCTCCTCCACGACGTCCACCACCGCCTCACCCCCATCGAAGCCGCCCGTCTCGGCAAAGCCCTCGAGC
>CAXUNH010000100.1:6142-6439 GCA_964252405.1 uncultured Acidobacteriaceae bacterium | reverse complement strand
CACCACGCCCATCGCCGTCGGTGAGGTCTTCAACTCCGTCTGGGACGCGCACGACCTCATCCGCAACCAGTGGATCGACTACATCCGCATGACCGTCGTCCACGGCGGCGGCATCACCCACGCCAAGAAAACCGCCGAGTTCGCCGCCCTTTACGGGATTCGCACCGGCTACCACGGCGCCACCGACCTCTCCCCCATCACCATGGCCGCCGCGCTCCATCTCGGCCTCGCCCTCCACAACTTCGGCATCCAGGAGCACATGCACCACACCCCGCTCACCGACGAAGTCTTCCCCCC
>CAXUNH010000100.1:0-6132 GCA_964252405.1 uncultured Acidobacteriaceae bacterium | reverse complement strand
AACACCTTCACCGCCGGCTACATGCACCCTGGCAACGCCCCCGGCCTGGGCGTAGACATCGACGAAACCCTCGCCGCCAAGCACCCCTACCAACGCGCCTACCTCCCGATAGCCCGCAAACTCGACGGCACGCTTACGGATTGGTAGAAGATCTCACCCTCGCTCTTTCCCCGGCATAGGGCATAATGGCGAGGACCAACACCGTCGCAAGCCATGTAAAGGCATTCAGCCCACCACGTACTCCCCTTTCTCGCGGCGAAGAAGGCCAGCATGATCGAGAGGAGACCATGTCTGTTCCATCAACGGACATCATCAGGTTCGAAGGTTACGAGATCGATCGGGGTCGTTGGCAGCTTCGTCACGGCAACGACGTCCTGCCCCTTAACCGGAAGACCTTCGATCTGCTGCTCTACCTCGTGGAGCGCACCGACCGGGTTGTCACCAAAGACGAACTGCTCCGGGCTCTCTGGCCGGAGTCCTTCATCGAAGAGAGCAACCTCACCCAGCAGATCTTCCTGCTCCGAAGAGCGCTCAGCAAATACACGCCCGACACAAAGATCATCGAGACCGTTCCCGGCCGCGGCTACCGCTTCGCTGTTCCCGTCCACGCCGCGCCCCGCCCCGAGCCGCAGTCCACGGCGCAGAAACAGGAGTTCGGCAAATCAAAGTTTTCAAGCCGCACCGGTCAACGTTCCGCGACACGTTGGGCCGTGGAAGCGGCTGCCGCGGCCACGATCGTACTCCTGGCCTATGTCTTCGTCGTACGCCCAAGGACCCACGCCCGCCTCGGAATCGCGACCTATACCCAGATGACCTACGACGGTCACGCCAAGGCGCTCGGCGGCACCGACGGCAGCAGAATCTACTTCACCCGTCTGGAGAAGAGCAGCATTGCGCAGGTTCCCCTTGCGGGAGGAGCCGAGGCGCTAATGCCCCTCGGCGTTCAGGATCCCTGGACCGGCGACGTCTCTCCCGACGGATCCACATTGCTGATCATCTCCCAGGCCAGCGGCCAGGGACCCGCCTCGTCTCTTTGGGCTCTCGAGCTCGTCAGCGGCTCTCTGCACCGCCTCGGCAATGCGATCTCATCCACATGGTCCCCGAACGGCCAGGACATCATGTACGCCTCGGCAGGGGGGGACCTGGCCGTCATGCGGCGCGACGGTTCGGATTCCCACCGCATCGCCACTGTCGGCGGCAACATCAGCTCCATCGCATGGTCGCCGGATGGACACACAATTCGCTTTGCCCGCGACGGCCTCTTGTGGCAAACCTCACCGGACGGAAGCGACACACATCAGCTCCTGCCCGGATGGGGCAGAGCGCCCACCCAATGGAACGGCCAGTGGGCTCCAGACGGCACCTTCTTCTTCATCGCCGACGGGCAAATCTGGGCCCTTCCGAAGGGAAACAGTCCCCTCTGGGGGAACAAGACTCCTGTCCCGGTGCAACTCACCTATGGTCCCACCGTCTGGGACCACCCCATCGCCACCCGTGATGGAAGCAAGCTCCTGGCCTCGGGACGTACGGATCGAGGCGAACTCGTGCGCATCGACCCGGCAACCGGCCAGGCAAAGCCGTTTCTGGGCGGTGTCTCCGCGGAGTTTGTCTCCTTCTCCAACGCTGCGAAAGCGCTGGCCTACGTCACCTACCCTGGCGGCGTGCTCTGGCGAGCCAACGCCGACGGCAGCAATCCCGTACAACTCACGGCTTCGCCGGCCCACCCCAAATCCATCTGCTGGTCCCCTGACGGCTCCCATCTGGCCTTCGTCGACCGCACCCCAGAGACCGTCGCGTCCATCTTCACCATCGCTGCCGACGGCACCGGAAAGCCCCGCCGGCTGCTCCCAAACGACCGCGAGGCGGAGAACGATCCGTCCTGGTCGCCGGACGGAACCAAGCTGGCCTTTTCAACCTCGCCCAACGTAGGGGCAAGCGCCAGGTCTGACCTGCGCACGGTCGACCTCGCTACGGGTGCGATGGCCGTCATCCCGAACTCCGACGGTCTTCTCGTCCCGCGCTGGTCCCCTGACGGCCGCTTCCTGGCCGCCATGACTCTGGACTCCAAGGGCCTCAAGCTCTTCAACGTCCCCGCCGCTCGCTGGTCGCCTTTGGACACCGGTGCCGTCGCTTTTCCGGAATGGTCCCAGGACGGAAATTGGATCTACTACGTCCGTTGGACCGCCGACCCAGCCATCCTCCGCATTCGCGTAGCCGACGGAACGCGGGAGGTCGTCGCGAGCCTGACCGGCGCGCGCTACACCGGCGTCTATACCCTATGGATGGGCCTGGACCCAGCCGACCGCCCTCTCCTGCTGCGCGATGCTGGCACGGACGACATCTACGCCCTCACCCTCCAGCGGGAATGATCCCGTAGAGCACTCCAGAGCAGCCCTCGGAACGCAGTCGGGTCCACTCACTCGACCGGCTCGGACCATTCCTTGTTGAGCCATCGGCGGCGTCGCAGGCCGGAGTTGCACCACCCGGGTGCAGTGTTCGACTGATTGAGGAGCAATTGAGGGCTCGTTGAGGTCCATCTCGAAGATATTGCCCGTGCTCCGCGCCTAACCTTCTGCTCGGCGGACGCCCTGTCTCGTCCCGCACAGCAGGCGCTCCCCGGAGCCCACTTCAGGAGCCGTTCCCGATGTCCGAAACTGCCGCTGCCGTTCTGATCCTGCCTTCCCTCGCCGTACTGGTACTCGCGCTCGAGTGCTCCCGGATCGGATGTACGCGCCTGTCCCGCGTGCTGCGGAGAGCGGAACCTGCCAGGTCGAAGACCCTGTCCACCACTCGGTAGTCTGCGACGCCCTCTTGGCGCGAGTCCTAGAACCCCTTACCTCAGCTCAGCAGGAGATCAGCCATGGTATCCACGGCTCCAGAGATTCAAGTGTGTTCCTTAGCTCCCTCGGGGGCCGACGCCCTCAACAGTCCAGCCCGGCACGAAGCTCCGTTCCCCTATTCGGTTCCCCGCGCCTCCCTCCCCACCAGGTTTGGCCTTCGTCTCAGGAGTCTCCGCCATGCCAAAGGCATGACCCAGCTGGAAGTGGCAGTCTCCTTCGGCATCGATCGCACCTTCCTCTCTGATTTGGAGCGCGGGCGGAAGTCCGCGTCTCTTCCCTTCATTGAGGTCTTCGCTCTCGGCTTCGGTATCTCCATCTCGGAGCTCCTGGCCGGCTTATAGACCTCCTGCAGGGCGAAGCCTCGCCACTCGCCAGGGTCACGCACTCCCTGAAGTCGTGCTATGGCGACCAAATTGACTCCCCAGGAGGCCCGTATATGCTGCTCAGGTGACCCAAGCACCCCGATGAGCGCACCCGCCCCGGCAAACCCTCTCCAATTCCTCCCCGCGCCCGCAACCCGCTACGACCTTCTCGCCCTCGGCGAAGTCCTTCTTCGCTTCGACCCCGGCGAAACCCGCATCCACACCACACGCAGCTTCAACGTGTGGGAAGGCGGCGGCGAATACAACGTCGCCCGAGGCCTGAGGCGTTGCTTCGGCCTGCGCACCGCCATCGCCTCCGCGCTGGTGGACAACCCCGTCGGCCGCCTCCTCGAAGACCTCATCCTCCAAGGCGGCGTAGACCCCACCCACATCCTCTGGCGCCCCTTCGACGGCCTCGGCCGCGAAGCCCGCAACGGGGTCTACTTCCTCGAACGCGGCTTCGGCCCCCGCCGCGGCATGGGCATGATGGACCGCGGCCACACTGCCATCAGCAAGCTCCAGCCCGGCGATATCGACTGGAGCCACCTCTTCGCGAACGAAGGTGTCCGCTGCTTCCATACCGGCGGCATTATGGCCGCGCTGTCCGCGTCAACCACCGAGGTCGTCCGCGAAGCCATGCAGGCCGCCAAGGCCCACGGCACGGTCGTCAGCTTCGACTGCAACTACCGCCCCTCCCTCTGGAAGTCCCGCGGTGGCCGTCAGGGCTCGATCGACGTCAACCGCAGTCTCATGCCCATGGTCGACGTCCTCTTCGGCCACGAAGGCGACATCGCCCGCGAACTAGGCGAAGCCAGCCTAGGCCCCGTCTGGCACGACGCCGACACCTTCTCCGCCATGGCCGCCCGCGTCAGCGCCGACTTCCCCAACCTCAAGGTCATCGCCACCTCCACCCGCCGCCCCATTACCGCCACCCGCAACGGCTGGAGTGCCTTCGCCTCCATCGCGGGCCAAACCTACACGGGTCTCAGCTTCGAAGACCTCGAGATCCTCGACCGCGTCGGCGGCGGCGACGCCTTCGCCTCAGGCCTCCTCTACGGCCTGCTCACGAACCAAGACCCCCAATACGCTCTAAACTGCGCGGTAGCCCACGGCGCCCTCACCATGTCCACCCCCGGCGACAGCAGCATGGCCACCCTCCCCGAAGTCGAAGCCCTCATGGAAGGCAAGGACGCCGGCACGCTCCGCTAAGCCGCATCGTTGCAACCCGCCCTTTATTGTCATTCCCGGAGGGCATCTGCGTTTGCCTTTGTTGCCGTTGTCCTCTTTGTCATTCCCCGAACGGAGAAACTTGCTGCTTGCTCTACATGCCAACATGCTTCCGGAGAGCCTCGCACCTTTGCTAACCTCCTACCGTGGGCTCCAAGACGTTCGACGGTGTTTGGTTTACATCCTTCTCGCACGACCACGCACCACCGCACGTCAACGGGCGCTATGGAGAAGTGACAGTTGTCGTTGACCTGCTTACCAGTGGTGTCCGCAAGTCTGCCAGGAACGATGCCGTTGACCCTGGCCATGCAAAGCGGAGCCACGTGCGCCACGTCTTGCGCACTGCCGCAGAACACCCACTTGGATCTGCTAGCACTCTGGGAGAAAACACATGGAAAGGCATCCTAAAGACCTGACCACAGACGAAGAGATCGACGCCGCACTGGAACGGGCAAAGGAGTTTGATTCCTTTCCCCGCATCGTAGAAGTCCAATACCGCCCCGACCCAGGCTGGCAGTGCCTCATGCTCCGCCTTTGCAACGGCCACCGCCTCCTCATCCCCAAAGAAATGCTCGGCGAACTAGATGCTGCCAGCCCGGAACAAGCCACCGACCTGCGTATTGAGCACAACGGGCGCGCCATTTGGTGGCCCCAACTCGACGACGGCCTCTACCTCCCCGACTTCCTCGAACACCGCTGGGGCAAAGAGCTCCAAACCGCAGCGGCCTAAAAGCGCAAGTTCGGCCTCACGTAGATGAGTGAAACAGGATTGAAAGCGCTGAATCGACCGCTCACGGATCACGAACGAGCACTGGTCTATTGGCTCATAGAACACGCCACCTTTGACGATCCAGCAGCGTTGCGCTCTCAGGTTGAACATCTCAGCGTACGAGAGCGATGCACGTGCGGATGCCCCACCGCCTATTTCGCTCTCGACGGGAATGCTATCCCGCGCAGAGGAGAACGGCTTGTAAGCGACTGGTTGGCAAGTGTCGATGAAAATGAAGTCGGAATCATGCTTTTCGAAACAGATGGGTGCTTAAGCTCTCTCGAGGTCTACTCCTGCGCGGGCTCAGATAAGCCTTTCGGTCTTCCTACAATCGAATCCATTCGCCCTCTACCCTGACCGGATCGCCGCTATCGATCAATCGACTAGACTTGCTTCGAAGAAGCCATCCATGCCCACCAAACCTCAAGTCCTCCAACGCATTCGCACCACCGGCCTGGTCCCTGTCCTCCGCGCGCATTCCGAACACCACGCCCTTCAGCTCATCGACGCCATCGCGGAAGGCGGCGTCGACGTCCTCGAAATCACCATGACTGTCCCGGGCGCCGTCCGCCTTCTCGGCCGCCTTACCCACGACCGCCCCGACCTTCTGCTCGGCGCCGGCACCGTGCTCGACCCCGAGACCGCGCGCCAGTGCATCCTCGAAGGCGCGCAGTTCATCGTCAGCCCCGCGCTCAACCTCGGCACGGTCGAACTCTGTCACCGCTACTCCATCGCCATTCTTCCCGGCGCGCTCACCCCCACCGAAGTCCTCACCGCCAGGCCGGCCGGCCCCGCACCGACGTGCCATTGCCTGATGATCGTGCCCACCACCAGCGGGTAGATCATGAAGTCCATGCCGTCCAACGCCCAGCCGGAGAAGCAGGCCCAGAAGGTTCGCCGCTCCACCCCGTCCATCGCCCGGTAGAAGGTGGCG
>CAXUNH010000099.1:0-12056 GCA_964252405.1 uncultured Acidobacteriaceae bacterium | reverse complement strand
CCCCCCCCCACGCCTTCCGCCCCTCCGCCCGCATACCCCGCTGACCATGCCTCACGCCTCACACCCGCTCGACATCCTCATCAAAAAGCGCGATGGCCGGGAACTCTCCACGGCCGAGATCCAGTCCCTCATCCACGCCATCGTCCGCAGCCACCAGCCCCGTGCCGACGCGCCCTCCGCGGCCGAGCACATCACCGACGCCCAGATTGCCGCCTTCCTCATGGCCGTCTTTCAACGCGGCCTCTCGCCTCGCGAACTCGCCGACCTGACACAGGCCATGCGCTTTTCCGGCGAGACCCTCCTCGCACCCCCAAACACCTACACCGTCGACAAGCACTCCACCGGCGGCGTCGGCGACAAAACCTCACTCCTCATCGCCCCCATCCTCGCTGCCGCAGCCGCCGACAATACACTCGGCCCCCCAAACCTCGGCATCCCAGCGGTCCCGATGATCAGCGGCCGCTCGCTTGGCCACACCGGCGGCACCTTGGACAAGCTGGAGACCATCCCCGGCTTCAACACCCAACTCAGCCTCAGCCAGATTGCAGATCTGCTCCCCCAAACACACGCCGTACTCGTCGGCCAAACCCCCACCCTCGTTCCCGCCGACCGCGTTCTCTACGCCCTTCGCGACCACACCGGCACGGTTGAGTCTCCGTCCCTCATCACCGCCAGCATCATGAGCAAGAAGCTTGCCGAAGACCTCCGTGGCCTGGTCCTGGACGTGAAAATCGGCAGTGGCGCCTTCATGCCGACGCTTGAGGCTTCCCGTCAGCTCGCGCAACTAATGGTGGACACCGGCACCCGCGCCGGAACGCGCACCGTCGCGCTGCTTACCGCGATGGACCAGCCCCTCGGCCGCT
The DNA here is from genome assembly GCA_964252405.1 of uncultured Acidobacteriaceae bacterium. Classification (GTDB taxonomy): domain Bacteria; phylum Acidobacteriota; class Terriglobia; order Terriglobales; family Acidobacteriaceae; genus Granulicella. The sequence goes on along the minus strand of CAXUNH010000099.1, from coordinate 11,193 downwards.
TCGCCGGCAACTGGCTCGAGGTCCAGGAGTGCGTGGACATCCTGCAGGGACGCCGCCATCCCATGTCCGCCGACCTTATTGAACTTTCCAATATCCTCGCCGGCTGGATGCTCTACCTCGCGGATGCCTGTGTCTTTCCCGAAGACGGAGCCCTGCTAGCCGACGAGTACCTGCGTAACGGGGAGGCCTACGCCGCCTGGCTCCGCATCGTTGAAGCCCAGGGCGGCAACACGGCCTTCTTCACCAACCCCGCCGCCCACCATCGACCCAGAGCCACCCGCACCCTTACCGCCCCACGCGACGGCTTCCTCGCCGCAATGGACTGCAAGCAGGTAGGCTGGGCCGTCCAACGCCTCGGCGCCGGCCGCGCCAACCCCGGGGATCCCGTTTCTGCTGACGCCGGGATCGAGGTCCATGCCAAGCTCGGCGATCGACTCTTGGAGGGCCAACCCATGGTGACCCTCTTTGCGGACGATCCAGCGCTGCTCGAAGAACCCTTCCACATGCTCCTAGAGACTCTGGTCCTCAGCACGACACCGCGTCCGGTCAGTCCGCTGGTCCACTCCATCGTGCAAGCCGGGGGCAGCCCGCAGGATTAAGGCCGTTTCCCCATTCAGGCGACGTAGAATCAGCGCGTGCCCTCATCTCGCAAACTCCACACGCTCGCCGCAGCTCTGCTCCTCGGTTGCCTCTGCCTCCCGTATGCTGGCGCTTCCTCTCCCGAAGACGATGCAGTGCTGGCTCCCGTGCAGGCTATGTTCAACGGCATGGCGCAACGCAACGCTGAGGCGGTCAAGGCCGCGGCCTTACCCGGCGCCACTCTGCTGCTCATGCGCGATGGCAAGCCTTCAAAGCTCACCATCGAAGACTTCGCCGCGCGCGTCGCCAAACCCGGCAAGGGCTCGATCGAAGAGCGCATCCACGACCCGCTTGTGCGCATTGACAACGACCTCGCCGTGGTCTGGGCCCCGTTCGACTTTCTCGCAGATGGCAAAGTCGACCACTGCGGCACGGATCTCTTCAACCTCGTCCGCGTAGACGGCAAGTGGCTTATCGCTTCGGTAGCAGATACCGGCCGAAACACCTGCCCGTCGCATTAGGCGCAAATCTGCGCACGAAGCCCGTACCTCAGGTCTCGCTCCGGGCCAAACATCGGCAAAGCCTCACAATGTTGAATCCTCCCAACCTGGGCGCCATCTGTTCGATGTATATCGAACTAAACTGCCGCAACGGCAGGAAAGCGACAGGAGAACGACCATGGGAAAGCTCAGCGGAAAGATTGCACTCGTGACGGGCGGGAACAGCGGCATCGGCCTCGCCACAGCGAAGCGCTTCGTGGAAGAAGGCGCCTTCGTCTACATCACCGGTCGGCGCCAGGCCAATCTCGACGAGGCTGTCAAAGAAATTGGCAGCAATGTCACCGGCATCCAGGGTGATGTCTCCAACCTGGGCGATCTCGATCGCGTCTTCGACGGGATCAAGCGAGAAAAAGGCAGGCTCGACATTCTCTTTGCGAACGCCGGATCAGGGAGTCTCGCCTCTCTGGGCGCCTACACCGAAGAGCACTTCGATAACACTTTCGACGTCAACGTGAAAGGCCTTGTCTTCACCGTTCAGAAGGCTCTCCCCTTGCTCCCCGACGGTGCTGCGGTCGTGTTGAACGCCTCCATCGTCTCCCAGAAAGGCTTCGCCGGCACGGGCGTTTATAACGCCACCAAAGCCGCCGTGCGCTCCTTTGCGCGCACCTGGACCAGCGAGCTCAAGGAGCGCAAGATTCGCGTCAATGTGGTCAGCCCCGGCCCCATCGACACCCCCGGCATCGCCAACCTCGCCGCAGATCCGGAAATGGCAAAGCAGTTCAAAGCGCAGATGGTCGCTGGCGTGCCGCTCGGACGCATGGGCAGCCCGGACGAGATCGCAAAGGCGGTCGTGTTCCTCGCCAGCGAAGACAGCAGCTTCGTCGCAGGCATCGAGTATTCGTCGACGGCGGAATGATCCAGGTCTAAGCGCGCTCATCGATCAGGCCTCACCGTGCGCTTCGGTGGGGCCTTCTACGTCCATCGCTAGGCGAAATCCACCGTCACCCGGTACACTCTGCCCATCCCTCCCACGGAGCGTACGTTTGGCCCGCTTCACCGGTCTGCTCGGACTCATCGTCCTCCTCAGCGTGGCGTATGCTCTGTCCACGAACCGTCGAGCCATCCGCTGGCGCACCGTTGGCTGGGGTCTCACCCTCCAGGTCCTGTTCGCTTTTCTCGTCCTGAAGTGGACCTTTGGCCAGGCGATCCTGCACACCGGCTCTGCGGCTGTGACCTCCCTGCTGGGTCATGCGGTCGACGGCTCCAGCTTTGTCTTCGGCAAGCTCGGTGACCCGTCCAGCCCGCTTGAAACGCTCGCCTTTGCCGTCCTGCCGACCATCATCTTCGTCTCGGCGCTCTTTGCCATGCTCTATCACCTGGGCATCATGCAGTGGATCATCCGCGGCATGGCCTGGCTGATGCAGCGCACCATGGGCACCTCCGGCGCGGAGAGCACCAACGTCGCCGCCTCCATCTTCATGGGCCAGACCGAGGCACCGCTCACCATCCGCCCCTTTCTCAACGGCGCTACCCGCTCTGAACTTATGTGCATCATGACCAGCGGCATGGCCCACGTCTCCGGCGGCATCATGGCCGCCTACATCAGCTTCGGCATCCGCGCGCAGGACCTGCTCTCCGCCGTCATCATGACCGCGCCCGGCACCATCCTCATCGCCAAGATGCTGGTGCCCGAAACCGAAGTGCCTGCCACGCTCGGCACCGTGCACATCCCGCAGGAAGAAGAGCACAAGAACGAGAACCTCATCGGCTCCATCGCGCGCGGGACGATCGACGGCGGCCAACTCGCCTTCAATGTCGCCATCATGCTCATCAGCTTTCTCGCGCTCATCGGCCTGGTGAACGCCATCATGCTGGGCATCTCAAACTTCCTCTGGGCGCACGGCCACGTGCCCTTCCCTCACTCGCTTGGCAACGCGCTTGGCACACTCTGCGCGCCCATCGCCTGGCTGATCGGCGTTCCCTGGAGCGAAGCCAGCAAGGTCGGCAATCTCATCGGCACCCGCGCCGTGCTGAACGAGTTCATCGCGTACACCCAACTCGGCCAAATGGCCAAAGCCGGACTCATCTCCACGCGCACGCTTGCCATCGCCACGTTTGCCCTCTGCGGCTTTGCCAACATCGGCTCTGTCGGCATGCAGATCGGCGGCATCGGCGCTCTGATTCCCCATCGCCGCAACGAACTTGCCCGCCTGGGTCTTCGCGCCATGCTCGCCGGAACCATAGCCAATCTGATGAGCGCCAGCATCGTCAGCATGCTGCTGAAGTAGGTCCAGGCGCCGGTGGGACAGGCCATGCGCTGCCTTCAGAGAAATCGACCTCTGATGCAAGAAGCCTAGCCTCCCAGTTCCGCCAGCTTCTTTTGAAGGCCGGGGACGTAACTGGCCTGCGCTGCCGGCTCAAGCTGCCCCGCCAGCGTTAACGCCCTCTGCCAAGCTCCGCGTGCCTCCTCCTTGTTGCCCAGCGCCTGCGCAGCATCACCCAACGCCGTCTGCGCCAGCAGGTTATCTGGCGCGATCCTCACCGCATCCCGGGCCAGAGCCATCGCCACCTCCGGTTGCCGCTTCAGCATGGCGCCGCTATGCTGCACCCGCGCATCCGCCGCCGCGTCCGCCAGCTTGAAGCTGCCCTTGTAAACAAACACCCCTTGGTCGATCGTCTCTTCGGGCTTCGCCGCCTGAAACGCACGATACGGATTGAGCTTTCCGCTGGGCCACTCACATCCGCTCAGGTCTCCCGCGCTGATCAGCACATGGCCGTTCACGTCCGCGGGGATATCCTCCGCTCCGCCCAGCCAGATCGTGTCCAGCGTCGCCAGCGGGTGGCAGCGGATGCCGTACGAGGCAGGGGCCACCTCCGGGTATGCGAAGTACGCAAACCAGCACTCCTCGCCCGGATGCCGGTCCTGCCACGCCTTTACCTGGATCAACTGTTGCGCCCAGTCCACGTTGGCGTCGCTCAGCAGGTTGTGCACATTGCGCGAGTCGCCCCATGCCTCGTTCGCATACGCCATCTCGTTGGGCATCGTAGCCAGCGACGAAGCCACGTGCGCGGCCATCAGCAAACCGCACACGGTCGCCCATCCACGGCCACCGCCCAGCAGCACCGCGACCCCGCCGCCCGCAAACACAAACAGAAACGCATACATGGGCAACAGGTGCCGCGCGCCGATGTTCATCCCGGACATCATCGCCACGATCAGATAGATCGCCCCAGGCACAAGCACGTACATCTGCTCCCGGGCGCCGCCCAGCCGGCGCGTCACGGCCGCAAACGCCGCCAGACCGCAAAGCCCAAGCAGACCCAGCGTCGACTTGATCCCGATCACAATCGGGAAGTACCACCACACCCCATGCGCATACACGTTGCCCAGCAAAAACGTGGGGTAAAACTCCGCCACGCGCTTCACGTCGACCAGGCCCATCAGGTACGACTCCGGCAACAAACGAAGCCGCGCTACTGTTAGGACAACGCCGGACTGCCACGCCTTCAACGGCGCCGCATACGCCGCCAAGGGCGTGCTCAGCACCAGACCAGCCGGACGTGCCGCAAAGCGGAAGCCGTAGAACGTCCACAACACCAGCACGCTCACGACCGTCATCGCAGCCAGCGCACCCGCCAGTCGCCCGGCCAGTCGGCCACGCTCCCTCTGCGGCGCATGCCAGACCTCCCACCCGGCCAAGACCAGCAACATCGGCGCAATCAGAATGCCCGAATGCTTCGTGGCCAGAAGGCAGCCGAGAGCCAGTCCAGCCAGCAGCAGACGCCCCGTCGTGGGCACATCCACGTAACGATAGAACGCATACACCGACGCCAGAAAGAACAGCGACACGCCGACATCCGTCGTCACCAGCGCCGAGTGCGCCAGAATATTTGGATCAAACACAACCAGCAGGAGCGCAGTCAGTCCAGCCACGTCGCCAAACCATCCCCGCGCCGCGAAGAACACGGTCAGGGCCAATCCCAGCGCCAGCACTTCCGCACTGACCCGCATGCGAAACACCATGCGCTGGCGCCCGCCGTCATTGCGCGCCAGCCAGTCACGGCCATCCAGGTACGCCTCTGTCTTGAAGTCACGGCCCTGCAAGGGAGGAACCCAGAGCGTCTCGCCGAGCACAGGCACCGTCGCCAGCAGCTTCACCAACGGCGGGTGCTCCGGATTCAGCCCGTAGTCTGCCGTCTTCCACATCATGTACCCCGCAAACATGTGGTCGTCTTCGTCAAACGTCAGCGACTCACGGTGCACGATGCTCAGTGCCATGGCGGCTTGCAGCAACAACAGCACAACAACCGCAGGCCACATCCACCTGCCCTGGATCGAGCGCATGCACATCTCCTGATTGCGAGTTGCTCAGCATTCTATTCGAGACACCGTTCGCTCACATCGAGCTCCATCGAGCACAACAGCGCGTCCGTCTCTCCATCCACGCCTGATACCCTGCTTGGGATATCCTCCGAGATCTCTGTGCAGACCAGCCATACGCCCGACCTCTACACCCGCGCGCTCGCGGCCGCCGACTTCCTCCGCGCCCGCTGTGCCGTAAAGCCTCGCCTCGGTCTCGTCCTCGGCTCCGGGCTCGGCAACTTTGCCACGCACGTGGAAGACCCCACAACGATCGCCTACAGCGACATCCCCCACTGGCCGCAGAGCACCGTAGAAGGCCACGCCGGCAAACTCGTCCTGGGTACCGTCGCCGGCACACCCGTGGCCGTCATGGCCGGCCGTGTTCACGCCTATGAGGGCTACTCGATGGCGGGGGTCACCTTTCCCACGCGTGTCCTCGGCCTCCTCGGCTGCCGCGCCCTCATCCTGACCAACGCTGCCGGCGGCCTCAACCCAGCCTATACACAAGGCGACCTGATCGCTATTTCCGATCACATCAACCTGACCGGTACCAATGCCGCGCTAGGCCCTAACGAGCCCCGCTTTGCCACGACGCCCGGCACCGGCCTACGCTTCTTCGACATGACAGCGGCCTACGCGCCACGGCTGCGTGCCCTCGCTCAGGCCGCGGCCACGCAGCTCAAGGTTTCGCTTCGGGAAGGCGTCTACCTCGCCGTCCTCGGGCCCAGCTTCGAAACCCCGGCCGAGATCCGGGCCTTTCGCACCCTTGGCGCCGACCTCGTCGGCATGAGCACCGTCCACGAAACCATCATCGCCCGCCACATGGGGCTTGAGGTCCTCGGACTTTCCCTTGTCACCAACATGGCCGCCGGCGTTACCGGAGAACAGATCAACCACGAAGAAGTGATGGAAACCGGCGCCCGCGCCGAAGCCCGGTTCACCGCCCTGCTCAAAGCCGTCATCCCGGAGATCGCGCTGACACTCGGGAGCTGACTCCCTCCAGAGCTCCTGGACAGCGCCTTCACTGTTCGCCACACCAGCCCGCGGCACTTCGCCCGGCCATGCTGCGGTCACAGCTTGGTCTTCGATGGCTTCTTTCCAGCTTGCTTCCGCGTCCCTGGCGCTTTCTGATCGGCAGTATCCGCCGCGCCCAGAACGGCCGGTAACAGCCCGGGAAAACGACTCTCAAGATCCTCGAATCGAAGGTTGTTCAGATGAACATTGCCAACGACATCGACACGGAGCAGGCCCGCATCAATCATGGTTTTGAAATGGTGCGACATGCTCGACTTCGGCCTGCCAAGGCATAGAGCGCTACAGGGCAGATCCTTTTCCGCAGCCAGGGTATGCACCAGCTTCAAGCGAACCGGATCGCTGAGCGCCTGAAGCACCTTGGCCAACTGGAGGTCCTTCGTCTGCGGATGGTTCACAATCTTCACTTTGACATCGTAGCGGACCGAGGGTAGCCTAGGCTGAGTAGTTCGATATTTATCGAACTACTCCGAAGCTACAGGAGGACCGATGAGGGTTTGGGAACTGGCAGGTTTTGGCCTGGAGCACCTACGCATGGCGGAGTCCGATGTCCGCCAGCTTGGGAGTAACGACATCCTCGTGCAGGTCCATGCGGTCGCCCTGAATGCCCGCGACAAGCTCATCGTCGATGGCGTGTATAACCCCGATCTCCGCTTTCCGATGGTGCAGGGCAGCGACGCGGTCGGGACGGTGCTTGGCGTGGGAAAGAGCGTTACCAGAGTCCAGCCCGGAGACAGAGTTCTGACGAACTTCGCCACTCGCTGGCTGGAGGGTCCTCCCAAGCTGGAAGAGTCGAGCTACAGCCTGGGCAGCATGATTCCTGGAGTGTTGGCGGAAAAGATCGTCATTGATGAACAGATCGCGGTGAAAGCGCCCGACTACCTGACCGACATCGAGGCGGCTACCCTGCCCTGTGCCGCGGTGACTGCCTGGTATGCCATCGCGGAACAGGCAAAGGTTTCGTCCGGGCAGACAGTCGTTGTGCAGGGAACCGGGGGCGTTTCCCTCTTTGCCCTGCAGATTGCGACCGCGCTGGGTGCCGAAGTGATTGTTACCTCCAGCAGCGATGAAAAGCTGGAACGCGCGACACAGCTCGGAGCCGCTCACGGCGTGAACTATGGGCGGCAGCCGGATTGGGACCATGCTGTCTTGGAGATCACCGCAGGCAAGGGCGCGGAGGTGGTCGTTGAGGTAGCTGGAGGAGAGAACCTCGCGCGTTCCCTGCAGGCTGCGGGCATCGGCGGGCACATTGCCATGATCGGCTTTCTGGACGGCGTCTCCGCCCAGATTCCGCTGTTTCCGTTCGTGGTCAAGCAACTCACTCTGGGCGGCATCTCCGTCGGCTCGCGAGCGACGTTTGAGCATATGCTGCAACGCTTTGCCGAGTGGCAGCTCCATCCCGTCGTCGACGCGGTCTACGACTTCGAGGACACGCCGGTTGCCTACCGGCACCTTTACCGCGGTGCGTTTGGCAAGATCGTGATCCGCCTGAAGCGCTGAGGGCAACTCTCGGCCGTAGGGTGACGTACAGGCCGCTGACGCTTGATGGAGATACACAGGGGAGATACGCAAAGAGGAGGCAGCACATGGCGACGGTTTATGCGAGCACCATCGTAAAGGCGACCCCAGAGCAGGTTTGGGAGCTGGTCAGAGACTTCAACGCGCTTCCCCGGTGGTTCCCCTTCATCGTGGCGAGCGAGCTTGGGGACGGAGACAGGCCGGACAGAGTCGGTGCCGTACGGACTCTGCAGGCGCGCGGCGGCGGGGTGGTGCGCGAGCGGCTGCTGGAGCTCAGCGACGCGGAGATGCGGCTCAGATTTCTCACCTTTGAGGGAGCGGATCTTACGCTGAACTACAACGGTCACATGCAGGTGAGACCCCTCACTCGCGGCGGCGGCTCCTTCTTCGAGTTCTACGGCGTCTTCGATGCAGCGAACGGCGACATCGAAGGGGCAAGCCGTTGGCTCCAGAACAACATCTTTGATCCCGTCTTCACGCGCTTTGAGGCTCTGTTCGGAAACGTAACTTGATAGCGTGCGACCCCTGACGTTTCGTGGCCGTCATTCCGAATGAGGAAAGGCGCCCGTCCGCCCTACTCTCCTATCACGTGCAGCACGATCTCCCGCCGGTGCGGCCGCGCCCGGTGCTCAAACAGGTAGATCCCCTGCCACGTTCCCAGCACCATTGCCCCGGCCATCACCGGAATCGACAACTGCACCTGCGTCAACGCCGTCTTCAAATGCGCCGGCATATCGTCCGGTCCCTCCGAATCGTGGGCGTACGGCCCATTCTCCGGCGCGATCCGGTCAAAATACGCTGTCAGGTCCCGCCGCACCGTCGGGTCTGCATTCTCCTGGATCAACAGCGACGCCGACGTGTGCCGGCAAAACACCGTCACCAGACCTGTTTCGATTCCCTGCCGCCCCAGCCACGCCCGCACCTCCGCCGTAAACTCATACAGCCCCTGCCCACGCGTCCGAATCTCCACCTGATGCACTGCCTGCTTCACTCGCTCACCCTCTCCCCGTTCCGGCGCCGTAAACCTGCAAAGTGGATACGATGCTGGTCCGGCAGCCTGCTTCTGCTCACCTGCCTTTGCCCAATTGAGCTGGTACCCGCGCTGGTTTGCTGATCCACGCGAACTGTCATTTCGGCCAAAGCCAGACGCAGTGGAGGGATTTGCCAACCTTCCACCCCGTCATAAGGCGTCGTTACACTGGACGCGTGAGCCAGTCCCAACCCACCACCTCAAGGCCCACCCTCATCGGCATCGCAGGCCCCTCCGGCTCCGGCAAGACCACGCTGGCGCGCGAACTCGCCCAGCGACTCAAAGCCACGCTCTTCCCGCTCGACCTCTACTACCGCGACCTCTCTCAATTCCCCCTCGACACCCGGGACAAACGTAACTTCGATCACCCCGATTCCCTTGAATCCGAGCTCTTCATCGCCCACCTGAGCGACCTGGCCCAGAACAAGCCCGTTCAACGCCCCGTCTACGACTTCGCTACCCATAGCCGCGTCCCGGACGCCTTCACCACCATCACTCCGTGCCCGTACATCATCGTCGAAGGCATCCTGGCCCTCCACTACCCCCAGCTCCGTCCCCTGTATGCCTTCAGCATCTACGTGGACGCCCCGAACGAGATCTGCCTCAACCGCCGCATCTACCGCGACATGCGCGAACGCGGGCGGACCGAAGAAAGCATCCGCGCCCAATTCCAAGCCACCGCCCAACCCATGGCCGACCTCTACGTCCTTCCTTCCCGGCAACACGCCACCCTCACTGTCAGCGGCTGCCAGCCCCTGGCAATGTCCATGGAATGCATTCTTAGCCGACTGTCCGAAGGCAATCTGACGCAATAATGGCTCTCAAAGGCCCGCTTCGGCTGGGGACGCAGGGTCCACTTGAGTGCGCGATTGCTGCCCACCGGCAAACGTCCTCCAAACCTCCGGAAAGGAGGACCTGCGATACTGGAAGCTCTGGCCTTGCCCTCTTTCCCATGTCCCTGACCCAAGATCCCGACCAGGAAGTGCGCCCTGAGCACCCGCCAGTCGTTCCTTTGCCCCAGGATCCCTTTATCCCACGGGGGCCCTTGCAGAAGCTTGTCAACCTGTTCCCCGGTGGGCAGTTCCTGCGTTACGTCGGCGTAGGCGCTTTCAACACGGTTTTTGGCTACGGGACCTTCGCCGGGCTGCTGTTTCTCCTGAACCACGTCGTAGCGCAGCGATACCTGTACCTGACCGTGATCGCCGCCTCGCTCATCTCCACTCCTCTCAACATCACGGTCGCGTACTTCGGCTATAAGTTCTTCGTCTTCAAGACCCGCGGCAACTATCTGGTGGAGTGGTTCAAGTGCTTCGGTGTGTATGGGGTCGGTGTGCTCCCGGGGCTCTTCGCTCTCTCGGCCGTCACACGCTTGCTGCAGGCAACGTTTCATGCCCACAGCCCGGCCCTGCACGCCGCGCTCGACAATCTATCCTTCCACCTTCACGGAGCAGCAGCCGGCATTCCGCGAAAAGTGTCGACCGGTCACGCGGCGGCCGGGTACATTGCCGGTGCGCTGGTTCAGGGTTTCACAACCATCTTCAGCTTCGTCGGTCATAAAAAGGTCACCTTCAAGAACTCCTCCAATCCTGTCTGAATTGGCCGTCCCAAAGAACATATCGGCTAAACTTGTCGAAGCTTTAGCCCCAATTCGGAAAAAGATCAGGAGCACACCCACCGAGTGAGTCAGAAGAAGACCATCTCCATCATCACGCCCTGCTACAACGAGGAAGCGAACGTCCTCAACCTGTACAACCAGGTTCGCGCGGTGATGGCCGGCATCGGCCGCTACGAGTACGAGCACATCTTCATCGACAACCACTCGCGCGACAACACCGTCGCTATCCTGAAGATGATTGCAGCCGAAGACCCGAACGTGAAGGTCATCGTGAACGCCCGCAACTTCGGCCACATCCGCTCCCCAATCCACGCCCTCATGCAGGCGCGTGGCGACGCCATGATCGGCATCGTCGCTGATTTACAGGATCCGCCGCCCATGATCGCCGACCTCATCGCCGAGTGGGAAAACGGCGCCTACTGTGTCCTCGGCATCAAGCGCTCTTCGGAAGAGCCTGGCCTCATGTTCTGGCTGCGCAAGCAGTACTATAAGTACGCCGAACGCCTCAGTTCCATCGAAACGATCCAGAACTACACCGGCTTCGGCCTCTACGACC
>CAXUNH010000098.1:0-12162 GCA_964252405.1 uncultured Acidobacteriaceae bacterium | reverse complement strand
ATCATCGACCGCCTCCCCTTCGCCGTCCCCCCCGATCCCATCACCAAAGCCCGCACCGACGCCAACGCCGCCGCCGGCGGCAACGCCTTCAACGATCTTCAGATCCCCCAGGCCGTCCTCACCCTGAAGCAAGGCTTCGGCCGCCTCATCCGCTCGCTGAACGACCGCGGCGTCCTTATGCTGCTCGACCCCCGGATCCGCACCACCCGCTACGGCGCGGTCTTTCTCGATTCGCTGCCTCCGTACCGCCGAACCACGGAGATTGCCGACGTAGAGCGCTTCTTCGAGCAGCCCTGAACAGCCGCACCGGGCCACAACGGCGTCCTCACACCCCGGAGTGCTACCATGGAGGTCCGCAAGGCGGGGCGAAGATGTCAGCCCAAACCTCCCCTCGCAGGGTGAGGTGTCATGGAAGACCTGTGCGCGTTCCCGCAATCTGCCCCCAAAGCTCCCCGTGTCTGCTGCGCTCCCCTTTGCGGCAAGCCGCTGGCGGGCTTGAACAAACGGGAGCTTTGCTTTACCTGTCAGAACCGCCAGCTTTTCCAGGGAACGACGGTGAACGGAACGGCCCCCTGGGTCTACGGCTCACGCCGCCGGTAAGACGCCCCGCGCCTCCGCACGCACCGCAACGGACATCCGCTGGACCAGTCCGCCGCGTCCCAAACGCCGGGAGAAACGCGATGTACGCCGCAAATTACCAATGCGCCGGCTGTTTCCAGTGGGTCGAAACCACAGTGGACGAGTCGGGCGGCTCCCGCCAGCAGTACGTGGAAGATTGCCAGGTCTGCTGCAAGCCCAACCTGCTGACCATCCGCTGGGACCCCCACGACGGCGAGTACACCATCGCCGCGGAACTCGAAAGCTGACGTCTGCCCCGGGGCACTCCGTGTGGAGCGGAACGCGTATTCTGGAGGCAAAGTACATGGGACGCAACCTCTACATCCTTGCCGGCACTCTCGGCGCTCTGGCCATCCTCTCGGTCCTGGTCAGCTTTACGAACATCGCGGGGCAGCCCGGCTCCCCTGGGGACGCGCTGCTTTGGCGCACAACCGGCATTGCGCTGCTGGCCATCGCCCTGATCGTCGCGCTTGCCGGCGTCCTCTCCACCCTGTTCGGGCAGGCCGAGCGCCGCGCCGAAGACCAGCGGCGCGCGCAACGCCGCGGTCGCAGCCAGAAACCGTAGCCGCCGCGATCCTCTGTTGCCAAAGAAGGTCCCTGTCCCCGCGCCATCCCACCTGTCGGGCATTTGCCTGATTGCCCAAGAGCCGAGAAGAAAGTAGATTGTACCGAGCGATTCGAGCAGGCGATCTCCGTAGCCATCGGACCCTGCGCGCATCCCTCCGGGAAGCTGACCCGAGGCACGACCTCCCGGACCAATCGCTGCTCGACCAATATCTGTCTCGAGGTTTCCGGATCATGGCCAGGCCCCCGTCGTTCAAGTACTCCTATATCGCGCTGCACAACATTCCGTACACTGAAGGCGACGGCACCGCATCCGCCTGCGGCGGCGTCGTCCCGCAGGGTGAGGTCGTCTGGACAAATCACCTGCATCAGAAGCATCCCGCCCAGGTGACAGCCTTTCTTGAGCCCGTGGGCGTCGTCTGCCTCGATCCCCGCTGGCTGGTGCCGCCCGACCTCTACCGCGGCGCCCAGCCCTAGGGCGAACTCGGCGCCCGGCGAACTCGGTGCCCGGGCGATGGTAAGCTCACGGCGATGCACTTTCTTCCACGCACGTCGCCCGCCTTTCGACTTGGCCTCTCCGCAGCCCTTCTGGCCGCGACCCATTCAGCCGCCTCCGCGCAACTGCCCGCCGCGAGCGTGGCGAAGGTCGACGAGGCCATCCGGAAGATCGTCGCGGACACCGGCGTCCCGTCCGCCTCGGTCGGCATCATCGAAAACGGCACAGTGGTTTACGCGCGAGCCTTTGGTGAGGCGCGCCTGCAACCGGCGACGCCCGCGAAGGCGACGATCGCCTACCCGATCGGCTCCATCTCCAAGCAGTTCACCGCCACCGCCGTCCTGCTGCTGCAACAAGACGGCAAGCTGACGCTGGACGACCCCGTCGCGAAGTACTTCCCCCAACTGACGCGCGCGGGCGAGGTCACAATCCGCAACCTTCTCACCCACACATCCGGCTACCAGGACTACGCGCCGCAGGACTACACCATCCCGCGTTGGCTGAAACCCGAGGACCCGCACAAGATCGTCGAAGAGTTCGCCGGCAAGCCGCTCGACTTTGAACCCGGCACCCAATGGCAGTACTCGAACACCAACTTCGAACTCGCCGCGCTGATCGTGCAGAAGGCGAGCGGCATGCCCTTCGCCCAGTTTCTTCGCACCCGCGTGCTGGAGCCCGCCCATCTCGAGGGTGTCCTGAACCTCAACACCGACGCAAGCAAGCTGCAGGTCACTGGGTACATGCGCAACGCCCTCGCGCCGCTCCGCCCCGCCGCGCTGGAGTCGCCGGGCTGGTACTTCGGTGACGGCGACCTGGCCATGCCGGTCAGTTCGCTCCTCACCTGGGATCTCACCTTCATCAACAAAAGCCTGCTCACCCCGGCCAGCTACCGGGAGATGGTCACGCCCTTCATTCTGAAGAACGGTACGGACACGCACTACGGCCTCGGCGTCTTCGCGTCCACCCTCCATGGCCAGTTTCAAATCGAGCACTCCGGCGAGGTCGGCGGCTTTGTTGCGGAAAACATCGTCCTCCCCGCCCATGGCATCGCCATCGCCGTCCTCACCAACCAGGAGGCCTCCGGCGCCGCGGGCGAGATCGGCCAGGCGCTTCTGCCGCTCGCGCTCGCGGACAGCAAGGCAGCGTCGGCCTCCGACGCCACGGCCAATGCCTTCGCGCCCACTCTGCAAACCATCCTCACCGGCCTGCTCCGGGGCAAGATCGACCGAGGCCTGTTTACGCCGGACTGCAACGCCTACTTCGACCGGAACGCGCTGGCCGACTTCCAGTCCAGCCTTTCGCCGCTGGGCTCGGTGAAGTCGGTCACCTTAGAGCGTTCCGCCCTGCGCGGCGGCATGACGTTTGGCAGCTACAAGGCAATGTTCTCCGGCGGAACAAACCTGCGCGTCACGGTGTACCTGGAGCCCGACGGCAAAATCGAGCAGTTGCTAGTGGAAGGCAAAGAGTAGCGGAGCCCCACCGCCATCAGGAGCCGGTGGTTGCCAGGATCCTCCGGCTGTGATGCAACATTGACTCACCGCCCGGGCTCGGCTATGCTAGACACTCGCGCAGTTTCGCGCCCGCACCTCCGTGCGCCCGGTGGCCTTCGCATCACACCCGGGCTGGTTGATCAGGAGGAGAAGCAAGGCTAGCGGTCACGAAGCACTGAGGCGAGACGATCTCCGGCAGCCCGTAACACCGGCCGCCAGGCACTCGGCACCAAATGCGAGATCTGAGATCCTCCGCTCCCCAGCCCGGCATCAGGCAGGCTCTGTGCGCCTCAAACGAAACGTCGGTTTTCCCGCATCCGGCATCGGGCCGTGTGCGTGGGGTGCCGCCCGCACCATAGGCACAATATCTTCGCGCTTCACGCCGGCCACGAAGACGGCAGAGGTAAGGAGTAACCCATCATGTCGACCGTTATCCCCAGCGGCAAGGACATCCAGCGCAAGTGGTTTGTGCTGGATGCAGAGGGCAAGACCCTCGGCCGCCTCGCATCGGAGGCCGCCAGCGTCCTCACCGGCAAGCGGAACCCGCTTTACACGCCCTATATCGACATGGGCGACCACGTCATCGTCGTCAACGCCGAAAAGATCCACGTCACCGGCATGCGCGCCGAACAGAAGGTTTACCGCCGCTACACCGGCTTCCCCGGCGGCCTGCGCGAAGAGAGCTTCATTAAGCTGCTCGCCCGCCGTCCCGAGAAGATCCTCGAAGAGGCGATCAAGGGCATGCTGCCCAAGAGCAAGCTCGGCCGCCAGATGGCCACCAAGCTGAAGGTTTATAAGGGCAAGGATCACCCGCACCACGCGCAGCAGCCCCAACCGCTCGAACTGCGCGGCTAAAGGCAGGGTTCAGGGCCCAGAGGTCAGGGCCCAGGTAAACGTGTAGCTCCGGGCTTCAGCCCGGAGATCGAAGATTTGGTTAGGGTGGGGCTTCAGCCCCGGAACAAGTTTTCTGTGCCCTGGGCCCTTGTGCCCTGGGCCCTAAGAGGGAAAATGGCAGATCTGATTCAGTACTACGGCACCGGACGGCGCAAGAGCGCTATCGCCCGCGTGTTCCTCCGGCCCGGTTCGGGCGAGTGGAAAGTCAACGGCAAGGGCTTTGAAGAGTATTTCGTGACCCCGGCGCAGCGTGCCGCCGCGAAGCAGCCCTTCGGCATCGCCGACATCAACGAGACCTTCGACGTCTTCACCACGGTCAAGGGCGGCGGGATCAACGGCCAGGCCGACGCCGTCAAGCTCGGCATCGCCCGCGCGCTGATGGAGTTCAACATCGAATTGCGCAAGACCCTGAAGGCTGCCGGCTTCGTCACCCGCGACTCGCGCGGCAAGGAACGCAAGAAGTACGGCCAGAAGGGTGCTCGCGCCCGGTTCCAGTTCAGCAAGCGGTAACGCTTGCGGTTTCCTGGTTGTTGGTTCCTGGTTGCTGATGAGAGTGCAACGAGGAAACAGCAACCAGAACCAGGAACTTCGTTCCACCCACGGGCACCGCGCCGGTGGTTCCGCAGTAAATCTCCCAACCCAGGGATCAATCGTCTGTCGCCAAGGTCTTTGGCCTTTCCAAAGCCCGGTTTCACAGACAGCGATGCCCAGATAAGGATTCACCCATGGCAAGTATCACGATGAAGGAGTTGCTCGAAGCCGGCGTTCACTTCGGTCACCAGACCAAGCGCTGGAACCCCAAGATGAAGGAATACATCTTCGGCGAGCGCAACGGCATTTACATCATCGACCTCCAGAAGACCCTCAAGATGTTCAAGGAGGCGTCCAAGTTCGTCAGCGATCTGACCTCCACCGGCAAGCTCGTCCTCTTTGTCGGCACCAAGCGCCAGGCACAGGACGCCGTGGCCGAAGAGGCCAACCGCGCCGGCATGCCGTACATCAACTCGCGCTGGCTGGGTGGTCTGCTCACCAATTGGGTCACCGTGCAGAAGTCGGTCAAGCGTCTCCAGGAGCTCGACGATATGGCCACGGACGGCCGCTATGACCTGCTCACCAAGAAGGAAGTCATCAAGCTGGAGCGCGAGCGCAAGGCCCTCTCGACCTCGCTGAGCGGCATCAAGAGCATGCGCCGTCTGCCGGACGCGATCTTCGTCATCGACTCCAACAACGAAGCCATCGCCGTCGCCGAGGCGCGCAAGCTCGGCATCCCGGTCGTTGCAGTCGTGGACACCAACTGCGACCCCACCGTCGTCGACTACGTGATCCCCGGCAACGATGATGCCCTGCGCGCCATCCGCCTCTTCACGACCAAGATCGCCGACGCGGCTTACGAAGGCACGCAGATGATCTCCGACAAGGCCTTCTCCAACGAGTACGCGGACGTGCAGCCGATCGCTCCCGAATCCCACCTCGTGGGTGAGGATGAGGATGTCGTTCTGCGAGAAGGGCGCATCTCTGCCGGCGCCGCGGCCGACTCGGCCGAAGAGGGACCCGACGAGGACGAGACGATCGACCTCGCAGCAGCCCTGGGTGGCGGCATTCGCAAAGCGCCAGCAGCGGAGAGCGAAGTGGACGCCACGCCTGCGGAACTCGAGCAGGTTATCTCAGCCTAGCGCTTGGACTTTCCGTGTCGCAGTGCCGGAACTCGCTTCCGGCACTGCCTGCGGAACTTTGCTTCTTTCGCGGCATAGACAGCCTCTAATACCTGGCAGACGATGCCAGTAAGGCTACGGCGGAGATGTTCTCGCCCTGTTACGCGAAAGGAACAAAAGATGTCGGAAGGCTTCAACAAGAATCAAGCTCTGCTGGCCGGTGTGACGACAGCAGCGATGGCCGTCGCCGTAGTCGGCCACATGTATGTCATCGACTGGTTTGGACGCAAGTTACAGCAACATTTCCGCTCGTCCTGAGTTCCCCGCGAGGGACACTCGGGAGGCGTGAGCAACAAGGATCAGGAAGGAAACAATGACTGTGGCTGAAACACCCAAGATCGACGCCAAGCTCGTGAAGGAGCTCCGCGAAAAGTCCGGCGCGCCCATGGGCGACTGCCTCAAGGCCCTGCAGGAAGCCAGCGGCGACATGGAGAATGCCTTTGTCGTGCTGCGCAAACGCGGCATGGCGTCGGCCGCCAAGAAGGCGTCCCGCACCACCAACGAAGGCGCGGTCGGCACCTACATCCACGCCGGCGGCAAGATCGGCGTCCTGCTGGAACTCAACTGCGAGTCCGACTTCGTCGCCCGCACCGAGGATTTCCAGGACCTGCTGAAGGACATCGCCATGCACATCGCCGCGGTCGACCCCCGCTACGTAAGCAAGGACGACGTCACCCCGGCCGACATCGACCGCGAAAAGGACATCTACCGCGCTCAGGCAGCCGCCTCCGGCAAGCCCGCGAACATCATCGAAAAGATGCTGGAAGGCAAGATGGGCAAGTTCTACGAGGAGGTCTGCCTGCTCGAGCAGCCCTTCATCAAGGAGCAGTCGCTCACCATCGGCCAGCTCATCGCGCAGAAGGTCGCCAAGCTTGGCGAGAACATCTCGGTCCGCCGCTTCGCCCGCTTCAAGGTCGGCGACCCCAGCCTCACGGTCGCCTCCACCAAGGCGTCGAGCGAGCCCGAAGCGCAGGCGTAAGCCTCAACTCGTCCGCAACACCGAGCCCGGGCGCAAGCCCGGGCTTTTCGATGCATTGACTCGGAGCCACTCTCCCGCCTAGCGTTAAGCACGAGGAGCAATCATGAGCGGCATACAGTACCTAACTGATGGAAAGGGCAACAAGACGGCAGCAGTGGTTGACCTCAAGCTCCACAAAGCCCTCTGGGAAGACATCCAGGACGTGATCGTTTCCCGTTCCCGTAAAGGGAGAAGGGGACGTCCCTGTGAAAGTTGAAAGCCGCCCTGGTTGCCTCAGGCAAGCTGGGTGCCTAGGTATCGAGAAGAACTGAAGCGATCCGCTCAGAAAGAGCTCCGAGACGCTCCCTTCGGCACTCATTTCGAGAACTCTCTCAAGGTTCGAAGGCCTCGTCGACCTGTTCACCGATGAGCAGGATCGCGTCTGGATCGGCGTGCACTTCGGCTCACGCGGCCTCGGGCACTCCAGCCTCATTGCTTCTCGTAGACGTAGATTTGCTTTTCGCCCGAGTTGCCCGTCTCCCACTCTTCTTCTGTCAACGTCTTGCCATCAGCGCTCAGCGTTTCCGTTCCTTCGGCCATCGGTTTGCCGTTCATCGTTTCTACATAGTGCAGCTTCGTCGGAGAGTCGGCCTTCATGCGAAGCATGAACTCCTTCGGCACCCCGGGTCCTTCCATCCTGGCGGGGCTCCCATCCAGTTTGGCTGTCAGAACCACCTTGTACGCAGGGGTTTCTGTGTGCAGCGTGTCGCCTGTCAGCGTCATGGTCACGGTTTCCGCCGCGCTGGCGGAGCTTTTTACGTTGCGCCACGTTCCCGCCCGTCCGGTACCCGTTCCTACTCGCTGATACGTGTTCTTCTCCACTGATTCACTGCCGTCAGGGCGATGCACATACGCCGTGTTGGTCATGAACTTGCCATCCGCAGAGATCACGCTGGTGCCGTGCCACTCAGGCTGGCCTTTGTTCTTGCCCGCCATGTCATAGTGCATCTCATCAAGCTTGTTGCACGTGCCGGTACGGTCACCGATCACCTTGTAGTCCTTGCCATCGCACGTGTAGTCGTACTCGAAGCTCTTGCTCGGCGTTGAGAGGTGAAAGCCTCCGTTGGGCAACGCCGTCAGGGTGAACGTGTCCCCAGTCAGCTTGCTCTTCGCCTGGTTCAGCTTCCACGTGCCATCCCACGGCGAACCCGCCGCCACGCAAGCGGGAACCGCAACCAACGACAGAACGCACGTTAACAGAAGCAGCTTTTGTCTCACAAACCCTCCTTCGACAGACTCACTCCCGCTGCCCTCTCGAGAGGCTGCGGATACAACGCGGCCCCTCTCAGAGGGTTCCACCGAGGAATTTCACTGCTTGTCGTACACGTAGACCTGCTTCGTCTTGTCCCCGGTACGCTGCGCTTCCACGGTCATCGTCTTGCCGTCGGCCGTCACGCTCAGCGTGTCGTTCTCCAAGACCGTCCCGTTCAGCGTGTCCACTTCCTTGATGGTCAGCGGACCCGCAGCCGTCAGGCTGATCGTTAAACCTTCTTCAGGATGGGGCCCCTGCTCCGTTGCGGGTGTGCCGTCCAGCTTCGCCGTCAGGCTCGACTTGTTCATGGGGTACGTGAACGTGATGGAGTCCGTCGTGGCGTCCACCACGGCCACGCCATGGCTACTCATCTGCACCTTGGTGTTCTGCCACGTGCCCGTCCACGCATCGCCGCTTCCTGCGGAAGTCTTCTTGTACACCTCGGTGTCATGGAACGGTGTGCCATCCGGGGCCTTGCCGGTGTCGACCACCGTCAAGGTCTTTCCGCCGTCCGACAACGTCCGGTCGATCTGCGCAAGCTCATCGCCGCCGGCCTTTGCCACAAAGTGCATCGCTGTGTCACTCACCTTGGTGCAGGTCAGCACGCGCCCACCGGGAACAGGATAGTCTGCGCCATCGCAACCAAAGCTGAACGTGACCCCGGAGCTCGTGACCGTGTACTTGCCGTCAGCACTCTTGCTCACGGTGTCCACCCCGCCGGTAAGTTTGCTCTTCCCCTCGTTCAGCTTCCAGGTTCCATTCCAGGGGTTGTCCGCAGCTTTGCACGCCGGTACACAGACGGCAGCCACCACCGCACAGAACAGTAGCTTCTCTTTCATTCGATCTCCCCGTCGCGAGTAGCGACATTCAACTGCTTCTCCGTTGTACGCGCGTTCGATCACGCAAGGGATCGTCGATAGGCTACAGAGCGTTCCGCTTGATGGCCGCGATCGGGTCTGTCTTCTCCAACAGCAGTGCCCCACCTTCGTGCACGGCCATCTCGGATTCGTTCAACTCCGCACCGCCGGACCCCGCCCGGCTGTCTTTCGGTGTACCAGCCATAGCGGCTCCGGAAGCGTACGCGGAACGTTTTCGGAAGACTTGTCCCCTTTTCCAGGTTCGCAACGCATACCTCAGTGATGGCCGGTTCGCTCCACCTCGACGCCAAACAAGCTCACCTGCAAGGCCCTGAAACAGCAGCGAACCCCGGAAAGGAGCCCGTCATGTCGGAGAACTGGATCGCCTTCGCCCTTCTGCCCCTTCTCTTCGTTCTGGTCCTGCTTGTGGAGTGCAGCCGCCTGCACTGTGCCCGCGTCGTGCAGCGCCGTATCGGAACCAACCCTGACTCCGGCCACGGGCGCCGCCTCTGAACCGCACCTGCACCGGAGCCAAACGCTCGTGCTTCCACCCCCGCGAAAGACTGCAAATGAAGGAGTCCGCTATGTCCGACACCACGATCGCCATCCTCATCCTCCCCGTCCTGATCGCCCTTACCCTGGTGCTCGAATGCACACGCGTCGGCTGCACCAGGCTCGCGCGCAAGCTGCGGGAGGCCAGATCTCCGCGGCAGGGGATGCAATCGCAAAACCTGCACTCTTCGGTCCAGTCCTAAGAACAAGGTCGTTCCGGGGCCCTTTCCTTCGGAACAGGCAAGGAGACTCATAAGGCACTCACGGCGCAAAGGGGCAGGGTACCGTCGTTAGTCCTGGCCCGCTACCATGGGCTGCATGAGACCTGCCGCCCGGGTCACCCTCAGACCTTTGCCCCCGTTGCTGATCTTCCTCTGCCTCATCTCCGTGCGTCCCCCCCCAGATCTGCACGCCGATGGTCCCGGACTGGGCCCAGCCCGGCCCGCCCGCACATACGCAGGCGGCCCCGCTGTCAGCTTCCCATTGGCCCAGGCGCAGTAGCAACACACGGCTCGGATTCCCGGGTAGTCCAATGCTCAGGTCCTCGTTCTTCACTCTCCGCACCCGCTCACGAGCCCTAAACCATGCTCGACGGATGCTCCCACGCCCCCACATCCCGGCGCCACAATGCACGAGCACACAAACGCCCTCACACACCCGGACCCACTGTAAAATGAAGGCCAGCACGCGCCACACAAGCACCTGTCGCATTCCCGCAAGGCACCCTCCGCACCACCACCCAGCGCTCCAGACAAGCAAGCGCGCCTGCCTACATGAAGGGATTGCCCGCCCCAAAACGTTCCTTCCTCCGCCTAACCCTCAAGGCCCAGGCACCCCACAGGCCAGCCTGCCCGGCAACAAACAACAACGCCCATACTCCCAGCAGCAACGCGAAGGAGTGAAGCACCTGAGAACGATCCTGGTAAGGGTCTTGGGAATACTCCGAATACAACTTGGCACACGCAAAACCACTCACGAGGTACTGGACGGCCAACAAAGACGGCATCCACCAGCTTCTTCCCCGCAGAGCGACATAGGCAGCACAACAACCAGAACGCCAGGCTCAAAGGCAACGCAAGCAACCCCAGTGAAGGCTCATAACCAACTGGGAACGGCGCACACGTGATCGCCAGCGGGAACATGATCCCGTGTCCTGCCCCGCCAATCGAAGTTGCAAGGCCTAAAAGCAGCAAATACCAAAACGCCGCCACCCAGAGACCCATGCCAGGCTCCCTCATTGGGTCACGATCATTCGCAGGCCCTCTGTCACTTGTCCGCCCACGACGGTGACTGATGCCGCGCTCTCCGGCAAGGAAACACCCGGATAGAACCATGGCGGCCGCTGCTTGTTCGAAGAAAAGCGAATCCAATACACGCCATCATCCAGCGGAGTCACCCGAAAGCTGCCGTCTACGTCAACGACACCCAGGCCCCCCGACGCACCCTGTTGCGGCTCAAACGGCGGACGGTCACTGAGCCACACCGTCCCTGCTACGCCGTTGCCGTGCTCATCCAGTACCTGCCCGGCGAGCCCTCCCGCCGAATACGCCGTCATCCCAGCTCACATCCCGCGCCGCCAAATCCGTTAGTGAACGGTAGGGCCAGGCCAAGCGTATTCGCTTTGTCGTAGGACATCATGGTCTTCGGCAGCTCGAAATGAATGGAATAGGCGGCCCACGGAAGCACCGCGAACTCGTAAATCCCTTGTGTATCCGTTACCGTCCCGTACACCGCCCCGCTCACACTGTTCATCGTCACAGGAATGTTTGCCAGCGGCTTCGGCGCAAAAGCCGCCTCGCCCTGCCTGGTGCTTCGGAGCACGACCTCCCCACTCACATCGGGCGGCGGGATCCCGGCACCGCGGCGAAGATCCCGAAGTAGCAGACCCGCCTCTGCCTCCGCCCTGGTGTTTGAGCAAATGCCGGTTGAAAGCGCACCGTCCTGTTCGCTCACATCGATCACGTACCGTATGCCTTCCTTGAAGGGGTAGCCGCAGTCCCCACCGCCGATCCCGGTCGTCACTTCCACCAACCTGCCCACATCGTAATGGCCGCTAAAGTCCTCCTCGATCTTCACCGTAACCATTCGGTGGCCACCGCCGTGCCAAACGGTCCCATCCGGCGAGCGATGCTCATTGTCGACCGTGCGTAGATGCAGCACCGTGCCCAGAAACACCGTCCCAAAGTGCCGATGAGCAATGCAGGGCCCCACACCTCCGCAAGAGCAAGCCCATGCCGCACTGTTCAGGCACAGAAACACAAGAGCAAGCCCCAGAGCTCTGCGAAGCGGCCCCCACAAAGAAATGCAGTTCGAGATCCTCATCACTGGTTGCCTTCCCACCCGTTCTCTACGCCTAAAGACCCCGCCGACCGGCAAAGTGTTCCCGCGCAACGTGCGACCATCAAAACAGACGAGGATTTTATGGCACCGAAGCGCGAACAAAAGAAACGCCTGGGAAAAAAGCATCGCCAGGCGAGCACCCGCCCCAAACTGGGCAAAGGTCCCGCGAAGGGCGCGCGCCGGGGTTCCGCCGTCACCGGCGCCGTTTCGCCCAAGCAGCGCAAACAGATTGCCGCCAAAAAGGCTGCCGCGGACAAGGCCAAACTCATTCCCACGCGCAGCCCCGAAAACGAGCACCGGGTCATCGTCGGCGACATGGACGACGCTGCGCCGCGCAGCAAACGCGCGGACGCCCGCGCCGCCCTAGCG
>CAXUNH010000097.1:0-12205 GCA_964252405.1 uncultured Acidobacteriaceae bacterium | reverse complement strand
GCTTCACGCGGGCCAGCGTGGTGTCCGGCTCCACGTCGCCGGCGATGACGAGGATGGCGTTGGCGGGCGTGTACCACTGCTTATAGAAGTCGCCGAGTTGCCCGGCCGTGGTCTTGTCGAAAGACTCCTTGGTGCCGAGCGGATCGTGCGCGTAGGGGGTACCGGCGAACATGTCCCCGTTGAGGCGGGAGAGAAACTTGTAGGTGGGGTTGGAAAGGTCGCGGGCGACCTCCTGCTCGATGGCGCCGCGTTCCTGGTCCCACTCGGCCTGGGTGTTGTCGGCGCCACGCAGGCAGGCGGCCTGCGCCTCCAGCGCGACGCCGAGGTCGGCCGCGGGCACGGTCGCGAAGAACTGGGTGATGGTCTGCTGGGTATCAGCGTTGTTTTCCCCGCCGAGCTGGGCGTAGATGGCCGCGGTCTGGTCGGCGGACATGCCGGTGCAGCCGCGAAAGGCCATGTGCTCTTCGGCGTGGGCCATGCCGGGGAAGCCCGCGGGCGTTTCGTCGCCGCCGACGAGGAAGTTGGCCTCCACGGTGACCACGGGCGCGAGCGCGTCACGAATGATGACCACGCGCATGCCGTTGGTGAGCGTAGCACGCGTGACGTCCGGGCGTGTCGCCGCTGGCGTGAGCGGGGCCGCCGGCGGTGTTTGCGAGGGTACGGCGGGCGACGAGAGCAGGGCGACAGAGAGGGCGGCGAAAGGGGCGAAGCGGGATGTCAGCGACACGCGTTTGTTGGACTCCAGACCAAATTGATTGTCTCAGAGAGCGCCGGGATCGAGTGTCGCCGCGAGATAGAGACGGTTCGATCGAGGCGTACGAAGGGGAGACGTACGGGCGCCCTGGCTTGTCTCTCCGGTGCGCAGAGCGTTTCGGCAAGAACTTCCCTAGGACAGTGAGGAGAGGAGGACGTCGGGGTGCTGGCTGTCGTTGGAGCCCGCGCCGGTCTGGGCGGCGAAGAAGGCGCGGATCTTCTCGGCGGTGGCCGCGTTGACCACGGCGCGGAGGGAGTCCGGGGCCTGCTCGGCTGCTTGCTTCAGGGCGCGAACGCTGCCGAAGTGCGTGAGCAGGCGTTGCCGGGTGGTCGGGCCTACGCCGGGGATCGCATCGAGTTCGCTGGTGCGGTCCCGCATCTCGCGGCGCTTGCGGTGGTAGCCGATGGCGAAGCGGTGGGATTCGTCGCGGATCTTCTGAATGACGTGCAGGACGGGGCTGCGGCGGTCGAGGATGACGGGATCGTCCTCCTGGCCGTGAACGTAGATGACCTCTTCGCGCTTGGCGATGGAGGCCAGCGGAAGCGTGGTGAGCCCGAGCTCCTGCAGCGCTTCGGCAGCGGCGTGGAGCTGGCCGAGGCCGCCGTCGATGAGGACGAGCGAGGGCAGGGTGGAGTCTTTACCGGTGGGCTGCGCGCCTTGCGCGAAGCGGGTGTAGCGGCGAGTGACGATCTCGCGCATGGAGGCGAAGTCGTCGACGCCGGTTACGGTGCGAACCTGGAATTTACGATAGTCGGCCTTCTTCATCGCGCCTTTCTCCCAGACGACCATGGAGGCGACGGTTTCAGCGCCCTGTATGTGCGAGATGTCGAAGCACTCGATGCGTTCGGGCGGGTCGGGCAGGTTCAGCGCGTCGGCCAGGGCTTCGGCCATGGCTTTGGCGGTGGGAATCAGGGTGCGGAAGCGCTGGTCGAAGGATTGTTTGGCGTTCTGGCAGACGAGGTCGACGAGGGAGCGCTTGTCGCCGCGTTGCGGGGCGGCGATTTCGATTTTGTGCCCGCTGCGCTCGCGGAGGAGGTCGGCAAGGAGTTGGCGGTCGGGGAAGTCGACGGGGACGTAGATGTGTTTGGGGACGTAGCTCTGGTCGAGGTAGAGCTGTTTGAGCAGGGCGGAGAAGAAGGCGGAAGGGCTGAAGCAGGGCGCAGGGTCCAGGGCCCAGGGTCCAGGGCTCAGGGGCGAGCCCTTGAGTTTGGACTGCTGTTCAGCTCCCCGGAAATCCGCAGGTCTCTCCACTTCGGCTCCGCCTCCGGTCGAGATGACAGTGTCGCCGTTGAACCCGTGGGTCTTCTGCTGCGGCTGCTGAGTTGTTGAGTCTTGGCTTGCTGAACCCTGGGCCCTGAGCCCTGGGCCCTCGCATGGGTCGAAGGGAGAGGTCAGGACGGAGTGTTGGTCGGACTCGGGTTGGTCTTCGACGATGGCCGGGGCGGAGACGGCGGGTTCGGGTTCTAGATAGGGATCGGACTCGAGGTCGGTCTCGTTGAGCGCTTGTTCTGTGGGGGACGTGGTGGCGTCAGGTTCCAGGTCGGGGAGGTCTTCCCAGAACATGTCGCGCCGGTCAACAATTTTGCCGTTGCGCATGTGGAAGAGATTGACAGCAAGCATGTCGTTCTCAAAGTGGAAGCCGAATACGTCGGCGTCGTCGCTCTCGGTGGTGGCGATGCGTTGCCGCTCGCCGGCCTGGTGCACGGTGCCAAGCTGGTCGCGGAGGCGCGCGGCGAGCTCGAACTGCATGTTTTCAGCGGCGGCTTCCATGCGTTCCATGAGGCGCGATTCGAGCTCTTCGGTCTTGCCTTCGAGGAACAGCTGGGCATCTTTGATGACCGCGCGGTAGTCGGGCTGGGAGATCAGGCCTTCGACGCAGGGGCCGGTGCATCGCTTGATGTAGTACTGCAGGCAGGGGCGCGGGTGATAGCGCTCGAGATCGACTTTGCAGCCGGGGATGAGGAAGCTTTTGCGCACGACGTCGGCTAAACGGTGGGCGAGGTTGCCGGGGAAGTACGGGCCAAAGTAGGCGGAGCCATCCTTGCGCAGGCGGCGGGTGACGAAGACCTTGGGGTGGCGGTCGCGCAGGGTGAGCTTGATGTAGGGATAAGTTTTGTCGTCGCGCAGCAGGATGTTGAAGCGGGGCTTGCGCTGCTTGATGAGATTGTTTTCAAGCGCGAGCGCTTCGTGCTCGTTGGCCACGGTGATGTAGTCGAGATCGACAGCTTCGCGCATGAGCGAGCCGGTTTTGGCATTCGCCTGCGAGGCGGCCAGAAAGTACGAGCGCACGCGGGCGCGCAGGTTCTTCGCCTTGCCGACGTAGATGACCTCGCCTTCGGCGTTCTTGTAGAGATAGCAACCGGGGCCGGTGGGGAGGGTGCGAATTTTTTGGAGCAGGTCCATTGCGGGGAGGTTTGCCGAATCCAGCGGCAAACCTCAGATTAGACGTTTGGTGGCTGCGGAGGAAGCGGGGTCCTGCCGGTGCGGGCGCACCGCGCGATAGCATCGGGGCATGGCGAGTGACATCACACAGGCTGAGGTAGGGAAGCAGGAGTGCGCGGCGGCGGCGTTGGCGCGGGCGACCGCGATTATGGCCCGGTTGCGCGGGCCGGAAGGTTGTCCGTGGGACCGGGAGCAGACCTTTGACACCATCAAACGGCACACGTTGGAGGAGACCTACGAGGTCTTCGACGCCATCGAGCGGCGCGCGTGGCCGGAGCTTCGGGACGAGCTGGGCGACCTGCTGCTGCAGGTGCTGTTCTACGCGCAGATGGCCCAGGATGCAGGCTACTTCAACCTGGAGGACGTCGCGGAGGGGCTGAGCGCCAAGCTGATCCGGCGGCATCCGCACATCTTCGGCGATGCCGTTGCGGAAGACGCCGGCACCGTTTTGCGCAACTGGGAGCAGATCAAGCGTGAGGAGAAGAAGGCAGCGAGTTCGACCGACGCGGGTTCGGCGTTGGACAGCGTGCCGCGATCGATGCCGGCCGTGCTGGAGGCGAGCAAGCTCGGTTCCAAGGCGGCAAAGGCGGGGTTCGACTGGCCAGATGCGCAGGGTTTGTTCGGCAAGCTGGCGGAAGAGACGGCCGAGCTGAAGGCAGAGCTTGCGGCGGGCGACCGGGATCGCATGGAGGCGGAGGTGGGCGATCTGCTGTTTACGGCGGTAAACCTGGCCCGGCACCTTGCCGTCGATCCGGAGTTTGCCTTGCGCCGCACCAACGCCAAGTTTCGCAGCCGGTATCGCGAGATGGAAAGTGCAGCGGGTGGGCAGGAGCGTTTCGAGGCGCTGACCGCGGACGACAGGGAACGCCTGTGGGCGAGATCCAAGGCCGCGGAGGCGGCAGCCGAGGATCCGCTCGGCGCGGGCGTGGCGCAGCGGAACCGTTAACGCGTTGCGACCGGGATGGCGAGCAGCGTGCGGACCGCCTCCCCAAGCGAGACGGGGCTGGGGAGCGACTGCACGGCGATCACGTCTGCCTGCGCGTTTTCCACGGTGGTGTGCACCAGCACCTCGCGGATCGTGATGTGTTCCACAAGGTGCGAGTAGAGCCAGCGCCGGTCGTTGGCTTTGCGCTGCTCCAGTTCGATGGAGCCGCCCTCCTTGATGCGCGCGAGCACGCCTCCCCAGCCGAAGTCGACCGGATGCAGGATGCTGCCCTGGATGCGCGTCACGCAGTGGCTGGCAGCATCGATCCAGACACGGCCGGCAATGCCGGTCAGACCTTCGGTTATGAGGCTGGGCGGCTTGAAGTTGCGGTCAGGCTTGAAGTCGAGAACGACGGCGGGCGTCGCGGCGTCAGGCAGTTGCGGCTGACCCGGCACATAGCTCCACTGCATGGCTTTCGCCATGTTGCGCAGCAACTCGATGGCATAGCTGCGGGACCCGGCCTCGCGCCGCATACGATGCTGCACGGCGTCGGGTGAGTCAAGGATGGCCTGCAGGCGATCCCGTTCGGCCGCGTTTTCTTCGACGGTTAACGGTTGGCCGTTACGCTCGATCAAGCGGGCGATGGAGCCTTCCTTGCTTTCGATCGTCTCGCGCACGGTCTCGCCCTTGGCGTCGATCCGGCGGACCCGGTAGCGAAGCGGAGCGCTTTCGTCGTAGTTCACGACCCGCTCTTCGTTGGCCGCGGCTTCTTCCGCCCAGCGCACTGCGGGCAGGGAGAGGTCGGGTGCGGCGGTCGCGGGCTGGCCCTGGGCCCGGAGCTCCGGGACGGCAGGCAAGCACGTTCCGCAGAGCAAGGTCAGCAGAAGGGCGGCTGCGCCGGTGTAAGGAGGACGTCGGTTGGCAGAGGCGGCTTGTGGCAAACAAAGGCTCCCCTACCTTGGACGGGAGAAAGCCTGTTGAAGACGGTGCAGGGCGTGTCCCCGGTCTTCAACGGGTTCGAAAAGGCGCCTGGTGCAACTTCCGTTGCTGGACAGAACGGCCCAAGGCAGGCGATTCTCAGAGCACACCGGAGTGGGTTGGAAAGGGCTTGTCATGTTGAAGTTGTTCAGGCGTGGTGGCGGTGCGGGCGAAGGGAAGATCCCTGAGCGGACGCGGCACTCGCGCGGATGGGTGGACGTGCTCACCTATCTCCGCGCAGAGCCGGCACGGTCGTTGCGGGTGCTCGACTTCGGCAGCACATCGCCGGTAAACATTAACCTGCTCACATCGCTGGGCCACAGCGTGTACATGGCAAATATCGTGGGCGAGGCGCAGCGGGCTGAGTGGTTGAAGACGGGAACCGAGGGCGCGCGGGCCAAGGCGCCGGAATACGATGCGGAGCGATTTAAAGCAGCCAACCTGGATTTCTCGGGCAGGGACTTCGACATCATCCTGCTTTGGGATACGGCGGATTACCTGCCGGTGCCCCTGGTGCCTACCCTGTTTGAACGCTTGCGCGAAGTGATCCGTCCTGAAGGACGTCTTCTTGGCTTTTTCCACGGCAAAATGGAAGGTCCGGAGAACGGGTATGCTCGCTACCAGCTCACGGAAGGGCCGGAGCTGCGGATTCTGGGCAACGAGCCTTTGCCGGTCCGGCAGGTACTGCAGAATCGGCAGATTGAACGCTATCTGGAAGGCTTTGGCACGATTCGGTTCTTTCAGGGCAGCGATAACGTGCGGGAAGTGCTGGCCATTCGCTGAGCATGTCGCTGAGGTGAGAGACGTGGAGACGCACCGGCTCCACGCCCGCGCGCCTGCTTACTTGGAGTTATCGTTGCCCTTGGAATCGGCGTTCTTGCTGCGATCGGCCCAGCGGCGCTTCATCGCTTCCTGAATGCGCTTTCTGCCTTCGGGGCTCAGATTGCGCTTGCGCTTGCGTGGATCTGCGGCGGCGGGCGCGATGTTGGTGCTTCCTTTGGGTCGTCCACGGCGGCGGGCGGGAATGGGACTTGCACCGTCGAGGGCAGCAACCGCCTGACGCGCCTGCTGCAACCGGCTTATCTCCGCGTCGATTGAGGAAAGAATTTCACTTACGTCCATATAACTTCCTTTCTGTTGGGACATGGGCCGCACGGCTCAAAAGCCCGAATGGGCTTACTCTATGCTGCCGTGCAAAGTTAGCGCAAGCTCGCAAGAGAAACGTTTGCCTTTCTTAGATGCAGATCTTCCGGTGAGGTGAAGAAAAGCGGAGGGTGAATGCTAGACTCAACAGCGATGCGGTCCATTCCCCCGCGTGTCTGGGCTCTGGTGTTGGTTTCAGCGGGCCTGCAACTCTTGCCGTTTCCGCTGGCCGGACCTGTGCCGTTGTGGCGTCGGAGCGTCTGCTGGTTTTGCCTTGTTCCGCTTCTGGGAGCGTTGAACAGCGGCACTCGCCAGGGAAATGGGCTCTCACTCGGGCAGTCCGCCATGCTGGGCTACGTCTGTGGCGTTGTTTGGTTCTTCGGCAACTGTTACTGGATTTACCAGACCATGTATCTTTACGGGGGTCTGCCCGCGTCTGCGTCCGTGGGCATCCTTGTGCTGTTTTCGCTGTATCTGGGTTTGTATCTTGCTTTGTTTGCCGTTCTCTACGCTGCCCTTCGAATGCGATTCCGAGAGAAAACCGCGCTTGCGCTTTCGCCGGTCCTTTGGGTCGCGGTCGAATTGGCCCGTGCGCGCATCACAGGATTTCCCTGGGATTTGCTGGGCTACACGCAGGTGGATAACTCCTGGCTGACGCCTCTGGCCCCGCTCACGGGCGTGATGGGGCTAAGTCTGGTCGTGGCCGCGGGCAATGTTCTTTGGTTGTGGAAGTTTCCTCCCCCGTTGCGGTGGACGGGCGCGCTGCTGGCCGCCGTTCTTGTCGCCCTGAGCTACGCGGGTGAGGTACACCGGTCCCCTCCGGACCCAGCGTCTGCGAACGCGGTGCTCCTGCAGGACAATCTGAACGTCGGGGCGCAGGGGCAGCCGTTTGGCTATCCTCAGCCGGAGTTACTGGACCAGTTTTCCCGGTTGTCACTGCACCCCAGGCGCGCGGGGCAGGCAGATACCGGGAATGCGCAGATTGCCGACGACTCTCACAGCGGCTTCGCGGCACCAGCGCTGATTGCCTGGCCCGAAGCACCGACCCCCTTCGCCGACGCGGACGCTGTGCTCCGGGAGGCGGTGGGGGCCCTGGCGCGCGGGGAGCATGCTCCGGTTGTCGTTCAGGCCGAGGGTGCAGGCCGAGTGAAGAACAGCGACGGGCGCGTCGACCAGTTTGTCTCGGCCAGCTTCTTTCTCCCGGACGGAAGCTACGCCGGACGGTACGACAAGATGCACCTTGTTCCTTTTGGCGAGTACACACCCTATAAGCAGCTCTTCTTTTTTGCCGGCCACCTGCTGGATGGGCTTGTGCTGGTTCCGGGAACGCAGAGGCGCGTGTTCAGTGTGAACGGGCACCGTTTCGGCGTGTTTATCTGCTATGAGTCCATCTTCGGCGACGAGGTGCGGGAGTTTGCGCAGAGCGGCGCGCAGGTGCTGGTGAATCTGTCCGACGACGGCTGGTATGGAGACACCAGCGCGCCCTGGGAGCATCTGGACATGGCCCGGATGCGGGCGATTGAGAACCGGCGATGGCTGTTGCGCGACACCAATACCGGGCTGACTGCTTCCATCGATCCGCAGGGCCGCATTGTCGCGGCGCTGCCCCGCCACACTCGTGACGCCATCGAGGTGCCCTTCGGGTACCGAAGCGATCTGACCTTCTACACGCGGCACGGCGACTGGATCGGCTGGCTTTGCGCCCTCGTGATTGCGGCTGTGCTCGCCGGCGGTGCGCTGCAGCAGCGATTCGGGCCGGGCCGAGTAGACTAGAGCTATGCTTGACGACTTGGATTTTGCTTACTCCCCGGTGCGCGAGAAGGTGCGTGACCTGCGGGAGTATCTTTGACTCACCCCGACTAACAAAAGAACTGGCGCAGGTGGAAGGCAAGATTGCCGATCCTGCCGTATGGTCCGATGCGGCGAAGTCGCAGCCGCTGATGCGTGAACGCAAGCGGTTGGAAGAGCAGCTCAGCTACGCCCGGGAGTTGGAGCGTCGCATGGGCGATATCGACTCGTACTTCGAGTTGATGCGCGAGGGCGAGACCAGCATTGAAGACGAGCTGAAACGCGAGATTGATTCGCTGAGCACCTATGCGGAGCAGCTGGAGTCGCGCACGATGCTGAGCGAGGAGCATGACGCATTGAACGCCATCGTGACCGTGCATCCGGGCGCGGGTGGGACGGAGTCGCAGGACTGGGCCGAGATGCTGATGCGCATGTACCTGCGCTGGGCAGAGCGCGAAGGCTTCAAGACCGAGATCAACGAGATCCAGGATGGCGATGAAGCGGGCATCAAATCGGCGACGTTCACCATCACGGGCGATTTCGCGTTTGGTCTCTTGCAGGGCGAGACGGGCGTGCACCGGCTGGTGCGGATCTCCCCGTTCGATCAGGCCAAGCGACGGCACACAAGCTTTGCCTCGGCGTTTGTGTCGCCGGAGATCGACGACTCGATCGTGATCGACATCAAGCCGGATGATCTGCGGATCGATACGTACCGGTCTGGCGGCAAGGGTGGGCAGCACGTGAACACGACAGACTCCGCGGTGCGGATCACGCACATCCCGACGGGCATTGTGGCTGGCTGTCAGAATGAGCGCTCACAGCATAAGAACAAGGAGCGCGCGATGAAGATGCTGCGCTCCCGGCTGTATGAGTTTGAGCTGGAAAAGAAAAAGGCTGTAAGCCGGAAGCTGGAAGACTCAAAGCTGGAGATCAACTTCGGCTCGCAGATCCGGAGTTATGTGCTGCAGCCTTACCGGATGGCCAAGGACCTGCGCACGCGGGTGGAAGTGGGCGATGTGGACCGTGTGCTGGATGGCGATCTGGAGCCGTTTATTCGCGGGTATCTGCGCATGCGGCGTGAGGGTGGCGTGCCGGTAGCGGCTGGGGTGGATGAAGACGAGTAGGGCTGTGCATGCCGATGCCTTCCCTTTGCAGTTGACGAAGAGCAGGAGCGAGTAGATAACAGGAGCAACGCGCTTCTCCTGCGCGTTTCCGCGTGCTGACCGCAAAGGGCGCAAAACTTCGGGATTGTTTGGAGGTGCAAAGATGGCAGCGTTGGCTTCATCCCTTCCCCAACTGCGGATGTCTGAGGCGGACTATCTAAGGAGCGAGTTCGAACCCGCTGCCGAGTTTGTGGATGGCGTGGTCGAGGAGCGGAACGTGGGAGGGTACGAGCACAGCACCTGGCAGGAGGCCCTGCAGGCCTGGTTTCGAGCACACTACCCGGAGTGGCGCCTGCGAGCGCGTCCTGAGTACCGGGTTCAGGTAAGTCCAACGCGCTACCGCGTACCTGACGTCACGGTGACTTCGATGAACGAGCCCGTTGAGGAACTGCTCAGGACGGCTCCCGTTGCTGTGTTCGAGGTGCTTTCGCCGGATGACACGATTCGGCGCGTGCTGGTGAAGTTGCAGGATTACGAGCGGATGGGCATTGAGAATATCTTCCTGATCGATCCGCAAGGACCCGCATTCTTTCTTTTTCGCGAGGGCAAGCTTGGCCCCGCCGATGCGACGATCGAGCTCGCAGGCCAATCCGGTAGGGTCGACTGGAAGGCAATCCAGGAGCTCTTCTACTAGAGCTAAGCCTGGGGTCTTCGACGCGAGTGCCGCCACCGTGAGCCGGAAACAGCAGATCTCTTCGCGATGCGGACCGGAAAGGCAAAGCCGAGGCTTAGTCGCCCCTGCTCTCCAGCCGGCGGTGCAGCGCGCTGATGTGCAGGTTGAGCGCGACGGAGGTGGCGCTGAGCATCTCGTGCAGCATGCGTTGCGCGCGATGGAGGTCGTCGAGATTTCCGAGCGGTGCGCGAGGTGAGGTGTAGACCGTGAGCCCGGCGCGATGGCAGAGCAGGCCGATGCGAAACAGGTGGGTGCCGTCGCTGACCACGT
Source organism: uncultured Acidobacteriaceae bacterium (assembly GCA_964252405.1). Lineage (GTDB taxonomy): Bacteria > Acidobacteriota > Terriglobia > Terriglobales > Acidobacteriaceae > Granulicella. The sequence continues at coordinate 2,069 of CAXUNH010000097.1, read as the reverse complement.
CGATGGTGTGGAACTTGTGCTCGACCGCGAGGAGGCTCAGGTCGTCCACCTGTTGCTCGGTGTCGACCGAGGTGGTCTCCGCGAGGATGTGGTCCCCGGGGACGCCGTTGGCGAGCAGGTAGTCGCGACCGGCAGCGCCTTCAGTGTTGCCGGAGTCCTTCGCCGACCCGCCGCCAAGGGTGATGATCACCGGGGCGAGGCCGCGTTGGTACAGCGACAGGGCTTTGTCCAGGCGCGCGTGAAAGACCGGCGAGGGCCGGCCGGCATATTCGGCGGCGCCGAACACGGCGATGGCGTCGGCTGTCTGCGCGTTGTCGATCCCGGCGATGTAGCTGATCTGATGATGCAGCCAGACGAGCCAGCACAGACAGAGGATGACGAACAGCCCGAGCAGACGGGTCCACAAGCGCACGAACCAACGTGCGGTGGATTGCTGGAACTGAGCTCGTGTGACTGCCCGGCGCATGAGGAGGAAGTGCTTACAGTATGACGTGCCGGGCGGCGGTTGCAACCCGGCGTAATGTGGAAGGGGATTGGGTCAGCGTTGCAGGGCCAGGGCGATCTCGTGCGTGGGGATGGCCCCTTCGCGGAGAATCATCCAGGAGTTCTCGCCGCCGGAAAGATCCACGATGGTGGTCGCGACCGTGCGGGCCGTGGGTCCTCCGTCAACGATGAGCGGGAGCTTGTCGCCAAACTGCTCGCGGACGCAGCCGGCCCAGGTACACTCCGCCAGGCCGCGTAAATTCGCGCTGGTGGCGGTGATGGGCAGGCCGAGTTTCTGCACCACAGCGCGGCAAATGGGAGCCTCCGGTACGCGCAGAGCGACGTTGCCGGTGTTGGCGGTGACACGCAGAGGAAGCTTGCTGCCCGCACGAACGACGATGGTGAGCGGGCCCGGCCAGAAGCGCTCTGCGAGTCGGTCGAAGCCGGCGTCGATGCCGCGTGCGAGTTCGTAGGCCTGGGCGACGTCCGCAATGAGCAGCGAAAGCGGCTTGTGGCGGGCGCGGGTCTTCAGATCGTAGATCCGGTCGACAGCGCGCAGGTTCACGGGGTCTACGGCGAGGCCGTAAAAGGTATCGGTAGGCAGGGCAACGACGTTGCCGCCATCAAGCATCTGGGCGACCCGGGCGATATGTTCTGGCTCCGGCTCGTCCGGATGTATGCGAAGCAGTTCTGCGTCCAACGTGTCCCCTTGGCTCCTGCAGAGAGGGTATCGCATGCGGGCGGGCGCGGGGGTGACGACGGGTAGACTGAGGCGTATGCCGCTGCCCCCGCCCATCACCAGCCGCACGAATGCACGGGTCAAGGCGTTGCGGGCTGCCTTCAGCGGCAAGGCCTCGCGCGCGGGGGAGCTGACTGCCGTTGAAGGCGAGCACCTGTTGTCTGAGGCGGCTTCAGCGGGTCTTGAACTCCACGTGCTCTTTGTGCGCGAGGGCGAAGAGCGGTTGCTGGACCTCCCTTCGCTGCGGAAGCTGCGGGCTCGGGAGCGCCTGGTCCTTCGTCGCGAGGTGTTTGACTCCGTTGTCGACACCGGGACGCCGCAGGGCATCGCAGGCGCGCTGCCGATCCCGGAACTGGGCAGTCTCGAGCGCGACGGAGAGGGCGCCGTTCTTGTGTTGGAGAACGTGCAGGACCCAGGCAATGTGGGGACCCTGATTCGATCGGCTGCGGCGTTTGGGGCCCAAGCCGTGTGGCTGGTCGGGGAGTGTGCGAATCCGTGGTCGCCCAAGGTGCTGCGGGCTTCCGCGGGAGGCGTGTTTCATGTGCCCGTGTCCCGGGCCGCGCTGACGGAGGTCGCAAAGCTCCGTGGGCCGCAGCGGCGGGTGTTGGCGGCGGTTGCGAGTGGGGCGTCGGCGGTCTCGCCCGCAGGAGCCTTGCGGGGCTCCCCGGTGCTGTTGATCGGCAGTGAAGGCCGGGGCTTGTCGCGTGAAGCTCTGGCGATTGCGGAGCAGCAGGTGAGGATTCCTTGCCGGATGGAGTCGTTGAATGCCGCGGTGGCCGGATCCATCCTGCTGTACGAGTGGTTTCGCCAGAAGGGTGCGCAGGAGAGCGACGCGCCGCCGATGCAA